>NZ_QAII01000021.1 GCF_003060965.1 Caulobacter sp. HMWF025 | reverse complement strand
GCCCCTCCCCCACCAAGGGGGAGGGGTGATGGCGTTCAATCCAGCTTGGCCTCGATCCGCGCCAAAGCCGCACGCGTCGCGGCAGCCTGTTCTTCCAGCCGGGCCAGACGTTCGGCGACCGGGGCCTGGGCGTCGAGCCGGGTGCGCATCTCGTCGATCCGGGCCGAGGCGCGGCCGGCCCACAGCAGGGCGGCGGCGGCCTGCAGGACCAGGGTGACGATCAGGGCCAGCGAGACCTGCCGGTCCAGCCGCCAGCGTTCGGGGGGTGGGGTCATGGTCTAGGTTCCATTGGGCACTTGCCCCCTACGGACCGCTTCGCGGTCGTCTTCCCCCGGAGGGGGAAGATGGGGTCAGCGGATTTCATCTTCCCCCTTTGGGGGAGGACGGCTGCGCAGCAGCCAGGAGGGGGCCTGCTGAGTCAGCCGTCCAGCCCCGCCAGCCTTCGCCGCTCGTCCGGCGTCAGGAAGCTGGCCGCGTCGAGCCGGGCCCAGAGGGCGTCGCGTTCGGTCGACAGGGCGGGGACGGCGTCGAGGTCGGGGGCGATGCGGGTGCCGGGGAACTTCACGCCCAGCCAGCCGGTCAGGGCCCGGGCGGCGCGCTCGGCCAGGGGCACCACGGTGTGGCGCCAGAAGGCGGTGTTGGCCTCGCGATAATTGGCATAGGTCGCATCCCCGGGGATGCCCAGCAGCTGCGGCGGCACCCCGAAGGCCAGGGCGATCTCGCGAGCGGCGGCGTGCTTGCCGCCCGTGAAGTCCATCTCGGCCGGTGACAGCGACATCGGCCGCCAGTCCAGCCCGCCCTCCAGCAGCAGTGGCCGCCCGGCATTGGCGCTGCCCGACTGGGCCCCGGCCAGCTCGGCCTTCAGGCGCTCGAACTGCTCGTCGCTGAGCCGGTCTCCGGCCTCGCGATTGACATAGACCAGCGCCCCGGACGGCCGGGCCGAATTGTCCAGCAGGGCCTTGTTCCAGGCGCTGGAAGCGTTGTGCACATCGATGGCGAAGGCCGCCGCCTCCAGCGGCGAGAGGCCGTAATGGTCGCTGGTCGGATTGAACAGCTTCAGGTGCAGCACCGGCAGCCAGCCGCCGGCGTCGCGCCCGATCCGCACGCTGCGTCCGCCGGCCTGGTAGTCATAGGCCAGCGGCCAGCCGCGCGGGCCCGGCACCAGGGTCATGCGGTCGGGGCGCAGGGCGTAGAGCTCGCCGGGCTGGTCGCCCTCTCCCGCCGCCTCCAGATAGGCGTTGCCGGCGGTCTGCAGGTTGCCGAAGAAGGCCTCCATCAGATCGGGCCCGCCCTGCTCGGGATTGGGCGCGTGCAGCAGCCGCTGCAGCGGATGGTCGGGGGCGCGCCGGCCGTCGTGGAACACCGCCAGCGGCGTGGCGGCGGCGGCCTCGGCGATCATCCGCACGCAGCGATAGGCGACGGGGTTCCTGGCAAAGCCCTCGGACGCCAGGGCGGCATAGTCGCGCGGCGTCCACTGCGGCCGGCCGCCGGTCGTCAGCGCGATCAGCCGGGCGGCGCGGGAGTCTTTTTGCTCGGGTGGCCGGGGTTTTCGGAACAGGGGCATGGGTCGCTCCGGTTGAGAACAAATAGGGAACATGTTAGGATTGAAGGCGAGCACTTGCCCCCTCCGGGCCTGCGGCCCTCCTCCCCCGGAGGGGGAAGATGTGGGCGCGCTCTTCATCTTCCCCCTCCGGGGGAAGACGACCGCGAAGCGGTCCGTAGGGGGCAAGTGGCCTGTCCAGAAAGGATCTGCCAATGCCGCAGCCCAAGCCCACCGTCGCCACTGCCCGGCACCTGCGCAAAGAGATGACGCCGCCCGAGATAAGGCTGTGGTTCGTCCTGAGACGCGGTGGGCTGCACGGCTTCAAGTTCCGGCGGCAACACCCCGTCGGTCCCTATGTGCTCGACTTCTACTGCGCCGCTGCGCGTCTGGCCGTCGAGATCGATGGCTACGACCATTGCATCAACGGCCGTCCGGAGCGCGATGCGCAACGGGATCGGTGGCTGCTCGATCAGGATATTCGTACGCTGCGACTACCGGCCCAAGATGTCATGCAGGCCCTGGACGGGGCCCTCGACGCCATCGCCGCGCAGCTTGGTCCACCACACTCGCCCCCTCCGGGCCGGAGCCTGTCCTCGGGCGCGCGATTCGCGCGACCCGGGGGGCCCTCCTCCCCCGGAGGGGGAAGATGAGGCGGCATGATCCCATCTTCCCCCCATGGGGGAAGACGACTGCGAAGCAGTCCGTAGGGGGCCCTGCGGCGGTTCAGATACATCCCACACCACACTTGCCCCCTCCGGGCCTCCGGCCCTCCTCCCCCGGAGGGGGAAGATGAGGTAGCGCGATCG
>NZ_QAII01000020.1 GCF_003060965.1 Caulobacter sp. HMWF025 | reverse complement strand
CACCATGGCATGGCCGCCGATGCCGCCCATGGAAGCCATGATGGCCGGCGGCCATGCCATGGTGATGATGGGGCGGATGGGTGGTCACGGCGATCCGGCCGCCCACGCGCAGCATCTGCGCGACGTGCTGCAGCTGCGTCCGGACCAGGACAGCGCCCTGAAGTCCTATCTCGACGCGACCGGTCCCGGCGCGATGAAGGACGCCATGAAGCCCGACGATATGGACGATGACGGCGATGACCGTCTGACCACACCCGAGCGCCTTGACCGCCAGGCCCAGCACATGACCCGGATGGCCGAAACCTTCCAGAAGCGCGCCGCCGCGACCAAGGCCTTCTACGCCGCCCTGTCGCCCGCCCAGCAGAAGGCTTTCGACGCTCTCGGTCCGGAAATGGGGGGACCCCGCATGATGGTCCGGCGCATCGAAGCCCGCCAGGACGGCCACCCGATGGGCGAGCGCAGGGAAGAGCGGACCGTGATCATCAAGCGCAAGCCGAGCTGATCAGGGTTGATACGCATTGCGGGCGTTCATCGGGAGCTCTAATCAGCACTTCATGGACGCCCGACACCCGCTTGATTTCCTGACCAATCCGGAACGCTTCATGGCGTTCTCGCGCTGGGCCGCACCGATGTTCGGGGCCATTGCCGGCGTGCTGGGCCTGGTCGGTCTGTACCTGACCTTTGCCGCCCCCGAGGACTACCAGCAGCACGATACCGTGCGGATGATGTTCATCCACGTGCCGGCCGCCGTGATGAGCATGCTCATCTATCTGTTCCTGGGCATCGCCAGCCTGCTGGCCCTGATCTTCCGCCACGCCCTGGCCGATGCCGCCGCCCAGGCCTGCGCGCCGCTGGGCGCGGTGTTCACAGCCCTCGCCCTGGTCACCGGCTCGCTGTGGGGCAAGCCCATGTGGGGCACCTGGTGGCAGTGGGACGCCCGCATGACCTCGGTGCTGGTGCTGTTCCTGTTCTATCTGGGCTATCTGGCCCTGCGCTCGGCCCTTGAGGACGAGCAGAAGGCGGCCCGCGCCGCCGCCATCCTGGCCCTGGTCGGGCTGATCAACCTGCCGGTCGTCAAGTTCTCGGTCGAGTGGTGGAACACCCTGCACCAGGGGTCCTCGACCCTGTTTGCGGCCCCGGAAAACCGCCTGCCGGCCGTCTATCTGTGGCCCTGGGCCCTGATGACCCTGGCCTATCTGTCGGCCTTCGGGTCGCTGTGGCTGGTGCGGATCCGCGCGCTCGTCCGGCGGCGCAAGGCCCGGGCCCTGGCCCTGCGTCTGGCCGAGCGCTGAAGAGGGCGCTGACATGCATCTGGATTTCGACGCCGGAAAATATGCGGTCTACATGTGGCCGGCCTTCGGGATCTCGGTCCTGGCCTTTGCCTGGATGATCGGTGACAGCCTGGCCAGGGCCCGTCACTGGAAGCGGGAACTGGAGCGCCTGCAGGCCGAGGTCAAGGCCGGGGCCGGGGAGCCTAAAGCGTGAAGCGCTGGCTGGCCTTCTCGCCGCTGATCGTCCTGGCCCTGCTGGCCGTGCTGTTCGCCGGCTATGCCCTGAAGCGCGACCCCAGGGTCTCGCCCCACGCCATGGTCGGCAAGCCGATGCCGGCCCTGACCCTGCCCGACCTCGACAGCGGCCAGCCGCAAGCCCTGAAAAGCCTGGCCGGCGGCCCGGTGCTGGTCAACTTCTTCGCCTCCTGGTGCGCCCCCTGCGAGATCGAGCATCCGCAACTGATGGCGCTGAAGGCCCAGGGCGTGACCGTGATCGGTGTCGCCTACAAGGATGCGCCGGCCAATACCCAGGCCTTCCTGACCCGGCTGGGCGATCCGTTCGCCGCCCGCCTTGTCGACCGCGACGGCCGGGCCGGGCTGGAGTTCGGCGTCACCGGGGTGCCCGAGACGTTTCTGATCGGCGCCGACGGCATGATCCTGGCCAAGCACACCGGTCCCCTGACCCCGGATGCGGCTGAAAACCTGCTGGCCAAGGCGCGATAGAAGCTGTGATCCCGGCCCAGCACGACGCGCGCCCAGCCGGGACCACCGGAAGCTCAGCGCCTGGAATGACCGTTTTCAAGGTGCGCCGTCGGGTCGCAGCCTCACGGCGTTAACCCACCGCTAACCCTGCTCGCACACTCTCCGTTAACCATGTTAGACGTCGAGTCATGAGCACTGTTCGCCCCGCAGGCTGGCCCAATGTTCCGGCCAGGACGACCGCGACGCCCGCGTCTGGCGGCGGCGCGGCGACGCGCTCGGCCTTCTTCCAGGCGGCACTCGGCGATGCGGCGGCGGCTCGCCCGGCCCAGGCGGCGGCCTCGGTGCAGATGCAGGCCCAGACCCAGGCGCAACCCCAGCGCCAGCCGCCGGCCCGCCCCTTCGTCCAGCCCGAAGCCCAGCCGCAGAAGATCCTGCGCCCGGGCTCGCTGCTGAATATCGTGGTTTAACGGCCAAACTTGCTGCCTTCCAGTTTATGGCTATAGTTATAGCCATAGTGGGGTGCCCATGAGCCGCTACAGTGTCGCCGATGCCAAGAATGGTCTGCCGTCCCTGATCGACCGCGCGCTTGACGGGGAAGAGGTAATCATCACGCGCCATGGCAAGGCCGTCGCTGAGCTTCGGCCGATGCTGCCCTCCAGCCCCCGCCCAACACCGGCAACCTATGACTGGCTCAAGGCCCGGCGCAAGATCCGCAAGCCTGTCAGCGTCAGCGCGGTGGACCTTCTGAACCAACTCTATGAGGACCCGGAGACTTGAGCGTCTATCTGGACGCCAGTGTCATCCTGCCGGTCCTGATCGAGGAACCCGCCAGCGCCCTGGTGGACCGGTTCATCGAGGGCCTGACAGAGCAGCCGATCATCAGCGAGTTTGCGGCGGCCGAGGTGGCGTCAGCCCTCTCGCGCCTGGTGCGGACCCGCCTGATGGACGCCGCAGACGCCGCCGAACGCCTCGCCGATCTCGACGCCTGGCGTGCCCATGCCCGGGATGTCGACGTGCAGCCGGCGGATATCCGCCTGGCTCATGTCTTCGTAAGGCGCTTTGATCTGACGCTACGCGCGCCCGATGCCCTGCATGCGGCCATCTGTCGGCGCGGCGAGCATCTGCTGGTCACCCTGGACCGCCGCCTTGCGCTCGCGGCGGCGGACCTTGGTGTGGCGGTCAGACTTCTGGACTGAGCCTGACCTACACAGCACAGAGCAAGTTCAGGCCGCCTTCTTGGCGGCCTTGTCCTTCTTGGGCTTCTTGTCTTTCTTCGGCTTGTCGGCCTTCAGCTTCTTGACCTTGGCCGGCTCGGCCTCGGCCGGATGCAAGTCGGCGCCGGCCATATCGGACAGCAGGTCGAGGAAGCCTTCGCGCTTGCCCGGCTTGAGCAGGGCCAGGATGCGGGCATCGGCCATGGCGACCATCGGCGCGATCTCTTCCAGCATGGCCCGGCCCGAGGGCGACAGGCGCACGCTGTTGGCCCGGGCATCCTGATCGGAGCGCTGGCGCTCCAGATGGCCCTTGGCGATCATCCGGGCGACCATGTCGGCCAGGGTGGAGCGGTCGATGCCGGTGGCCTTGACCAGGGCGGTCTGGGTGACCCCCTCGTTCTCGGCGACAGCCGACAGCACGGCAAACTGGCGCTGGGTGATCCCGGCCGCGCCACATTCCTCGGCATAGATATCGAGCGCCAGCTGCAGCACCCGGTGCAGCAGGTGGCTGGGCGACCGGGCCAGAAGACCACCGCCCTTGTCGTTCCTGGTCTTGGCCATGACTCCGCCCTCGTCTGATCCGTCGACGGAGAGGGACGTAGCACCCTTACGCGTCGGTTTAACGACAATGGTCCGTGAACGGCGGAAGCCCGGCGGCCGGGCCCTAGAAGCCGGCGTCCGGCGGCTCGGCCGAGCCCGGCTCGTCGCCCTTGGCCATGTGCTTCATCATGAAGGGCAACTGGCTGAGAATGAAGATGAAGGCCAGCGGCAGCAGGCCGAGACGGAACTTGACCCAGGTATCGGTAGACTGGGTCAGACGTACCGCCTCGTTGGCGAGCGCCACCGCCGTGAAATAGAGGCCGTAGCGCAGGGTCAGGGTCCGCCAGGCCGTATCGGCCATGTGCAGGGCCTCGCCCATCAGAAGCTTCAACGGGGCGCGGCCGGTCAGCAGCCCGCCGAACAGGAAGGCGGCCAGGGACAGGTTGATCACCGTGACCTTGACCTTCAGGAAGACGTCGGAATGGAAAACCAGACCCAGGATGCCGAACACCAGGGCCATGCCGCCGAAGAACAGCGGCATCAGGGCCAGACGCCGCTCGACCGCATAGCCCACGGCCAGGGCCGCCGCCGAAGCCGCCACCAGGGCCCAGGTGGCCTTCTGGAAATCGCGGGTGATGAACCAGGTCACGCCGAAGGCGATTGTCGCGCCGTAGTCGACGACCGTCCGGACCCAGCCGGCCGACTTGGTGCTGGCCTGGCTCATGCCTCGTCCTCCAGACCGACCAGCGAGCGCGAGAAGGCGCGGGCATCGAAGGGTTGCAGGTCCTCAACCCCCTCACCCACCCCGATCAACTTGATCGGGCTGTCGCTGGCGCGGGCCACCGGCACCAGCACCCCGCCGCGCGCGGTGCCGTCCAGCTTGGTCATGACAATTCCAGACACCCCGACCTGGTTGCCGAAGATCTTTTCCTGGGCGAGCGCGTTGCGGCCCACCGTGGCGTCCAGCACCAGAAGCGTCTCGTGCGGATAATCCGGATCGACCTTCTTCACGACCCGGATGACCTTGAGCAGCTCGTCCATCAGGCCCTGCTTGTTCTGCAACCGGCCGGCGGTATCGATCAGAACCACGTCATAGTGCTCGGCCTTGGCCCGCTCAACGGCCTCATAGGCCAGGGCCGCGGCGTCGGACCCTGTGGGCTTGGACATGAAGTCGGCCCCGGCCCGGTCCGCCCAGACCTTCAGCTGTTCGACGGCGGCGGCGCGGAAGGTGTCGCCGGCGGCGATCAGGACGCGGGCCCCCTTCTCGGTCAGGTCGGCGGCGATCTTGCCCAGGGTCGTGGTCTTGCCCGAGCCGTTGACGCCGATGAACAGCACCACATAGGGACGCGGCCCCGACAGGGCGTCAAAGCGGCCCTCGCGGTCGGCGAGCTCGGCGGCGACCAGCTCGGCCAGGGCTTCCTTGACCTCGCGCTCGGTCGAGGACTTGCCAAACCGGGCCTTGCCGAACGCCTCGGTGATCCGGGCCGCGATCTGCGGGCCCAGATCGGCCTCGATCAGCATTTCTTCCAGGGCGTCGAGCTGCTCCTGGTCGAGGGGCTTCTTGGTGAAGGTCCCGGCGACCTGTTCGGTCACGGCCTTGGACGACCGGGCCAGGCCGGACGTCAGGCGCTGCAACCAGCCTTTTTTCTGCTCGGGGGTCTCGCTCATCCGCGCTCCTTTAGTCGAGCCGGCGAAAGTGTAAATCAGATATTACCGCGACAGGGTTCACGCCGGGCGCGCCGCCATGGCATCAACGCGCATGGACCCCCTGACCGATCCCCTCCAGGCCACCCTTTTCTGGCTCGACTATGCCGCCGCGGCGGTGTTCGGGGCCACCGGGGCCCTGGCTGCTGCCCGGCGCAAGCATGACATCATCACCTTCGGCTTTTTCGCCGCGATCACCGGCGTCGGGGGCGGGACCCTGCGCGATCTGCTGATCGGCGCGCCGGTGTTCTGGATCCAGCGCCCCGGCTACATCCTCGCCTGTCTGGCGGCAGCCACAGTAGTCTGGTCGCTGGGCAAGCGCGGCTGGCGGTTCTCGGCCCTGCTCTGGCTCGATGCCCTGGGCATGGCTGCCTATGCGGTGGTCGGCACCGCCAAGGCCTTGAGTCTCGGCGTGCACCCGGTCACCGCCGTGGTCATGGGCGTCCTGACCACCGCCTTCGGCGGCGTGATCCGCGATGTGCTGGCCGAAGAGCCCAACCTGCTGCTGCGCCGCGAGATCTACATCACCGCCGCCCTGCTGGGGGCCAGTGTGTTTGCCGTGCTTCAGCTGCTGGGCGTGGCCTTCTGGCCGGCGGGGCTGGCCGGCTTCGCCTCGGCGTTCGGCCTGCGGGCCTGCGCCATCGTGCTGGGCTGGAGCCTGCCCGGCTTTGCGGGCGGCGACGAACCGCCGCCCGCACCGAAGGACTAGAGCCGGTTCCCGCTATTCGGAACGCGCTCTAGGGCCTTGCGGGAATGTTGAGACCGCGCTGCACGGCCGGACGCGCCAGACAGCGCTCCAGCCAGGCCGGCACCGCCTTCAGGGCGGCATAGTCGACCAGCTCGCCGGCCTCATAGAAGCTGACCACGGCCCGCACCCAGCCGATCATCGACACATCGGCGATGGTGAAGTCCTCGCCCATCAGGAAGTCGCGGTCGGCCAGACGGCCCTCCAGCACGCCCAGCAGGCGCTTGCTTTCGGCGGCGTAGCGGTCGCGCGGACGCTTGTCCTCGATGTCCTTGCCGGCAAACTTGTGGAAGAAGCCCATCTGGCCAAACATCGGGCCGACCGCCGCCATCTGGAAGAACACCCACTGGATGGTCTCGATCCGGGCGACCGGATCGGCCGGCAGCAGCTTGCCGGTCTTTTCCGCCAGATAGAGCAGGATCGCGCCGGACTCCCACAGGCCCACGGGCTGACCGCCAGGCCCGTCCGGGTCGATGATCGCCGGGATCTTGCCGTTGGGATTGAGCGCCAGATATTCCGGGATCCAGGTTTCGTTGGCCCCGATATTGATCAGGTGCGGCTCATACGGCAGGCCGATCTCCTCCAGCATGATCGACACCTTCACCCCGTTGGGCGTGGGCAGCGAGTAGAGCTGCAGGCGATCGGGATGCTGCGCGGGCCAGCGGCTCGTGATCGGGAAGGCGGAAAGGTCGGGCATCAGCAACTCCTTCGGTTACAGGAGAGATAGGACGGCCCAGGCGGTTCTCCAGTCCCCCGCCCGGAGATTAGAGTCGGGCCGCCACCGCCGCCGCAAAGGCCGCCCCATGGTCGTGGGCATGTTCCAGAAACAGGTCCGGTTCGATGACCTCCAGCTCCATCAGCTGCGGCGTGTGGTCCAGGCCCCGGATCAGGTCGATGCGCGCATAGGTCAGGGGACGGTCGGCCGCCTCCAGCACCATCTGGGCGGCGCGCAATGCCTCCGGCTCCGGCGCGACCCCGGAAACCTGACCACCGAACTGCGGCTGGACCCGGAAATCCCCGCGCGCCGCGACCTTGGCCACGGCGTGACTGAACACCCCGTCGAAATAGAACAGCGACAGCTCGCCCTCCTCGCCGACGGCCGGCAGGAAGGGCTGGATCAGGGCCGGACCGGACGGGCCGCCCTCAAGGGCGGCATGGCGCCGGACCCGCACCGTGTCCTGCGAGCCGCCGGAGATCTGCGGCTTTACCACCAGCTCATCGACCCCGAAGGCGTCAAAGGCCGCCAGCAGGGCCTCTTCGGTCAGGCGGTCATGGGCGTGGGTCGGCACCACCGGCGCGCCCTTGCCTTCCAGCTCGACCAGATAGGTCTTGGTGGTGTTCCAGCGCAGGGTCGGGACCGGATTGAGCACCGGCACCTCGTCGGCCTCCCAGGCGTCCAGCTGAGCGAACCAGTCGGCCTGGCGCAGGTGATAGCCCCAGGCGATCGACGGCATCACCAGCTGGGCGCGGTCAGCCGCCACCGGCTCGGTCCAGGCCTGGGCCTCGACCGTCAGGCCCCGGGCCCGCAGGGGGCGGGCCAGACGCTGAAACAGCGGGTCCCAGCCGGTTGCGAACCGGGGCTCATCGGCGGCGGGGGCCAGAATAAGGATATCGGTCATGGGTTTGGGTTAGAATGCCAGGCCGGGGTCGGCAAGGCTCGCGTTGCCTTGACGGCCTGCATCCTTTACTTGCCGCCCTTCGAACCTCCGTTCCGCGCCAGCGCTTTCAAAGGCTTGTCGATCTCCATGACCGCTCTCTACGACGTCGCCGCCATCGGCAACGCCATCGTCGACGTCATTGCCCAGTGCGACGACGCCTTCCTTGAGCGCGAGGGCCTGGTGAAGGGCTCGATGGCCCTGATCGATCCGGCCCGGGCGGCCAGCCTCTACGACGTCATGGCCGCGGCCATCGAGGCCTCGGGCGGCAGCGCCGCCAATACCGTCGCCGGCGTCGCCAGCTTCGGGGGTAAGGCCGCCTTTATCGGCAAGGTCGCCGACGACCAGCTGGGTCATGTATTCCGCCATGACATGAAGGCCATCGGCTGCGCCTTCACCACCGCGCCGCTGATCGAGGGCCCGGCCACGGCCCAGTGCCTGATCAATGTCACGCCCGACGCCCAGCGCACGATGGGCACCTATCTCGGGGCCTGCGTCGAGCTGACCCCGGCCGACGTCGATCCGGCGATCATCGAGGCAGCCCGCTATTCCTATCTTGAAGGCTACCTGTTCGACCCGCCCGAAGCCCGCCGCGCCTTCGCCAAGGCCGCCGCCCTGTGTCACGGCGCGGGCCGGATGATTTCCATGACCCTCAGCGACAGCTTCATGGTCGACCGCCATCGCGGGGCGCTGCTGGGCTTCATCGAAACCCAGTGCGACATCGTCTTCGCCAATGAGGACGAGATCTGCTCGCTGTTTGAAACCCAGGACTTCGACGCCGCCGTAAAGGCCATCGCCGCCCGCAGCGAGATCGCCGCCATCACCCGGGGCGAAAAGGGCTCGGTCGTGGTCGCCGGGGGTCAGATCCACGAAATCTCGGCCTACCCGGTCGAAAAAGTCGTGGACACCACCGGCGCAGGCGACCAATACGCGGCGGGTTTCCTCTACGGCCTCTCCCAGGGTCGCCCTCTGCCGGTCTGCGGACAGCTGGGCTCCCTGGCCGCCGCCGAGGTGATCGCCCACTATGGTCCGCGTCCGCAGGTCACCCTGCGGGACCTCGCGGCCCAAAACGGACTCTGAAGGAAGACCATGGCCCGCACCGCTGAAGTGGTCCGCGAGACGAAGGAGACCCAGATCCGGGTCTGGATCGATCTCGACGGGACCGGTGTCTCGACGATCTCCACCGGCATTGGTTTCTACGACCATATGCTCGAGAGCTTCGCGCGCCATGGCGGCTTCGACCTGAAGGTCGAGACCAAGGGCGACCTGCACATCGACATGCACCACACGGTGGAAGACACCGGCATTGTGCTGGGCCTGGCCATCAACAAGGCGCTGGACGGCTTCAAGGGCATCCGGCGCTTCGGCTCGGCCTATATTCCGATGGACGAGACCCTGACGCGCTGCGCCATCGACCTGTCCAACCGGCCCTACCTGATCTGGAAGGTCGACTTCAAGCGACCCAAGGTCGGCGAGATGGACACCGAGCTCTTCAAGGAGTTCCACCACGCGTTCGCGATGAACTGCGGGGCCTGCGTCCATCTGGAGACCCTGTACGGCGACAACACCCACCATGTCGCCGAGAGCGGGTTCAAGGCCCTGGCCCGGGCATTGCGTCAGGCGGTCGAGATCGACCCCAAGACCGGCGGCCAGGCCCCCTCCACCAAGGGCGTGCTGTAGGAAGCGAATTTCATGCAGACCGTCGCCCTGATCGATTACGGGTCGGGCAACCTGCGCTCGGCCGAGAAAGCCCTGCGTGAGGCGGCCCGCCGCCACGGGATCGCTACTGACATCGTTGTCACGGCGCAGCCCGACATCGTGGCCGCCGCCGATCGCGTGGTGCTGCCCGGCGTCGGGGCCTTTGCCTCCTGCCGGGCGGGCCTAGACGCCTCGGGCGTCTATGAGGCCATGAACCAGGCCGTTCACGGCCGGGGGGCCCCGTTCCTCGGCATCTGCGTCGGCCACCAGCTGCTGGCCACCCGCGGCCTGGAGTTCGGGGTCACACCGGGCCTGGACTGGATCGCCGGAGAGGTCAGGAAACTGGCGCCGGCCGACCCGTCCCTGACCATTCCGCACATGGGCTGGAACGCGATCAGACTGACGCGTGATCACCCGCTGTTTTCTGGCGTCGCCGACGGCGCGCACATGTACTACGCCAACTCCTTCGCCCTGACGCCGTCCGATCCGGCCGATGTCCTGGCGACGACCGACCACGGCGGCCCGTTCACGGCGGCGGTGGTTCGGGACAATGTGGCCGGCGTACAGTTTCACCCCGAGAAATCTCAAGCCGCAGGGCTGTCCCTGCTCGCCAACTTTCTGGAATGGCGCCCATGATCCTCTATCCCGCCATCGACCTGAAGGACGGCCAGTGCGTGCGCCTGCTGCATGGCGACATGGACAAGGCGACGGTCTTCAACAACAGCCCTGCCGACCAGGCCGAGCGCTTCGTGAAGGACGGCTTCTCCTGGCTGCACGTCGTCGACCTGAACGGGGCCATCGAGGGCAAGTCGGTCAATACGGCCGCCGTGCAGTCGATCCTCGAGTCGATCTCCATCCCCGTCCAGCTGGGCGGCGGCATCCGCACCCTGGAGGGCGTCGAGGCCTGGATCGAGGCCGGCGTGTCGCGCGTCATCCTCGGCACCATCGCCGTGCATGATCCCGACCTCGTCCGCAAGGCCGCCCGCCTGTGGCCCGAGCAGATCGCCGTGGCCGTCGACGTGCGCGACGGCAAGGTAGCCATCGACGGCTGGACCGGCCTGTCGGACCTCGACGCCATCACCCTGGGCAAGCGCTTCGAAGACGTGGGGGTCGCCGCCCTGATCGTCACCGACATCAGCCGCGACGGGGCCCTGACCGGGGTCAATGTCGAGGGCGTGGGCGAACTGGCCGACGCCGTCTCGATCCCCGTCATCGCCTCGGGCGGCGTCGCCGCCGTGGCCGACATCGAACGCCTGAAGGCCCGCAAGGGCGTCAGGATCGCCGGAGCCATCCTGGGTCGCTCGCTCTATGCCGGCACCATCCAGCCGGCCGAGGCCCTGACGGTGGCGGCCGCCTGATGCTGAAGACCCGGATCATTCCCTGCCTCGACGTGAAGGACGGGCGGGTGGTCAAGGGCGTCAATTTCGTGGCCCTGCGCGACGCCGGCGATCCGGTGGAGCAGGCCCGCGCCTATGACGCGGCCGGGGCCGATGAGCTGATGTTCCTCGACATCACCGCCTCCAGCGAGGGTCGCGGCCTGATCCTCGATGTCATCGCCCGCACGGCCGAGGTCTGTTTCATGCCGGTCTCGGTCGGCGGCGGCGTCCGCCAGGTCTCCGACATGCGCCGCCTGCTGCTGGCCGGAGCCGACAAGGTCTCGACCAATACCGCCGCCGTCGAAAACCCCGACCTGATCGCCGCCGGGGCCGACGCCTTCGGGGCCCAGTGCGTGGTGGTGGCCATCGATGCCAAGCTGCGCGAGGACGGCTCCGGCTGGAACGTCTGGACCTATGGCGGCCGCAAGGACACCGGTCTCGATGTCGTCGACTGGGCAGCAAAAGTCGTCGAACGCGGCGCCGGCGAGATCCTGCTGACCTCGATGGACCGCGACGGGGCCAAGATCGGCTACGACATCCCGCTGCTGAAGGCCGTGACCGGCGCCGTGAATGTGCCGGTGATCGCCTCGGGCGGTGCGGGCAAGACCGAACACCTCGTCGAAGCCGCCCGCGACGGCCACGCCGCCGCCGTGCTGGCCGCCTCGATCTTCCACTTCGGCGAAATCAGCATCGGGGAGGCCAAGCGGGCCATGGCCGAGGCGGGCATTCCTGTGCGCCTCGACGACCTGAAGGGCGCGGCATGAGCCGGCTGTTCGAAACCCTCGAGCGCCTGGCCGCCACGATCGACAGCCGCAAGGGCGGCGATCCGGCCGCGTCCTACACCGCAAAGCTGCTGGCCGATCCTGCGCTGGCCGCCAAGAAGCTGGGCGAAGAAGCCGTCGAGACCGTGATCGCCGCCGTGGCCCAGGGTCCCGATGAGATCGCCGCCGAGAGCGCCGACCTGCTCTATCACTGGCTGGTCCTTCTGGCGGCCTCGGGCGTCTCGCTCGACGCCGTGGCCGACAAGCTGGCGGCCCGCGAGGGGACTTCGGGCCTCGCCGAGAAGGCTGCGCGGTCCAAATAGGCCTGCAAGCCATTGCGGCCACCCGCGCCTTCGTCATTCCCGCCCTTGTGGCGGGAACCCCTGTAACGGTCGCAGGTGCAGCAGGGG
>NZ_QAII01000019.1 GCF_003060965.1 Caulobacter sp. HMWF025 | reverse complement strand
CCCCGCCGACGCCGCCGAGTTCCATCGCCGCACCCGCGATGCAGCCGATACGGTTTGCGCCGCCCGCACCCATGCCGAGCGCCTGGGCAGGCTGTCGGTCTATGCCTGCCACCGGGACTTCCATGCCGACGCCCAGGCCGAACTGAGCCGCACCCAGCTGGCCGACCTGCGCCGCGCCGGGCGTGCCGCTCCGACCCAGCTCGCGGCCCGCTAGTTCGGGC
Source organism: Caulobacter sp. HMWF025 (assembly GCF_003060965.1). Lineage (GTDB taxonomy): Bacteria > Pseudomonadota > Alphaproteobacteria > Caulobacterales > Caulobacteraceae > Caulobacter. Next base: position 14,371 of record NZ_QAII01000019.1, on the reverse strand, counting down.
TGCGCATCCACGCTGCGACCGCCCAGGCATGGGCGTCGTGGCGCAGGGCGACGACGGCATCGCGCGGGTCCAGCCAGACCAGCCGGTGATCGTCCTCGACCTTGAGGGCGGTGTCCTCCCCCACCGCCCGGGCCCCGTGCACCCCGCCGACATTGCGCACCGGCTCGCCGTCGGACTTCAGGAAAAACTGAGACACGGTCAGGATCAGACGGTCGACCGCGACGATCAGACCGGTCTCTTCGCCGAACTCCCGCACCACGGCCTGAGACTCGGTCTCACCCGACTCGACCGCCCCGCCGGGCAGGTCGAAATACGGCGGCTTGCCGGGCTTGGTCACCTCGACCAGGGCAATCTGGCCGAGCGCGTTTTCCACCACCCCGAAGGCGGCCGCCCGCTCCCGGTAGTCGAGGCCCGCAACAGCCTGTCCGAAGGCGTACAAGGATCTAGTCCTTGCCGTAGAGGTCATTCCAGGGATCGGCCTTGCCGCTCTCGACATCCGCCACCGTGATCTCGGGGCGATAGCCGATCTTGCCATTGGCACTGTCACGCCAGGCATCGGTCACCAGATCGCGCAGGGCTGCGGCCCCGGCCGCCAGACGCTCCTGAACGAAGGCCCGGCCACGCGGATCGGTCTCGACCATGCCGCCGGCCTTCTCGAGCGCATAGAGCGGCTCAGTCAGCTTCCAGGTCTTGGTCAGATAGCCGACGACTCGGGTTTCGATCGAGCAGGCGCAGTTCACATAGGCCGGCATCAGCCGGGTGACCGCGGCCTCGTCCCCCGCCGCCTTGGCCAGGGGACCCTCGAAGTTGAAGTGGGTGGAGCGCGACTGGGTGTAGCCGTTGGGATTGGGATAGTCGCCCCAGCCATTGTAGTGCACCGACAGGTGCATGGGCTGGCTGGCATCGCCGACATAATGGGCCCAGGTACCCAGGTCGCGGAGCAGGAGCTCCTCGCGGCGCTTGAGATCAGCGGCATACCAGGCCTTGCGGACCGGATCGGTGGCCATCTTCTCGGCGGCGACCAGGATGCGCCAGTAGGTGAAGTCTTTCACCAGTTGCTGGTAGCCGTCGATCATCGCATAGGGCAGATAGCCGGCCTTCCAGCTGTCGGTGCCCGCCGCCCGCAGCGCGGTCTCATAGTCGGCGCGGGTCGGCGGCAGGGTTTCGACCGTGAACATCGGCCCGCCATACATGCGACCCTGGTCATCGATGTCGAGGAAGTGGGCGGAATCGCGGTCATGGTCGTGGATCTTGCCCGAGCCCTTCGAGCGGTCCGGCTCACGCGCATATTCACCGATGGTGGCGATCGCCGCCTCGGTCCGCAGGAAGGCCGGAACGTCCGACGGCAGGCTGCGGGTCCCGACAACCCCGACCACACGGTGGCCGGATGCGCCCCAGGCCAGGGCAGACTGGGCCGGTGCCGCGAGTGCGGCGGCCAGGACGAGGACTTTAAGGCTGGACGACAGTCGCGACATGCGCACTCCGCATTGGATCAACTCAGGACACACCCAGGCCGGACTCCACCCGCCCGATCCAGGCCTGAACGGCCGGATACAGGGACAGGTCAAAACCCCCTTCGTGGGCCACCCGGGTGTAGGCCACCAGAGCGACGTCCGCCAGTGTGAGGCTATCCCCCACGAGATAGGGCGTCTGAACCAGCTGGGTTTCGAGCCGCTGCAAGGCGGCGGCGCCACGCTCGACCAGCTTGGGATCGAGGTCCTCGCGGGGCTTGCCCAGATAGGCCATCTGGAAGCGGGCCACGGCGACATAGGGCTCGTGGCTGTACTGCTCCCAGAACATCCATTCCAGCATGCGGGCGCGATCATAGGCATCGGCCGGGATGAGGTCCGAGCCTTCGGCCAGATGGATCAGGATTGCGTTGGACTGGGCCAGGGGGCGACCGTCGGCCAGCACCACCAGCGGCACCTGTCCGGCCGGGTTCAGCGCCATGAACTGCGGGGTCCGCGACTCCGATTTCAGGATGTCGATCTCGACCCAGTCGAAGGCCAGGCCCAGATGGCAGGCGACCCATTTCACCTTCAGGCAGTTGCCGGACTTGGTATCGCCATAGATGCGTATGGACACGACTACACCTCCAGTGGGTTGTCACGAGACCGTGATCGGACTATTCACCGACCGCCCGACAGATACGCCGATAAGAGGATTCCCTCGATGCGTCGCACGCTCGCCGGATTTTTGGCCGTTTTGGCCATGTCCACCGCCCTCCCCGCCTTCGCTTCAGACTCCGAGTCCGCGCCCCAGAACGACCCGCTCGGCGACCTGATCACCGGGGCCCTGACCGGGACCCTGCCGGGCAGCCTCGAGTGGAAGATGCGCGCCACCCTGTATCATGCGGGGGCCAAGGGCATTCGTGGCCTGGACTCCCTGGGCTGCAAGGTCGCCGCCATGCGCACCGTGGCCGTCGACCCGAAGGTGATCCCGCGCCGCACCGTGCTGTTCATCAAGGAAACCGTCGGCCTGCCGATGCCGGACGGCACCGCCCATGACGGCTACTGGTACGCCTCGGACATCGGCGGCGCGATCAAGGGCCTGAAGCTGGACCTGTTCAGCGGCTCGGGTGCCAAGTCCATGGCCCCGCTGAAAAGCCTGAACCTGGCGGACCTTTCGGTGACCAAGGTCGGCGAGTTCAAGGGCTGCCCGCCGCAATAGACAGCCAGACCGGTCGGCACCGCTTGGTGAACGGCAAGGCACAGCCTACACAATGCGACCGGGACAGGATCTGAGAAGGTTCTAGGGGGTCGCGGATGGGTGTTTTCAGCAAGCTGGCATGGATCGCGGTTCTGGGCAGTCTGGCCCTGCCCGCTCACGCGGCCGACAATCTCACCCGTCTGAAGGCCCGCGCCGCCGGGATCGAGATTACCCGTGACACCTGGGGCATCGCCCACATCCACGGCAAGACCGATGCCGATGCGGTGTTCGGCATGGCCTATGCCCAGGCCGAGGACGACTTCAACCGGGTTGAAACCAACTACATCACCGCCCTCGGCCGCACGGCGGAAGCAGAGGGTGAAAAGGCCATCTGGAGCGACCTGCGCCAGCGGCTGTTCATCGATCCCGAGGTCCTCAAGGTCGACTACGCGAAAAGCCCCGCCTGGCTCAAGGCGCTGATGAACGGCTGGGCTGACGGGCTGAACTTCTACCTCGCCACCCATCCCGAGGTGAAACCGCGCACGATCACCCGGTTCGAGCCCTGGATGGCGCTGAGCTTTTCCGAAGGCAGCATCGGCGGCGATATCGAGCGGATTTCGCTGAGCCAGCTCGAGGCCTTCTACGGCAAGCGCCAGATGGCCCTGAATGACGACGAAAAGGGCCTGACCTTCCGCGAGCCGACCGGGTCGAACGGCATCGCCATCGCGCCGTCCCGGACCCTGGCCGGCAACGCCCTGCTGCTGATCAACCCGCACACCTCGTTCTTTTTCCGCTCGGAGATGCAGGTCAGCAGCGACCAGGGCCTGAACGCCTATGGCGCGACGACCTGGGGCCAGTTCTTCATCTACCAGGGCTTCAACGCCAGGGCGGGCTGGATGCACACCTCCAGCGGCGTCGACGTCGTCGACGAGTTCGCTGAAACCCTGGTCGAGAAGGACGGCCAGCGCTTCTATCGCTATGGCAAGGCCCTGAGGCCGGTCGTCAGCGAGACGATCACCATCCCGTATCGAGCGGCCGACGGCACGAAGGCTGAGCGGCGCTTCACGGTCTATCGCACCCACCATGGCCCCATCGTGCGCGAGGCCGACGGCAAGTGGATCAGCGTCGCCCTGATGAACAGGCCGGTCGCGGCCCTGGAACAGTCGTTCCTGCGCACCAAGGCCACCGACTATGCGTCGTTCATGAAGGTGGCGGCGCTGAAGGCCAATTCGTCGAACAACACCCTGTTCGCGGACTCAAAAGGCACCATCGCCTATCTGCACCCGCAGTTCATTCCGCGGCGCGACGACCGCTTCGACTATACCCAGCCGGTCGACGGGTCTGATCCGGCCACCGACTGGAAGGGGCTGCATGAGCTCGACGAGGCACCCCGCGTCGTCAATCCGGCCAATGGCTGGGCATACAACACCAACAACTGGCCCTATTCGGCGGCGGGGCCGGACAGCCCCCGGCAGGCCGACTTCCCGAAATACATGGACACCTTCGGCGAAAATCCGCGCGGCCTGCATGCCATCCGGGTTCTGGAGGGTCGCAAGGACTTCACCCTGCCCGGCCTGCTCGGTGCGGCCTATGACCCGTATCTGACCGCCTTTGCCCGGCTGGTCCCGAGGCTGACGGCGGCCTATGACGCCACGGCCGCCGACGATCCGCTTAAGGCGAAGCTGGCCGACCAGATCGCCCTGCTCCAGGGCTGGGACTACAAGTGGTCAGCCCGGTCCGAGGCCACCTCGCTGGCGGTGTTCTGGGGCGAGGCCCTATGGGCCACGGCGGCGCCCGCCGCCAAGGCCAGGGGCGTCAATGTCTATGACTACATGGCCGACCTTTCGACACCGGCCGAGAAGCTGAAGGCCCTGGCCGAGGCCTCTGACCGTCTGACCATCGACTTCGGATCGTGGAAAACCCCCTGGGGCGAGATCAACCGCTTCCAGCGCAATGACGGGGCGATCGTCCAGACGTTTGATGACGCGAAGCCCAGCATCCCCGTGCCCTTCACCTCGGCCCAGTGGGGCTCGCTGGCCTCCTTCGGTGCCAAGCGCTGGCCCGGAACCAAAAAATACTACGGCACCTCGGGCAACAGTTTCGTGGCCGTGGTCGAGTTCGGCAAAAAGGTCCGGGCCCGGGCGGTTTCCGCCGGCGGTGAAAGCGGCGATCCGGCCTCGCCGCACTTCAACGACCAGGCGACGCGCTACGCCCAGGGCAATTTGCGCGAGGTCTATTTCTATCCGGAAGACCTGAAGGGCCACGTGGCGCGGCGGTACCGGCCGGGGGAGTAGTGGCCAGCACTGGCCCCCTCCGCGCCTGCGGCGCTCCTCGCCCGAAGGGGGAAAACAATATCATCCGCCCCCTACGGGGGCGGACGGCTGCGCAGCAGCCCGGTGGGGGCAAGTCTCCCTAGATATCCCCGCCCACGTTCGGGGCTACGCCGGGGGCGCGGGCGACGTGGATGCCGCACTCGGTCTTCTCCTGACCGGCCCAGCGACCGGCCCGGACGTCATCGCCGTCCTCCGCCGGCTTGGTGCAGGGCCAGCAACCCACCGACGGGAAGCCCTGGGCGACCAGCGGATGGGCCGGCAGGTCATGCTCGGTGACATAGGCGTCCAGCTCGGCCTTGGACCAGTTGGCCAGCGGGTTGAACTTGATCTTGCCGTCGGCCTCCTCGACCACGGCCAGGCGCAGGCGATCGCCGCCGTGGAAGCGCTTGCGGCCGGTAATCCACGCCTCGAAACCGCCCAGCGCCCGGTCCAGCGGCAGGACCTTGCGGATATGGCAGCAGCCGTCGACGTCGGTCCGCCAGAGATCAGACTTGGGGTCCTGGGTGGCCAGATCGGCAAAGGCCGGACGCAGGTCGCGAACATCGGTGAGGCCGAGCCCGGCCGCCAGCTGCTTGCGATAGTCGAGGGTCTGGCCAAACAGCATGCCGGTATCGAGAAACAGGATGCTGATGTCCGGCGACACCCGGGCCGCCAGGTGCAGCAGGACCGCCGATTCCGCCCCGAACGACGAGACCAGCGCCAGACGGTCGCCATAGGTCTCATAGGCCCGGGTCAGGATCTCAAGCGGATGCGCATCGCGCAGCTCCGCGTTCAGCCGGGCGGCCAGACCGCCTGGCGCGGCATCCGTCTGGTCGTACGCCATCACGCCGTTCTTTCCTCGAGGGCCGCAGGACGGCCATCGGCGGCGCGCTGATAGACATGGCGGAAGCGGCCGACAGCCCTGGTCCAGGCCTCCGGCCCGGCTCCGTCGGCGGGCACAAAGGCGTCAAAGCCGCAGCGGACCATGAAGCCGGCCTGTTCCTGCAGAACATCACCGACCGCGCGGACCTCGCCGGCATAGTTCAGCCGCTCGCGCAGGAGCCGGGCCGAGGTATAGGCCCGGCCGTCCCGGAACTTCGGAAAGGCCACAGCCACCAACGCCAGCCGCGGCAGGTCATAGGCCAGGGCCTCGACCTCTTCGCTGGGCTCAATCCGCACGCCGACCTTGCGGCTGTTGGACGACAGCAGGGCGTCGCCCTCCAGCTGGAAGCGGCTCAGGGACAGGATGACATCGCCGGTCTCAGGGATGGCATCCTCGTCGGCCAGCGAGACGAAGGTGTCTTCGACATAGGCCGCGACGCCGTGGGTCAGCTTAATCAGCCTGGACATAGACCGCCTCCTTGAAGGGCTCGAGCCCGACGCGACGATAGGTGTCGAGGAACCGCTCCTCGCCGTTGCGCAGGCCCAGATAGGCCTCCACCAGGGTGTCGATGGCGCCGGCGACCTTGTCGGCCGGCAGGGCAGGACCGAGGATCTTGCCGATCGAGGCGTCTTCCGCGCCCGATCCGCCCAGCGACAGCTGGTAGAATTCCTCGCCCTTCTTATCGACGCCCAGAATGCCGATATGGGCCACGTGGTGGTGGCCGCAGGCATTGATGCAGCCGCTGATCTTGATCTTCAGCTCACCCACCGTTTCGGCCCGGTCCTCGTCGGCAAACTTTGCGGCGATGTCCTGGGCGACCCCGATGGCCCGGGCATTGGCCAGGGCGCAGTAGTCGAGCCCCGGGCAGGCGATAATGTCGCTGGCGAGATCAATATTGGCCGTGGCCAGATCGGCCGCCGCCAGGGCGGCGTGGACGGCCGGCAGGTCATCCAGCTTCACATGCGGCAAAACCAGGTTCTGGGCGTGGGTCACGCGCACGTCGTTGAGGCCGTACCGCTCGGCGAGATCGGCCACCACATCCAACTGGTCCGCCGTGGCGTCGCCCGGCGTCTGGCCCTGCGCCTTCAGCGAGATCTCGACAATGGCATAGCCGGGCTTCTTGTGCGGCTTGACGTTGTTGCGCACGAAACGTTGCAGGGCCGGGCTGGCCGCACGGGCAGCCTCGAAGGGCTCAGACACGGCCGGCAGGGTCTCGAACGGGGTCGCGGCGAAGGCTCCGCGGATGCGGGCCAGTTCGGTGTCGGGCAGATCGGCGCGGGCCGCGTCGATCTTGGCCCATTCCTCTTCCACCTGACGGCCGAACTCCTCGGCGCCGAGTGCCGCGACCAGGATCTTGATCCGGGCCTTGTAGATGTTGTCGCGGCGACCGTGGCGGTTATAGACCCGCAGAACGGCTTCCAGATAGCTGAGCAGGCGACCGACCGGCAGGTGCTCCTTGATGGTCGGGCCGACATGGGGCGTCCGCCCCTGGCCGCCGCCGACGATCACCTCGAAGCCCAGCGACCCGTCGCGGGCCCGACGCAGCATCAGACCGATGTCATGCACCTTGGCGGCTGTACGGTCCCGGGCCGAGGCCGTGACGGCGATCTTGAACTTGCGCGGCAGATAGCTGAACTCGGGATGCAGGGTCGACCACTGGCGGATCACCTCGCACCAGACCCGCGGATCATCCACCTCCTCGGCCGTCGCTCCGGCATAGGGGTCGGAGGTGGTGTTGCGAATGCAGTTGCCGCTGGTCTGGATGGCGTGCAGATCGACCTGGGCCAGGGCGTCGAGGATGTCCGGCGCGTCCTTCAGCTTCACCCAGTTGAACTGGATGTTCTGACGCGTGGTCATGTGCCCGTAGCCCTTGTCATAGGTGCGGGCGATCCAGGCCAAGCGACGCATCTGGGCGGGGTTCAGCGAGCCGTACGGAATGGCGACCCGCAGCATGTAGGCGTGCAGTTGCAGATAGAGGCCGTTCATCAACCGCAGCGGCTTGAACTGGTCTTCGGTCAGCTCTCCGGCGAGGCGGCGCTGGACCTGGCCGCGAAACTCGTTGGAGCGGTCGACCAGGAACTCACGATCGATGGCGTCGTACTGGTACATCGTTACTTCCTGCGGATCAGGTCGACGCGGCCGGTCGAGCGGGCGGCACCGGCGGCATGGCGCAGGGCGTCGATAGCCTCGCCGCCTTCAGCCTGCTTGCCATGGGTGGGTTCGTTGGTCGGGCCTAGGGCCCGGATGCGCTCGCGATAGCTGACCGGGGCCCAGTGACCTTCCGACGGGGTCAGGTCGATCGGATAGACGTCGACCACCACGGTCGGCTGACCCTTGCCGGTGGCGACAGCGGCCTCGACGGCCGCGTCGTCATTGTCGAACAGCTGCGCGTCGCCGAAGGCGTCGACCCACTGGCCGGCCTTCCAGAACACGACCTCGCCGTCGAGCAGGCGGTTGGCGGTGATGGCTTTCATGAGCGCGAGCTCCGCTCGAACGATTGGGACAGGGAAACGTCAGTCTGGACCGGTGAGACGTCGGCCAAGGCCATGGCCTCACCGACCATCAGCAGGGCCGGGCCCTTGAGGCCTTCGGCCGAGTGGGCCAGACCCGCCAGCGTCGTCAGGATCCGACGCTCGTCGACCCGGCTGGCGTTCTCGACGATCAGGGCCGGGGTCGAGGCCGCGCGGCCGGCGCCGATCAGCCGTCCGGCGATCAGGCCGGCGGTCGAGACGCCCATATAGACGACGACGGTCTGGTTGGGCCGGGCCAACGAAGGCCAGTCCAGATCCGGCTCGCCGTGAGCCGCATGGCCGGTGACAAAGGTCACGGCCTGGGCCGAACCGCGGTGGGTCAGCGGGGCCCCGGCACCGGCCGACGCCGCAAGTGCGGCGGTAACACCGGGCACGACCCGGCATTCAAGGCCGGCGGCGCGGCAGGCGGCCAGCTCCTCGCCGCCGCGACCGAACAGGAACGGATCGCCCCCCTTCAGCCGCACGACCGTCAGGCCTTCCCGCGCCAGGGCGACCAGCAGCTGGTTGATGTCGTCCTGCGGCAGGGTGTGGCGCGACTTGCGCTTGGACACGTCGATTCGCCGGGCCGCTGTCGGGGCCAGGTCGAGAATTTCTGAAGACACCAGGCCGTCATGCACCAGCACGTCGGCGGCGCGCAGCGCGTTGAAGGCCTTGACCGTCAGAAGCTCGGGATCACCGGGGCCGGCGCCGACCAGCCACACCACGCCAGGGGCACGCGTAGGGGCCGTCCCGTCGAGAAGGACGAGGCCGGGCTTGACGTTTCGGGCCGTGGGCCGGGGCATGAACGCGACAACCTCTATCAACACGGTCGGGTTAGACCGGCGGAATGCAAGACGGGGTCGCTCCGAAGAACGCCCCCTCTCTTGTCTCAAAAGAAAGACGGGGCCGCCCCTTGGGACGGCCCCGGCGCGTAAGCCGACGAAAAGGGCCGATCCGCCAGCGAACCCTTGCAAACTGGTCGCCGGCGGTCCAATTCGCAAACAAGGACTTCTGCCGGGGCGTTCAGTAAAACTCATGGAAAGACAGAGCGAGCGACGTCGACTTCCGCCTCTCAACGCCCTGCGGGCGTTCGAGGCGGCCGCACGTCACCTCAACTTCAGCCGGGCAGCGGACGAGCTGTCGGTGACCCCGGGTGCCGTCAGCCAGCAGATCCAGAATCTCGAGGACTATGTCGGGGCCGCCCTGTTCAAGCGCACGCCCAAGGGCCTGCTGCTGACCGACGCGGCCCAGACCGCCCTGCCCGCCCTGCGCGAGGCCTTTGACCGCCTGGCCGAGGCCGCCTCCCTGCTGACCGCCGCCGTCGACGGCCGCCGCCTGACCCTGACGGCGGCTCCGTCCTTCGCCGCCAAGTGGCTCGTGCCGCGCCTGGGCAAGTTCGAGCAGGCCCAGCCCCAGGTCGATGTCTGGCTGTCGGCCGGTATGGACGTGGTCGACTTCGCCGCCGGCGAGGTCGATCTGGCCATCCGCTACGGGTCGGGCCGCTATCCGGGCCTGGAAGTGACCCGCCTGCTCAACGAAACCGTCGTACCTGTGGCCAGCCCCGAACTGCTGGCTGGAAATGTGCTCGCCGGCCCCGAAGACCTGGCCCACCACATCCTGCTGCATGACGGCTCGCCCGATGCCGACGACAGCTGCCCAGACTGGGCCATGTGGCTGGCGGCCCGGGGTCTGCGCCATGTCGACGGCAGCCGCGGCCCCCGCTTCAACCAGTCCAGCCTGGTGATCGAGGCCGCCGCCAACGGTCGCGGCATCGCGCTCGCCAAGCGCACCCTGGCCCAGGCCGACCTCGACGCCGGCCGGCTGGTGATCCCGTTCGAAATGGCCACGGCCGTCGACTTTGCGTATTACGTCGTCCACCCCAAGGCCAAGGGGCGACTTCCGCAGGTCAAGGCCTTCGTCAACTGGCTGAAGGACGAGGCTGCTGCTCACGAGGCCGCGCTGCTGACCCTCGACAACGGCGCGGGAATTTAGCCCGTCGGGCAGTTTCCCCCGCACGCCAAAACCGCTTAAAGGGGCGCATGATCAAGACGACTCTCAGTGTCGACGCGCGCCTTGCCCCCGCCGACTGCCAGACCATGGTCGACGTCCGTCAGGGCGTGGACGCTCTCGACCGCGCCCTGGTAGCGCTGCTGGTCGAGCGGCAGGGCTATATGGAGGCCGCCGCCCGCATCAAGGCCGACCGCAGCAAGGTCTTCGACAGGGCCCGCATCGAGGACGTCGTCGCCAAGGTCAGGGCCGCCGCCCGCGAGGCCGGCCTGTCGGAAGCCATCGCCGAACCGGTGTGGCGCACCCTGATCGACCGCTGCATCGCCTATGAATATGCCAGCTGGGACAGCACGAAGGGCTCGTAGCAGCCCCCTTCCCCCATCGAGGGGGAAGGGAGACGTAAGACCCTACCGGTTCCCGCCGATCAGATCGCCCAGCCCGCCCAGCAGCGAACCCTCGCCCTGGTTGCTGCCCTGGCCCTGGGCGGCCTGCATCATCCGGCCCGCCAGGCGCGAGAACGGCAGGGACTGGATCCAGACCTTCCCCGGGCCGCGCAGGCGGGCGAAGAACAGGCCCTCACCGCCGAACAGCATGCTCTTGACCCCGCCGGCCATCACCAGGTCGAAGTCGACGCCGGGGGTATAGGCGGCCAGACAGCCCGTATCGACATGGAGCTCCTCGCCGGGGGCCAGTTCGCGCTCAACCAGGGTGCCGCCCATCTGGACGAAGACCCAGCCGTCGCCTTCCAGCTTCTGCATGATGAAGCCTTCGCCGCCGAACAGGCCGGTCATCAGACGCTTCTGGAAGTGGATGCCGATGGAGACGCCGCGCGCGGCGGCCAGGAAGCTGTCCTTTTGGCAGATCAGCTGCCCGCCCAGCTGGCCCAGGTTCAGCGGCAGGATCGAGCCCGGCGTCGGCGAGGCGAAGGCCACCCGGGCCTTGCCCTGGCCGGTATGGGTGAAGACGGTGGTGAACAGGCTCTCGCCGGTCACCAGCCGCTTGCCGGCCCCCAGCAGCTTGCCCATGAAGCCGCCGCCCTGGTCGCCCGAGCCGTCGCCGAACACGGTGGTCATCTGGACGCTGGCATCCTTCCAGACGAACGAGCCGGCTTCGGCTACGGCGCTCTCGCCGGGATCGAGTTCGATCTCCAGGAACTGCAGCTCCTGGCCCTTGATGTCGAAGTCGATATCGTCGGCGACGCTGGCGCTGCGCTGGTGGTGCCAAGGGCTGGAAGACATGGGTCTGGCGCTCCTGTTGAATGGAGCCCTCTTTTAGGCGGCTGCCGCCGGGAGGGCCAATTACACATCGTTCAGACTGGCCCTGAGGGGGCGAGACTAGCCCTTGAGGGACTTCAGCATCTGCTCATGGGTATAGGCGGCGATGTCCATCAGGGCCGCATCCAGGGCTGTGCGCACCGCATCCAGCCCCGCCTCACCGGCCTCGGCCTGCTCGCACACATCGCCAAGCGCCACAGCCCCCACGCCGCGGGCCGCCCCCTTGACCGTATGGACCGCATCCTGCCAGCCGGGATGGGCCGGATCCAGCAACGGGGTCCACATCGCCGCCTGCTCCCGGAACAGCGCCAGCACCTCGGCGACCACCCCGGAATCCCCGGCGGCGAAGCCTTCCAGGTAGGCGAAATCGACAGCGCCACTAATGTCTCGTCTGGCCATGAAATAGCCCCTTGCGTTCCAGGAATCTTTGCGTATGTTCCGCGCCTCGCCGCCGAGGCAAGCAAGGGCTTCGGACCGCGCGGGCGCATAGCTCAGTTGGTAGAGCAGCTGACTCTTAATCAGCGGGTCGTAGGTTCGAATCCTACTGCGCCCACCACTTCCTCCTAAAATTCAGTGACTTGGAATTTTCCCCTCGGGGGAAAAGCCCTGTCCGTTTCCCGTTTGCCGTTCCGGGAGTCGCGCCTGCAGCCCCCTGCCCTTCCGGTACGCCGGCCCCCGGAAAAACACCAGAGGCGCTGACCGCCGGGCGGGCCGTGATCTTGCGGCAGAGGTCAGGTGGGCGACCTGAGCGCAAACGGCGTCACCCGGCGCTCGTCTTCCAGAACGTCGAAAAGGCGGTCGACCGGCGGGAAGGCGCGCTGCGGACAGTTGTTGCGCTCACAGATCCGGCAGCTGACCCCGATCGGGATCGACGGGCCTTCGAGATCCAGACCCTCGGCATAGACCAGATTGTCCGCATACTGAGCCTCGCAGCCGAGGCCGAGCGCGTAGCGCCGGTCGGGCTGCAGGAACGAGCCGGAGCGCTTGACCACACCCCGGGCGATACAGACATAGCGCACGCCGTCGGGCATCTCGGCCAGCTGCACCAATAGCTTGTCGGGACGGGCAAAGGCGTCGTGCACGTTCCACAGCGGACAGGTGCCGCCGAACCGCGCGAACTGGAAGCGGGTGGCGCTGTGGCGCTTGGTGATATTGCCCGCCTGGTCGACGCGCACAAAGTAGAACGGCACGCCCCGCGCGCCCGGGCGCTGCAGGGTGCTCAGCCGGTGGCAGACCTGCTCGAGGCTGGTCTGGAAGGTGAGGCCCAGGCGCTCGATGTCGTGGCGCATGGTGCGCGCCGCTTCGCGGAACCGTTCATAGGGCAGCAGCAGCGCCCCGGCCGCATAGTTATAGAGTGCCGTTCGGCAGACCTTGGCGGCACTGTCGCTGCGCAGCCCCGCCGCCTCCAGCTCGGCCTCGACGGTCTCCGAAAGAACCTGGGCGACGATCTGATAGGCCATCTGGAAACAGCGGGTCGCCGCCGAGTCCGCCGCGCCCAGGGTCAGCCGCCCCTCGCTCCGATCGAACCGCCGCAGCAGGTCGCGCTCCAGCGAGCGCTCGACCGTGATGCCGAGCCGGGTCTGGAGGTAGCGCTCCAGGGCCGCCTCGGCCGAGCCACCGGGCTCGAGGCCCAGCCCCTCCGACAACGCCTCGGCGGCGACATCGAGGCTGTGCACATAGTTGTTGCGGTAGTGGAAGAAGTCGCGGACCTCCTCGTAGGGCAGCAGGGCGCTGGCGGCGACGGTCTCGTCCAGCGACACCGCCTCCTCGGTGGCCTTCAGGCGCTCGTCCAGCCGGCGATAGGCATGGTGCAGGGCCAGATAGGAGCGCGCCAGGTTCGGCGTATTGGCAACCGCCTGCTTCAGCTCGTTCAGCCCCGGGGCCTGCCCCTGGTCCAGCTGGTCGGCGGTGGCTTCACGCAGGTCGGCGATCAGCCTCTGGTCGTCGGCCGCATCCAGGGCCGAGGCATCGACCTCGAACACCCGCATCATGTCGATCAGGACCCGCGCGGTGATCGGCCGCTGGTTGGCCTCGATCTGCGATAGATAACTGGCCGACAGCCCAAGACGGGTGGCGCAGACCTCCAGCTTCCAGCCGCGCGCCTGGCGCAGATTGCGAACCTTGGGGCCGATAAAGAGCTTTTCGCGCACTTTACAACTTTTCCATTTCACAAACTCAACCCTCACAAACCACGCTTGCGGGCTTGATGGAAGGCTTGTGAGGCTTGCCAGTCGCCACAGTTTCCCGAATTTGTGTGGATCTGACAATTCCTCATGACTTCACGATCGAGAGCGCAGCCTTGCAGTCGATACTTCACGAACTGGACCGTCGCCGTGAGCAGGCTCGCGCCGGGGGTGGCGAGAAGCGGGTTGCGGCCCAGCATGCGAAGGGCAAGCTGACGGCGCGCGAGCGGATCGAGCTTCTGCTGGACGAGGGCTCGTTCGAGGAGTTCGACATGTTCGTCGAGCACCGCTGCGCCGACTTCGGCATGCAGGAGCAGAAGATCCCCGGCGACGGCGTGGTCACCGGCTGGGGCACGATCAACGGCAAGATCGTCTATGTGTTCTCCAAGGACTTCACGGTGTTCGGCGGCTCGCTGTCGGGGGCGCATGCGGCCAAGATCGTCAAGGTGCAGCGCCTGGCCATGAAGGTCGGCGCGCCGGTGATCGGCCTGTTCGACGCCGGCGGCGCGCGCATCCAGGAAGGCGTGGATTCGCTGGCCGGCTATGCCGACAT
>NZ_QAII01000147.1:11602-12491 GCF_003060965.1 Caulobacter sp. HMWF025 | reverse complement strand
GGCCTCCTCGACGGTGAGGTTTTTCAGGGTGGGCGGGGCGTCGGTCATGGGCGTGGGCTCGGTTGCAGGCTCGTCATCCTAACGGTCATCCCGGACGCGTGCGTAGCGCGAAGATCCGGGACCACTGCGTGAGCTCCCAACCCATCGTCATTCCCGCCCTGAAATGCGGGAATGCACCGCTACCGACAAAGCCGGTCGCCGGTGCCGAAAGCTGACCTTCCGATCTTCTATTCTGGGTGGTTGACGGACCCTAGTGCATGTAGGCCGCGTACAGTTCAGCCACGCGTTCAACGGAGATGCCTGTCCGTTGCTCTAGCGCAAGCGGATGGTCCGTCGGCTCCAGTTCGATGTAGGGGCGAAGTCCGTTATCCCTGAGGTGAACCTTCGCTTTGAGCTCTTCGGTATCGGGATAGGTTTTGAAGGCCGCCGAGAGCCAACCAAAGTAAGGACCGTACGTCGACCTAGATGGCGCACCTTGCACGGCGAGAAACTCCTCAAAGTGTTCGCGATTGAGGGAAACCCATACGCCCCAAATGAAGGGCTCATCAGCTCCATCAACCGGAGTTTCTATACAGCCCCGCACAAAGAAGAACTCTTGATCGATGACGCATGTATCCGCTGTCAAATCGCATCGAATATCTCGATCCGCATCCGGAACTGCATAGTAATCAAGGGGCGCAGAAGCTCCAAAGCCGGGCATGCCTTCGTGCCAGTCATCGCAGCTCGCGCACTTGAAACGGAACATCTCTTCCACCTCGCTAGCCTTGGCCTAGCTGCGCAAAAGATGGCGTGCAAGGACCGACTTGGGTCGTGAGGAGCCATCAGCACAGGCGCCGAAACCAGACCTTCAGATCGCCACTGCTAGTCATTGTCGGTCTCGGTGAACACC
>NZ_QAII01000147.1:0-11592 GCF_003060965.1 Caulobacter sp. HMWF025 | reverse complement strand
GTCCACCGCAAGGTCAGGAGGGGCGGCGTGCGCGCGCACGCCGCTGGCGTCTCATGTGCAGGCTGAAACAGGGGTTCCCGCCACAAGGGCGGGAATGACGACGGTGAGCGGTGGCCGCGAAATTCGCCGCCCTACCCGACGAACGCCCGCTCGATGACGAAGTCGCCGGGCTCGGCGTTGGAGCCTTCGGTCAGGCCCTGGGTTTCCAGCAGGGCGGCGGTGTCCTTGATCATGGCCATCGAGCCGCACAGCATGGCGCGGTCGTGCTCGGGATCGAAGGCGGTCTGGTCGAGGCCGAGGTCGCGGAAGATCTGGCCGCTGGCGATCAGGTCGGTGAAGCGGCCCTGGTGCGCGAACGGCTCGCGCGTGACGGTGGGATAGTAGGTCAGCTGGGCGCGGGCCTCGTCACCGACCAGCGGGTCCTCGAAAATCTCCGAGGTGAAGAAGTCGCGATAGGCCAGTTCGGCCACCTCGCGCACCCCGTGGGCGACGATCACCCGCTCGAAGCGGCTGTAGGCGTTGGGGTCGCGGGCTACCGACAGCCAGGGGGCCAGGCCCGTGCCGGTGCCGAACAGGAACAGGCGCTTGCCCGGACGCACCGCGTCGAGCACCAGGGTGCCGGTCGGCTTCTTGCCCAGCAGGATCTTGTCGCCGGGCTGGATCTTCTGCAGGCGTGAGGTCAAGGGGCCGTCGGGCACCTTGATCGAGAAGAATTCCAGCTCTTCGGCAAAGCTGGGCGAGCCGATCGAATAGGCCCGCAGGATTGGCTTCTTCTCGCCCAGCTCCTCGCGGGCGGGCAGACCGATCATCACGAACTCGCCCGAGCGGAAGCGGAAGCTGGCCGGCCGGGTGATGGCGAAGCTGAACAGGCGGTCGGTCCAGTGCCTGACCCACAGCACGGTTTCCACGTGGTGGGGCGAGTCCTTGATCGGAGCGGCGGGGGCGTCAGCGGCCGTCATCGGCAATGTTTCGGTCCTGGGGCGCGGGAGCGCGAAAAGGTCAATCCGGAGAGTGTCGCCACGGCCCTGAGGCGACAGGGGTTCATTTGAGGAGCAGGGCCGAGAAGTCAACTCAGCTCCTCTGAAGGCGCGAGGGGAAAATCTTTCGCGAGTGCGTCAGAATGCCATGCCGGTTATTCGAAACATGGCAAAAATGTGATTGCCGACCATCGTTACCGAGCGCAGACTCCACCTGCTTCGTTCGCGGAGCCAACGATACGGGAGGAACGTATGCGGAAGTGGTTCTTTGGGGCCGCCGCAGCGGCCGGTCTAGTGGCGTTTGGTTTGGCTGGTTGCGGTGACGGCGGGGCGAAGACGAAAGTCGCCCAGGCCCAGCAGGTTATAATTGAAGCAAAGTCGGTTGCGGCATCGGGCTGCGTGCGCCCGGTCGAGACGACCTCATGCATCGTCGTGAAGGGTCGCGGCGGCGGCTATTACGACATCAGCACGGCCTCGCCTGCGCCGGATCCGGCCAAGGGCGTGGCGATCTCGCTGCAGGGCAAGGACCTGGGGCGGAACACCGAATGCGGCCGCCAGCTGACGGACGTGAAGTGGTCCTATCTGAACATCCAGTGCGGGGCCCCCGCGACGACCGCCTCGCTCGACAAGGCCGAGAAGAAGGCCGAATAGGGCCTTGAAGTCAGGCCGGCCGGCGCGGCATCAGCCGTTCCGGCCGGTCCTGTCCTCACCCGACCCGGGATCTGTGCGGGTCTTGCCGGTTCGGCTCGACGGAGCCGCGCCCGGCGGTTCCGTGGCGGGACGGGGCGCGCCTTTGCCTCCGGATGGCGGGCGCAGATTCTCGTTCTCGACTTCCGGATTTGAGGCCCGCTCTCCGGCGGGCGGCGGCGACGTGGCATTGTGGGCGGAAGGGGGCGAAGGGCTCATTTCCCCTCAACGTGCCGGGGCCTTGTTCGATCCCGAGGCGCATAAACCTGTGCCGGCTTGCAAGAGTCTCCCGCGGGCGGCTTGCCCGCCACGGTCGACCCTGCTAAATGGCGCGGCTCTGGCGATTGGACCTGCGCACTGACAGCCCTTGAAGGCTTCCGGGGCGCTGCCATTTGTTCAGAGACCGCGACCCGCAAGGGTTATGGTCTGCAGGAGTGTAGCTCAGCTGGTAGAGCGTCGGTCTCCAAAACCGAAAGTCGTGGGTTCGAGTCCCCCCACTCCTGCCACTATATGTTTTCGACAGGCCCGGTCCGGGCCCTGTCGTTTTGGAAAGTCGTGAGCCTCAAGAGCATGGCCAGGAAACCGGGTTCGAGCCCGTCCGCGATCAAGAGCCGCGCCGCCAAGACGGCGGCAGCGCTCGCACCCGCCGGCGGCGCATCTGCTGCGGCCGCTGCCGCGCCGAAGAAGCGCACCAATCCCGTGCAGTTCTTCCGCGAAGTCCGCGCCGAAGCGCGCAAGATCACCTGGACTACCCGCAAGGAGACCTGGATCACCTCGGTGATGGTCTTCATGATGGTGGTTCTGGCCTCGGTCTTCTTCCTCGCCGTCGACGGCGGCCTCGGCTTCGCCGTGAACCAGCTTCTGAAGCTGGCCACCTCGGGATAAGATAGAGACGATGAGCACCGAAACCGCCTCGAACCCGAACCACAAGTGGTACATCGTCCACGCCTACTCGAATTTCGAGAAGAAGGTGGCCGAGAGCATTCGCGAGCAGGCCAAGAATCAGGGCCTCGAGGAAAACTTCTCCGAAATCCTGGTCCCGACCGAGGACGTCGTCGAAATCCGTCGTGGTCGCAAGGTCAATGCCGAGCGCAAGTTCTTCCCCGGCTACGTGCTGGTGAAGATGCACCTGTCGGATGAAGCCTATCACCTGATCAAGAACACCCCGAAGGTCACGGGCTTCCTGGGCAGCGCTTCCAAGCCGCAGCCGGTCTCCGAAAAGGAAGTCCAGCGCATCGTCGGGGCCATCGAAGAGGGCGTCGAGCGTCCCAAGACGGTGGTGCTGTACGAAATCGGCGAGAACGTCCGCGTCACCGACGGCCCGTTCGCCAGCTTCAACGGCTCGGTCGAGCAGGTCGACGAAGAGCGGGCCCGCCTGCGCGTCACCGTCTCGATCTTCGGTCGCGCCACCCCGGTGGAGCTGGAATACAGCCAGGTCGAAAAGATCACCTGATTTCAGCCTGACCCGTCAGAGCTTCGAAAACCCCGCACCGGCAACGGCGCGGGGTTTTTGCTGTCTGAGGATTGGCGGGTTTCGACCCGACCCACGCCTCGTTCTAGGGCTCAGCAAACCCCGGCCCGGCCCGAGTCTCGACCTCACGGGCGGTGACCACCTCGCCGCAGGCCGAGCAGGTCTGGACCGGATGGAAGTCGCAGCCGCAAGCCTTGTGCCGGCGCAGCAGGGGCGGGCCTTCGGGGCCGGCATAGTGGGTGTCGCCGAAATGGGCGACGGCCATGATCACCGGGTGCAGGTCCAGGCCCTTGGCGGTCAGCCGGTATTCGTGGCGGGGCGGATTGGCCTGATAGGCCTCGCGGCGCAGCACACCCTCTTGGACGAGAACCCGCAGCCGGTCGGTGACGATGCTGCGCGAGATGCCCAGGCGCGTCTGGAAAGCCTCGAACCGCCGTACGCCCAGGAAACAGTCGCGCAGGATCATCAGGGTCCAGCGGTCGCCGATCACCGCCAGGGTTCGCGAGACCGAGCAGGGCTGGGCCGAGAGATCATCCCATTTCATGGCGTCGCGGTCCTTTCGCGTCTGGCGACATTCTGCATTTGACTCGGTACAGATTCAATACGAACTTGATCGCAACGAGATCAGGGAGAGAGCGATGGCGACGACCGACAAGGGCGCGTGCCTGGTGGTGGGGGTCGGCGACGGGGTCGGTGGCGCGATTTCGCGGGCCTTCGTGGCCGAGGGCTATACCGTCTGCATGACCCGCCGGCCCCGGCATCTGGACCAGCTGGAAGCCCTGGCCGAGGCGATTCGCCAGGACGGTGGCCGGGCCCGGGCCTATGGCGTCGATGCCCGCCAGGAGGGCGAGATGGTCGCCCTGTTCGACCGCATCGAGGCCGAGGTCGGGCCGCTGGAGGTGGTGGTCTTCAATATCGGCGCGAACGTCCGCTTCGGCATCGTCGAGACCACGGCCCAGGTGTTTTCCAAGGTCTGGGAGATGGCCTGCTTCGCCGGCTTCCTGACCGGCCGCGAGGCGACGCGGGTCATGCGGCCGAGGGGCCGGGGCACGATCCTGTTCACCGGCGCCAGTGCCTCCCTGCGCGGCAAGGACGGCTTTGCCGCCTTTGCCTCGGCCAAGGCCGGCCTGCGGGCAATGGCCCAGAGCCTGGCCCGTGAAGTTGGCCCCCAGGGGCTGCACGTGGCCCATGTGGTCATTGACGGAGCCATCGACGGGGTCTTCACCCGCGCGATGCGGAGCGATGTCGAGGGCCTGCTGGCGCGCGACGAGATCCTCAAGCCCGAAGAGATCGCCGCCAACTATGTCTGGCTGCACAACCAGCCCCGCTCGGCCTGGACCCACGAGCTCGACCTGCGACCCCATTCTGAACCCTGGTAAGCGCCAGACCGGCTGAGGAGCCTCACATGACCCAAGCGACCGGCAAGACCGTCGAGTTCGTCTTCGATTTCGGCAGCCCCAACGCCTATCTGGTGTGGAAGCTGCTTCCGGCCCTGGCCGCCCGTCAGGGGGCGGAGGTCCGCATCGTGCCCTGCCTGCTGGGCGGCCTGTTCAAGCTGACCGGCAACCAGGCCCCGATGCTCGCGTTCGGCGGCATCAAGGGCAAGATGGAGTACGAGATGCTGGAGACCCGGCGCTTCATCGCGGCGCATGATCTTTCGGACTTCCGGTTCAATCCGCACTTTCCGGTCAACACCCTGATCCTGATGCGCGGCCTCGTCGCGGCCCGGCGGGCCGGGGTCGAGGCGGCCTATCTGGAGGCCATGCTGAAGGGCATGTGGGAGCAGGGGCTGAAGCTGGATGATCCTGCGGTGTTTGTGGCCACGGCCGAAGCGGCGGGTCTGGACGGGGCGGCGCTGCTGGCCGCAACCGGCGATCCGGAGGTCAAGGCCGAGCTGGTGGCCGGCACCGAGGCCGTGGCGGCCCGCGGGGCGTTCGGCATTCCCACCCTGTTCGTCGGCGACGAGATGTTCTTCGGCAAGGAGCGCCTCGGCCAGGTCGAGGCGGAACTGGCCCGGGGATAGGCGGCAAAGCAAAACGCCCCCCGCCAGAGGCGGAGGGCGTCTTGAACGTCAAAACCGCCGGAGCGGTCGACTCAGGCGGCTGCGGCGGTCTTGACCAGCGACTTGGTCAGGATGCCGATGGCGGCTTCGCGGTCGATGCGCTCGATGGCGGCAACTTCGCGGGCCATGCGGTCGAGGGCCGATTCATAGAGCTGACGCTCCGAATAGGACTGTTCCGGCTGGTTCTCGGCGCGGTGCAGGTCGCGAACGACCTCGGCGATCGAGATCAGGTCGCCCGAATTGATCTTGGCTTCGTATTCCTGGGCGCGGCGCGACCACATGGTGCGCTTGACGCGGGCGCGGCCCTTCAGGGTGGTCAGGGCCTGGGAGACGACATTGCCTTCGGCCAGGGGGCGCAGACCGGCGGTCTTGGCCTTCTTGGTCGGGACGCGCAGGGTCATTTTCTCGTGGTCGAAGGTGATGATGTAGACTTCGAGCGACATCCCGGCCACTTCCTGGGTCTCGACGCCCTGGATGCTGCCCACGCCGTGCGCGGGGTAAACGACGTGATCGCCGACCGAGAATTCCAGACCGCTCTTGCTCATGTTCGTCCTCATCAATGCGAGCCAGAAAAGGCCCGGAACACCGTCATTCCGCATCCGCCAAAGGCGACAGTCTCGCACTCGCGAAATCGATGTCGCGGCACCAGAACCGTCAGGATTTGGAATTAACCTTTAAGACACCCTTCGCCTTCGATCGGGCGCGCCGGTTGAACGGCTATCTCCAACGAGACGGACAGTCGCGATTGACCACAACCGTCACGTCGGCTGTGTCAATATCATAAAATTAAGCCCTATGAAAGGGTTGCGTCCGCGGGCGAGGCCCTGAAGGCCCCGATCAGGAGCCTTTGCCGGGCTTTTCGCTGAAGTATTTCTCGAACTTGCCGGTCTCGCGCTCGAACTCATCACGATCGGCCGGGGGCTCGCCCTTGACCGTAATGTTCGGCCACACCTTGGCGTAATCGGAATTGATCCGCAGCCACTTGCCGTCGGCCTCGTCCTCGGTGTCGGGCTTGATCGCGTCGACCGGGCACTCGGGTTCGCAGACGCCGCAGTCGATGCACTCGTCCGGATTGATGGCGAGGAAGTTCTCGCCCTCATAGAAGCAGTCGACCGGACACACTTCGACGCAGTCCATGTATTTGCAACGGATGCAGGCGTCGGTGACGATGTAGGTCATCGAGAACTCGGTTGGTGCTGACAGCGTTCGGCGCGGCGGTTTTCGAAGGCGCGGGCCGCCTTGTCAATGCGGCTTGAGGGTCGAAGGGCGCAGGAATTCTGTGCCCGGGGCCAGAGATCGCCGCCCCGGTCCCGGCGGCTCCCTGCCTGACGCTCGAATACCGCTGGTTTGCACACGTTTTCTTATCGAAAGGTCGGCATGCTGAGCATGAGGATTCGCTCAACGAAAACAAAGTCGGGAACCCGACCCTATGGTAAAATCGACCGCTCAGGCCAGGTGGTCGCTGCGCGCCGGATCCGGTCAGGGTCCGGCCGGTTCCGAACCGGCGGCAACGCGCGCAGCCCATTTTGCCGACTTTGTGCGACAGATGCCGTTCGCGGCAGCGTTGCTTGACACCGATCTCTGCCTGATGGCCGTGAGCCCGGCCTGGACGGCCGAGGCCCTCGCCCCTGAACTGAGGGCGGGAGACGATGCCCGCGAGGGCCTGGTGGGGCCCGAGGACGAGGTCAGCCTGCTGCGCTGTGTGCGCGATGGCGAGGCGTTTTCGCGCTACCTGCCCGTCCTGGATGCCACCGGGACGCAGCGCATCTGGCGCACGGAATTCACCGCCTGCCGGGAAAGCGCTCAGCCGCCGTTCGCGGTGATGGTCACGGCGCGCGACGTCACGGGCTATGCCGAGGCGACCTTGAGGGCCGAACGCGACCAGCAGCGGCTGCGCATGGCGCTGGAGATGGACAAGCTTCTGGTGCGGGAACTCGACCTCACCACGGGGGCCCTGACCTTTGTCGGCTCAACCCCCGAGCTCGAGGCGTTTTGCCGGTTCGAGAACGACCCGCTCGACATCGTCCATCCGGATGATCGCGACCGGATCGCCGCCGCCGTGGCGACGCGTCCGCTGGGCGAGACCGGCGTTTACGAGTTCAGGCTCAATCGCCCGGACGGGCAGGAAACCTGGGTGCGCTCGGCCAGCCGGACTGTCGCCGGCCCGAACGGCAAGCCCGAACGACTGGTCAACCTGTTCAAGGACATCACCGACCGCCGTCGCCAGATCGAGGCGGTCGAGAGCCTGGCTTTCCGCGACGCCCTGACCGGCCTGCCCAACCGCACCCTCTTCCAGCACCGTTTCCAGGAGGCGGTGACGGCCTCCGAGCGGATGGGCGAGATGTTCGGGCTGATCATGATCGACGTCGATCACTTCAAGGACATCAACGACACCCTGGGGCACGATGCGGGCGATGCCCTGCTCAAGCGCCTGGCCGACATGCTGCAGCACGCCTTCCGCAGCAATGACACGGTAGCGCGCCTGGGCGGCGACGAGTTCGCGGTCATCCTGCGCGGCCTGCACGGCGAGGCGGACATGCTGCGGCCGATCCAGGTGCTGCAGACCCTGCTTGAACGCCCGATCGAACATGCCGGCCGCAGCTTTACGATCAGCGCCAGCATCGGGGCGGCCCTGCATGGGGATCCCGACGCCGACCCCACGCACATGGTCAAGAACGCCGACATCGCCCTCTACCGGGCCAAGGACGAGGGCCGCAATCGCAGCGTCCTGTTCCAGCCCTCCATGCGCTCGGAGCTGGAGCAGCGCATCGAGCTGTTGCGCGACGTGCGCGCCGGGATCGAGGCCAAGGAGTTCGTCCTGTTCTATCAGCCGGTGGTCGATGTCCGGAGCGGTGGCGGCGTGGTCGGCTTCGAGGCCCTGATGCGCTGGGCCCACCCCGAGCAGGGGATCCTTGCGCCCTTCCGCTTCATGGCCGCCTTCGAAGACCAGGACCTGTCGCTGAAGCTGGGCGACGTGGCGCTGGAAACTGCGCTCTGCCAGATGCGGGCCTGGCTGGACGCCGGGGTCGAGTTCGGCCGGGTCGCCGTCAATATCTCGTCCGTGCAGTTCCGCAGTGGCCGCCTGGCCGAGGAAATCCAGGAGCGACTCGACCGCTGGGGCGTGCCCTGCGAGCGCCTGACCATCGAGGTCACCGAAAACGTCTATATGGGCTGGGGTACGGACATCGTCAGCAACACGGTGCGCAAACTGCATGATGCCGGGGTGATGATCGCGCTCGACGATTTCGGGACCGGCTATGCCAGCCTCGCCAATCTGCGGCAGTTCCCGATCGACCGCCTGAAGATCGACAAGTCCTTCGTGCAGAACACCGAGGACGAAGCCATCGTGAAGGCCGTCATCACCCTGGGCTCATCCATGGGCATGAAGGTGGTGGCCGAGGGCGTTGAGGACCAGGCCCAGCTCGATTCGCTGATGCAGCATGGCTGCGACCAGGTGCAGGGCTACCACTTCAGCCGCCCGATGCCGCCCACCGACGTGCCCGGCTTCCTGGCAGGGTTTACAGGGTAGGCGGGGCTACACCACGGGCTCGTAGAGCCCCTGCGCCTCTGACGCGGGACCGCGGCGCTCGCCCGCGGCCAGCATCCGCACCGCGATCAGCCGGCCGCCGAGGGCAAAGACCAGCACGTCGCCCGGCTTGAGGGTGCGCGAGGGCTTGTCGACGCGGCTTTCGGCCCCGGCCCGGGTCAGGCGGATGCGGCCCTCCTCGACGAAGCGCGCGGCCAGCGACCGGGTCTTGAAGAACCGGGCGCGCCATAGCCAGACATCGGCGCGGCAGGCGTCTTCAGCCTCGCTCAAGAGGCAGCGACCTTGCGGCGACGCGGACGCTTGCGGCGGGGCGGCGGCTCGGTGAGCCGGGCCAGGGCGGCGAAGGGCGAGTCTGGCCGCGCGGCGACCGGCTTGGGCTCCACCCGGGCAGCTCCCCGGCGCTTCCAGACGATCGGTGCATCGGACTTGGGGCGGATGGCCGGGGTGTAGTCGAGCGCGCGCAGCACGGCCGAGGCCTGTGGCGCGGTCCAGCCCAGGGTCTCCCGGGCCGCGTCGGTCAGGACCACCCCGCCGGGTCTCTGCTCGGCCCGCAGCAGCTCGTCCAGCCGTTCCAGGGTTTCCACCGGGACGGTGAAGCCGGCGACGGCTCTCAGGCCGCTGGCGGACAGGGCGCGGGCTTCAGGCACGGGCGAGGGCAGGGGGGCCAGACGGGCCAGGTCGCCCCGCCACGTGCCGGGGGCCAGGGCGCGGGCACAGGCAATGGCCTCAGCCCGCAGCACGGCCGGCAGGAACAGGCTGAAGGCTCCGATCCTGACGCCCAGGGCCTTGAGGGTCCGGCGCTCCGCCTGGGACAGGGCCTTGAGCTCGGGATCGAGCGGGCGGCGGTCCAGCACGCCGCCGGCTTCCAGAAGGCGGTGGGCCAGGCCGCGGGGCAGGCCCCGCAGGTCGCTGCCGGCCAGGGCTCGCTCCAGCTTGCGCAGCGGGGCCAGATGCCGGTCGACTTCTGAGGCGAGGAAGGCGTCCAGGCGACGCTCGGCCCGTTCGCGCACGGCCACCGGCCCAAGCTCGCCCAACAGACGGGCGCGGGGGGACAGCAAAGGGCCGCCGCTGCGGACAGCCCCGGCCGCCTCGCCGCGCCACAGGATCGCGCCGTCCGGGGTCAGGGCGAAGGCATCATCCGGCTCGGCGGCCAGGGCCCCCAGGCGCCGTGCGATCTCGGGCCCGACCGCCCGCACCGCTGCGTTGCGCAGCGCTTTCTCCTCGAGCGCGCTGGCGCCTTTTTCCGGCGTGAAGCTGACGCCCGCCAGATGGCCGACCACATGGCCCTCGACGGTCACCGCCCCGTCCGGGCCGACTCCCGCCAGCATGGTCTCGCGCTCGCCCAGCTGACGCATCAGCACGCTGGTGCGCCGGTCGATGAACCGGGCCATCAGCTTCTCATGCAGGGTGTCGCTGATCTTGTCTTCCAGCTGGCGGGTGCGCTCCTGCCAGTGGGCGGGATTGCCCAGCCAGTCGCCGCGATTGGCGATGTAGGACAGGGTCCGCACCCCCGACAGCCGGGCGGCCAGGCTGTCGATCTCGCCGTCCAGCCGGTCCAGCGCCTTGAACTGCATGTTGATCCAGTCCTCCGGCAGCCGCTTGCGGCCGGTGGTCAGGTCATCGAACAGGGTCTTGACCATCCGCTGGTGGTCATCCTCGGTGGTCTTGCGGAAGTCCGGCGTCTGGCAGACGTCCCACAGCCGCAACAGAGCCGAGCGGTCGGCCTTGCAGCGGGCCACGACGTCCTCGTGCTGGGACAGTTTGCGCAGGGTCCGCTCGTCCAGCGCTTCTTCCGACAGCGACAGGCCCTTGCGCGGCGGGGTCTCCGACAGCGAGCGCAGCAGCAGGGGCAGGGAGCCGAAGTCCAGCCGGGCGTTGCGCCATTCGGCCGCCAGGATCGGCTCGAACTGGTGGTTGACCACGCACTCAACGAGGTCCTCGTCCATCTCCTCGCAGTCGCCGGTGACGCCGAAGGTGCCGTCGCGGGTATAGCGCCCGGCGCGGCCGGCGATCTGGCCCACCTCCTGCGGATGCAGCCAGCGGGTCCGCTTGCCGTCGAACTTGCGCAGCCCGGCAAAGGCCACGTGGTCGACATCCATGTTCAGGCCCATGCCGATGGCGTCCGTCGCCACCAGGAAGTCGACCTCACCGGACTGGTAGAGGGCCACCTGGGCATTGCGCGTGCGCGGGCTCAAGCTGCCCATGACCACGGCCGCCCCGCCCCGCTGGCGTCGGATCAGCTCGGCGATGCCGTAGACCGCGTCGGTCGAGAAGGCGACGATCGCCGTGCGCCGGGGCAGGCGGGTCAGCTTCTTGGAGCCGGCATAGGACAGGTTGGAGAACCGCTCGCGGCTGACGATCTCGGCGTCCGGCAACAGGCGGCGAACCAGCGGGGCCATGGTGCCAGCACCCAGGAACATGGTCTCGAACCGGCCCCGGGCGTGCAGCAGGCGGTGGGTGAAGATGTGGCCACGCTCGGGGTCGGCGCACAGCTGGATCTCGTCGACGGCCAGGAACTCGACCTCGCGGGCCAGCGGCATGGCCTCGACGGTGCAGATAAAATAGGCGGCCCGCGGCGGGACAATCTTTTCCTCGCCGGTGATCAGGGCGACGCTGGCCTTGCCGCGCAGCTTGACGATCCGGTCATAGATCTCCCGGGCCAGCAGGCGCAGCGGCAGGCCGATCATGCCCGAGGCATGACCCAGCATCCGTTCGACGGCCAGGTGCGTCTTGCCGGTATTGGTCGGCCCAAGGACCGCGGTGAGCTTGGAAGGCGCAAGGCCTGCGGATCGGTCGCTCATGATGCTGTGAAGGTGGGGCGGGAATCGGGGTGAGGCAAGCGGCGGGG
>NZ_QAII01000146.1 GCF_003060965.1 Caulobacter sp. HMWF025 | reverse complement strand
TCCTGATGCCGGTCGGGGCCCTGGTCACCAATGAAACGCTCGTAGCGATGTTTCACGAGCGGTCGCCCAGCGAGTGGGTTCTCCTCGGCTTTCTCACCCTGCTGACAGCCCAGCTCGTCGGCTACGGCCTGGTCTGGGCCGGCTGGTGGCTGCGCCAGCGCTGAACCGCCCACCGTTGAAACTCAAGGACAGGAGAGCTGAAATGGGCCAAGCCCAAACCCCCGCCGCGCGCCGCTACCTGGCCCGCTTCTTCCCCGCCATGATCGCCTATGTCGCCGTGCTGTTCGCATCGATCTGGGCCCTGAGACATCTGGATCCGCAGGGGCCGCTGCTCTGGCTGGTCGCCGTGGCCCCGGCTGTCCCGATCATGGCCGCCATCGCCGCCATGGGGCTCTACATGGTCGAGGAGACGGACGAGTTTCTTCGCGCCGTCCTCGCCCAGTCGATGCTCTGGGGCATCGGCATCACCATGGCCCTGTGCACCGTCTGGGGCTTTCTCGAGAACGCCGGGCTGCTGCCGCATCCGCCGCTCTACCTGATCTTCCCGCTGTTCTGCGGCAGCTTCGGCCTCGCCCAACCCTTCATTGCCAGGAGGTACCGGTGAAAAATCGCCTGAAGGTCCTGAGGGCCGAGCGGGACTGGAGCCAGGCGGATCTCGCCGACCGGCTCGAGGTCTCGCGCCAGACCATCAACGCCCTTGAGACGGGCAAGTACGATCCCAGCCTGCCGCTGGCCTTCAAGATCGCCCGTCTCTTCGGCCAATCCATCGAAACCATTTTTCAGGACGAAGCCTGAGGGCCGTCCCAAGCAGGAGCGTCGCCATGACTGTTGCGTCGAAGTTCCCCAAGTTTTTTGCCAGCCCCAAGGTCCGGATGGCCTCCATCCTCGCCGTCTGCGGCGGTTTCGTCGGCTTCGGCTCGGGCATGCTGATCGGCAAGCTCGAAAAAGCCGGTGCCATGCGGGTCGAGGGCCTGGGCTGGTCTGATTTGCTGTCCGGCCTTATCGCCCTGATGCTGATCGCCCTCGGGGTCATGGTCCTCCTGGTCAGCGCCAGCCGCAAGACGGCGCTGCGGGTGCTGGATCCCGGCAACGCCCGGGACGCGACACCGGCCCAGGCCTCGTACTACCGCCAGCAGGGACTGGTCGCGCTGCTGGCCGGTGTGATGCTGGCGGCACCGGTCCTGGCCAACTCGGTGTTCGACCCGCTGCCGTTCGAGCTGGGCGCGGCCGTCATGGCCGGCATCGT
Source organism: Caulobacter sp. HMWF025 (assembly GCF_003060965.1). Lineage (GTDB taxonomy): Bacteria > Pseudomonadota > Alphaproteobacteria > Caulobacterales > Caulobacteraceae > Caulobacter. The sequence goes on along the minus strand of NZ_QAII01000146.1, from coordinate 5,475 downwards.
GGCCCTGTTTCTCGTCCAGACCGTCGGCAACCTGATCCTGTGGCAGCGCAGCGACGAGCTGGTGCGCCAGGTGATGTCCGAGACCGGGGCGGTGTCGTTCTGGCTTCTGCAGGGCCCCCTGTTCCTGTGGGCCGCCGGCGAGAAGCTGAACCTGCTGCCGGCCCTGTCGCTGTGGGACGCCGTTGCCGTGCTGATGGCCAGCTATCTCCTGATCTCCACCCTGGTCTCGGCGCGGCGCGGCCTGGGCGGTTAAGCCAGACCCCCAGAACCTCGACCTCCCACCGGCCTCGTTCTCACCGGCTCGCATCGCCGAACCCTGATGCGCGCCTGTCTCCCAGGACCCACCCGATGTTCAGATCCCAATCCCGGCCCCGGATGCTCGCCATCATCATCGCGCTTCTGGCCGCCATAGGCGTGTTCGGGGGAAACCATGCCCACGCCGCCGAGCCGGCCGCCCGCATCAGCGTCACCGTCACCGGCAAGGGGCCCGACGTGATCCTGATCCCGGGGCTCGCCTCGTCAGGGGCCGTCTGGGACGCCACGGTGGCCCAGCTCTCCGGACGCTACCGGGTGCATGTCGTCCAGGTCGCCGGCTTCGCCGGGGCTCCGGTCGGCGGCAACGGAGAGGGCGCGGTGATCGATCCGCTGGTCGAGGCCCTCGACGGCTACATCCGGTCGGCCAGGCTCAAGTCGCCGGCGGTGATCGGTCACTCCATGGGTGGCCTGACGGGCCTGGCCCTGGCGCGCCGCCATCCGGCCGATATCGGTCGTCTGCTGATCGTCGACAGCCTGCCCTTCTATCCGCTGCTGTTCTCGCCCGCTGCTACGGTCGAGGCGGTCCGGCCCCAGGCCGTGGGCATGCGCGACGGCCTGATCGCCATGCCGGCCGAAAGCTTCGAGGCCCAGCAGACCATGACCATGCCGCGCCTGGTCAAGTCACCGGACGGTCTCAAGGCGGCCCTGGCCTGGTCAAAGAGGACGGATCGCTCGGTGTTCGCCCGTGCCATGTACGACGTCCTGACCACCGACCTGCGTCCCGAGCTGCCGGCCGTGACCGTCCCGACGGTCGTCCTCTATCCGTTTGATCCAATGATGGGCGCGCCCGTCGAGCGGGTCGAGCAACTCTATGCCGGGGCCTATGCCGCATTGCCGGGCGTACGCCTTGAGCGCATCGAGGGGGCTTACCACTTCATCATGCTGGACCAGCCTGCGGCCTTCGCCGCCGCCGTCGAGCGTTTTCTGAACTGACCCGGCCCGGCGGGCCGCGACTTGCCCGCCTCCGGCCAGACGTCTTGCTTTTTCAACCCGGACTTCACAACCAAGGACAGGACCATGCTTTCGACCCTCTTCCGCCCGGCCCGCCGCATGGCCGCCGGCCTCGTCACGATCCTGGCGCTCGGCGTCGCGGCCCCGGCCATGGCCGAACCCGCGCTGTGGGCGATCAAGGACAAGGACTCCACCATCTATCTGTTCGGCACGATCCACGTGCTTCGGCCGGAAACCAAATGGCGTTCGGCCAGCATCGACAGCGCCATGAAGGCCAGTGGCGATCTGGTCATCGAGGTCCAGGGGGCCGACGACCCGGCCCTGATGCAGCCCCTGGTCATGAAGTACGGCATCGACCAGGCCAAGCCGCTGTCCACCAAGCTGTCGCCCGAAGACTTCAAGCGGGCCAAGGACCTGGCCCAGAGCGCCGGCCTGCCGCCCCAGGCCCTGGAGCCGATGCGGCCCTGGCTGGCCTCGATCTCTCTAGCCATGCTGCCGGTGATGAAGGCCGGCTATGATCCCAAGAGCGGTGTCGAGCAGGTGATCAGCGCCCAGATGAAGGCCGACGGCAAGTCTGCCTCCGCCTTCGAGACGGCCGAGCAGCAGATCCGCTTCTTCGCCGACATGGCCCCGAAGGCCGAGGTCGACCTGTTCCGCTCGACCCTGGATGACGCCGATGCCGGCACGGCCAAGATCGACTCGATGGTCGCGGCCTGGGCGGCCGGTGATCTGAAGGCCCTGGAAACCCAGTTCGTGACCGAGATGAAGGGGCCCTATGCTGACGTCTATGACGTGCTGCTGACCAAGCGCAACATCGACTGGGCCAACCAGCTGAAGACCAAGCTCGCCGGTTCGGGTGTCAGCTTCGTCGCGGTCGGGGCCGGACATCTGGTCGGCGAGGACAGCGTCCAGGTCCAGCTGGCCAAGCTCGGCATCAAGGCCGAGCGCGCGAACTAGGACCCGGGGAAGGGGCGGCCTATTCGGCCGCCTCGACCTCCGGCTTGCGCAGATAGATCGAGCGCTTGGGGGTGCTCATCACCCGGTGCAGCATCGGCTCGAAGGCCTCCAGCGGCATCGACTTGAAGTTCGGATCGAAGGCGTCCTGATCGTACAGATGCCCGAACTGGGCGGTATATTCGAAGTCCGGATGCCCCCGGAACTGCTCGCGCATGTCGCGGTCCAGGCCCAGGTGGTGGAAGAAGTAATAGCCCTGGAAGATGGCGTGGTTGGCGACCATCCAGTGGTTTCGCTCCGACACGAACGGCTGGACGATGGCGGCCGCGATGTCAGCGTGATTGCGCGGCCCCAGGATGTCGCCGATGTCGTGCAGCAGCGCACAGACCACATATTCCTCGTCGCGGCCGTCCATGTGGGCCTTGGTCGCCGTCTGCAGGCTGTGCTCGAGCCGGTCGATCGCAAAGCCCCCGCAGTCGCCCTGGAGAAGCTTCAGGTGGGTGACCAGGCGCTTGGGCAGGTCGCGTCCGAACTCCGCCGCCGCATTGGCGATGATGCCCCAGTCCTCGGCCGTGCCATCGACCATGGCGTGGAACTGGGCGCGCGGATGATCTTCTCCGTCAGCCATGACGTTTCTCCCCGAACGTTTGTTTGAGCAATCGTGCGCCCGTATCCCGGGCGCGTCAACGCGGCCGCTGGAGACTTTCCCGTGGGCGGGCAGGGCCTCTCCCCTTGAGTAGGTCCTCAAGACCCGCTAGACGAGCCTCCACGCCGCGCGGGCGTAGCTCAGAGGTAGAGCGTCTGCTTCCCAAGCAGAATGTCGTGGGTTCGATTCCCATCGCCCGCTCCATTTTCTCCAATAAAATCAATGCGCTTTTTCGCTGGTACCGGCGCTCGTGGCGTCGTGTTTACAGCGTGTTTACAGCGATGTTCATCAGCCGTTCTGGCGGGTCAGATCCAATCGCTCTGCGATTCCGCGGGCGATACGATCACGATCGACATAGCGACGGCGAATTTTGAGAACATTTTCGGTCTGCCAACCCAGCATATCCGCGATTTGTTCGTCGCTGAGACCATTTGCCATGAGCCTGGTCGCAAAGTTTCCCCGAAGGTCGTGGAGGTGCTTTTCGATCTTGGGCTCGGCTTTGGCGCAGGCTCTGATCCAGGCTCCCGTGGGGCCGTCCTTTGACCATGGCTTCCCGTGATGGGTGGTCATGACGAAGAGGGAGGAGACGGCCGGTCGTCCGGCTGCTGTGAGCTTGGCTATACGTTCGCGCTCCGCCTCGCGGCACTCCTCGAGGACCTTTCGAGCTTCTGGCAGCAGCGGCACGATGATGCGCTTTCGCCCCTTGCTCTTGCCAGTAGCGAGCTCGATCGAGACCTCAGTCAGATCCGTCCACTTCAGCTGGCGAAGATCTCCGCGCCGGAGCCCCGTCGCAGCTGCCATTCTGATCCAACGCGACACCGGTGGATTGGCGTGAGCGAGAATGGCTTCCATTTCGTGCGGCTCTACAATCTCGCTGGCCCGGTCACTCTCATAGAGCTCCTTGATGCCTAGGGCGGGATTGGCATCCGCCAACTCATTGTCGACCGACCAACTGAAGAGCCGGCGAATGACCTGAACCCCCACATCAGCCGTTCGCGGGGTGGCGGCATATAGGTTGCGCCAGTTGATGATTTCCCGCCGCATCCCTTTGGCTTTCAACGCCGCGACGGGGAGAGTACCGAAGCGCTCGCGAATGATGTCGAGCCAGGAAGCCCATTGAGCTTGGGTCGATGGAGCCAGTTTCAGAAAGCCATCGGGGGCACTTTTGTAGGCCACCACGAGCCCTGCCACGAGATCCTTGGGGATGGTTGTGCGTCGAGTCGCCGAATAGGCTTCAACGGCGATATGCGCCCCGGCCTTTTCTGCGCGTTCAGCTTCAGCGAGCGTCGTCCCCTCGAAGCGGCCAATGGCCGGGCCACCGCGCCAAGCCTGCCAATAGATGACAACTTTCCCCGGGCGCTTTCGAACGTTTCTATGTGCGCCTGGTAGCCTCAGCGCTCCCATTATCTTGTCTCCACAGTTTCAAAGCAGTCTCTGGATCATCCTCATTCATGCGTTCACCCGCCGGGGTGTCTGACAGCTGGGATTGGCCGTCCATCCAAGCATCAAGCGCCTTCACATCCCATCGCGTCCGATTTCCGATCTTGAAGGGGCGAACGGGGATCGCGCTCAAATCATCGCGATTGCTCAGCGATAGATAGTTCATCGCCGCTTCTGCGGTCAGGAGACGCGGCGCGCGCGGGGGGTGATCAAATTTGGCCACGCACGACACTCCCTTGCTGGATCGAGGTGGGGCTGTTTGAGGGGGACTCGATCATTCTTCGAGTTCGCGCAGTTGAACGAGCGAAGCTGCGAATTCGTCCTCGACCAGTTTCAGTAAGCCCGCTTGCTTCGCTCGAGCACGAAAGTGCTTCAGAACCAGCGTGGCGTCGATCAACACGGACCCGAAAACAACCTCGCCGCTGGGGCGAACCTGTTCGGCTCGTCTCTTCATCGATTGGCCAATCTCGCGCCAGCTGCCAGCGACAGCTTCCATCGACCTCGCCTGACCGAATTCCCTGGCAGCGTCTCCATAGGGTTCCGAGCCGACCGTCATGAACCCGAAATAGAACGGATCTGACCTGCTCACACTAAGCAGTTGCTCGAGCGCGCCGTTGAACGCGATGCTAACGAACAGCGCAGCCTTCTCCTGGCTCGCGCCCTGTTCAGCTAGAGCTAATGCGAGTGCCGTCTTGAGCGCGGCTATTGACGAAAAGTCCGCCCAAACCCCCTGCGTGGGACGCTTGAACGGCAGACGTCCTCGCCGCTCCAAGCTGTAGAACGCGTCTGTCGTCAGCCCAGTCAGAGCTAGAAATTCGGCTCGCCGCATCTCAAAAACCTTGTCTTCATGACAACCTTACGATTTTGCTCAAAAGTTGTCAATCGGACCATGTTTCTCACATCGGCGCGACCGGCCAAAATACAACAAAAAGCCATATAAAACAATATCTTATTGACATTTTTGTCGAAAAAATGGTATGGTGTGTCTCCACCAATTATCAAGCGAAAATCCAATGGACCAGCAGCGGTCGAAGGAGCGCGCTCGTCCAGTGCGCGTGATTAGTGTGTCTGTGTTAGGGCGGCCAAACGGGCAGGAACGGCGCAACGGAGCGCGCTTGGATTTGCTCGCTGGAGTGGCGCATCAAATCCGACGGAGGGCGACTTGGAGA
>NZ_QAII01000018.1 GCF_003060965.1 Caulobacter sp. HMWF025 | reverse complement strand
CGCCCTGACCGTGACCCTGGAGCGGCCGCCGAAACCGCTTGCCCGTCGGGTGTCGCCGTCGGTGAGTGTTTCCGGTCCGGAGGCCCTGCCCGTGCCCGCGCGACCCAGGCCCCGCTTGCCGGCCCTGCCGGTCCCCCCCGGCGTCGCCACCCTGCCGACCCGCCCGGCCATTGGCACGGGAAGCCATCCTGCCCCCCTGCCCGAAGGTCCGGGCGGCGATCTCCGCACGGCCCTGAGGTCCAGCGGTGTCGGCTGCGCCAATGCCCGGGCCGTCGGCCTGAACCGGCGCGAGCAGGAGCGGTGCGACGAGCGCTGGGGGGAAACCGCACGCCGGGCTCCGCTCTATGTCGAGGCCCCGATGGACCCGGCCAAGCGGGCGGCCTTTGACCAGGTCGCCGCCGCCCAGGCCGCCGCCCGTCGCTATCGCGAGGCCCCCATGGGCCCCGGGGTGGATCACCGCAGCCGCGACGGCCCCGGTCAGGCCAAGGAGATCCCCTTCGTCATGGGAAACATGGACGGGCTCGGCCGGGTCAAGTCCGACGAAAGCCTCGGGATCAAGCGGGGCCATTAGGCCCAGAGACAGAAAAAGGGCCCGGGATTGCTCCCGGGCCCTTCCGTCTTGTCAGCCTTGAAGCAGAGCCTATTCGGCGTCGGCCAGGGCGATCGCCTCGGGAAGCGGCTCCATAGCCTCTTCGCGCTGCTGGGCCAGCTGCTCGTCGCGCTTGGCGGCGACGCGCTGCAGGCTGCGCAGATAGGAACCCGTGCCGGCGGGGATCAGGCGACCCACGATGACGTTTTCCTTCAGGCCTTCCAGGGTGTCGGTCTTGCCGTGAACCGAGGCTTCGGTCAGCACGCGGGTCGTTTCCTGGAACGACGCGGCCGAGATGAAGCTCTTGGTCTGCAGCGAGGCCTTGGTGATGCCGAGCAGCACCGGCTGGGTGGTGGCCGGACGGCCACCGCGCGAGATGGCGCGGTCCTGCTCGATGTAGAACTCGGGCTTGTCGAGGTGATCGCCCTTGATCAGACCCGTGTCGCCCGGCTCGAGGATCTCGACCTTTTGCAGCATCTGACGAACGATCGTCTCGATGTGCTTGTCGTTGATCGGCACGCCCTGCAGTCGATAGACCTCCTGGATTTCGTCCACGAGGAAGTTGGCCAGGGCCTCGACGCCCAGGATGCGCAGGATGTCGTGCGGATCCGGGTTGCCGTCGATGATGTACTCGCCGCGCGCGATGAAGTCGCCATCGTGCACCGCGATGTGCTTGCCCTTGGGGATCAGGAACTCGACCGGTTCGCCCTGGTTGCCGTCAGCGTCGACTTCCGGGGTGATCTTGATACGGCGCTTGTTCTTGTAATCCTTACCGAATTCGACACGACCGTCCATTTCCGCGATCACCGCGCAGTCCTTCGGACGGCGGGCTTCGAAGAGTTCGGCAACACGCGGCAGACCGCCGGTGATGTCGCGGGTCTTGGCGCCTTCGGTCGGGATCCGCGCGATGACCTCGCCCGGCTTGACCATGTCGCCGTCAGCCACCGAGAGAATGGCCCCGACCGACATCAGGTAACGAGCCTCGCCGCCATTGGCCAGGCGGACATAGGAACCGTCCTCACCCAGCACGCCCATGGCCGGACGCAGGTCCGAGGCGCGGGCCGAGGTCCGCCAGTCGGCGATCACGCGCTGCGCGATACCGGTGGCTTCGTCGGTTTCCTCGCGGACGGAGAAGCCGTCCACCAGGTCTTCGGCCCGGATGCGGCCCGCGACTTCGGTGATGATCGGGGTGGTGTAGGGGTCCCAATCGGCCAGACGCTGACCGCGCTTGACCTTCTCGCCGTCCTTGATCTTCAGGCGCGCGCCGTACGGCGGCTTGTAGTTCTCGCGCTCCTTGCCGTCGACGAGGACGCTGACGGCCGTGTTGCGGCTCATGACGACCAGGAAGCCGTCTGCGCCGGTCACGGTGGCACCGGTCACGCGGACCGTACCATCGTTGCTGCTTTCGAAGAACGACTGCTCGGCCACCTGGGCGGTACCGCCGATGTGGAAGGTCCGCATCGTCAGCTGGGTGCCGGGCTCGCCGATGGACTGGGCGGCGATGACGCCGACCGCTTCACCGATGTTGACCGGGGTACCACGGGCCAGGTCGCGGCCGTAGCAGGCGCCGCAGACGCCGACCTTGGCTTCGCAGGTCAGGACCGAACGCACCTTCACCGACTGGACCGCAGCGGCTTCGATGGCGTCAGCCATGTTTTCCGTCAGGTAGGTGTCAGCCGGAACGACCAGTTCACCGGTCGCAGGATCCTTGACGTCCTCGGCCGTGAAGCGGCCCAGGACGCGGGTGCCCAGCGAGACGAGGACGTCACCGCCCTCGACCACGGCCCGCAGGGTGATGCCCCGGGTGGTGCCGCAGTCTTCCTCGACGATGATGCAGTCCTGCGCGACGTCGACCAGACGACGGGTCAGATAGCCCGAGTTGGCGGTCTTCAGCGCGGTGTCCGCGAGGCCCTTACGAGCACCGTGGGTCGAGTTGAAGTACTCCTGAACGGTCAGGCCTTCCTTGAAGTTCGAGACGATCGGGGTCTCGATGATCTCGCCCGAAGGCTTGGCCATCAGACCGCGCATGCCGCCCAGCTGCTTCATCTGGGCTTGCGAACCACGAGCGCCGGAGTGGGCCATCATGTAGATGGCGTTGATCTCTTTCTCGCGGCCGTTCTCGTCCAGATGCTTCATCTGAAGCTCGGCCATCATCTCGTCGGCGACGCGGTCGGTAGCCTTGGCCCAGGCGTCAACAACCTTGTTGTACTTCTCGCCCTTGGTGATCAGGCCGTCAGCATATTGCTGCTCGTACTCTTCAGCCAGGGTGCGGGTTTCGGCGACGATCGCCTCCTTCCGCTTCGGGATGATGATGTCATCCTTGCCGAAGGAAATGCCGGCCTTGGCCGCTTCCTTGAAGCCCAGACCCATGATCTGGTCGGCGAAGATCACCGTCGCCTTCTGACCGCAGTGGCGATAGACCACGTCGATCAGATTGCCGATCTCCTTCTTGGTCAGCGCCTTCTCGATCAGTCGGTGACCGATCGCGGTGTGCTGCGGCAGCAGGGCGGCGATCTTCATCCGGCCCGGCGTGGTGTCGATCACGCGACGGCGGACGACGCCGTCGGCGTCCATTTCCGTGAAGCGCGACTTGATCTTGGCGTGTAGCGAGACGACGCCGGCGTCCATGGCGGCTTCGATCTCGGCGATGTCGCTGAAGATCTTGCCTTCACCCGGCTCACCGTCACGCGCAACCGACAGATAGTACAGGCCCAGGACGATGTCCTGCGACGGCACGATGATCGGGCGACCGTTGGCGGGCGACAGGATGTTGTTGGTCGACATCATCAGGACGCGCGCTTCCAGCTGGGCCTCGAGGCTCAGCGGGACGTGAACGGCCATCTGGTCGCCGTCGAAGTCGGCGTTGAAGGCGGCGCAGACCAGCGGGTGCAGCTGGATGGCCTTGCCCTCGATCAGCTTCGGCTCGAACGCCTGGATGCCCAGACGGTGCAGGGTCGGCGCGCGGTTCAGCATGACCGGGTGTTCGCGGATCACCTCTTCGAGGATGTCCCACACCTGGGGCTGTTCGCGCTCGACCATGCGCTTGGACTGCTTGACGGTGCCCGACAGGCCCTTGGCGTCGAGGCGCGCATAGATGAACGGCTTGAACAGCTCGAGCGCCATCTTCTTGGGCAGGCCGCACTCGTGCAGCTTCAGGTCCGGACCCACGACGATGACCGAACGGCCCGAATAGTCGACGCGCTTGCCGAGCAGGTTCTGACGGAAGCGACCCTGCTTGCCCTTCAGCATGTCGGCCAGCGACTTCAGCGGACGCTTGTTGGCGCCGGTGATGACGCGACCACGACGGCCGTTGTCGAACAGGGCGTCGACCGACTCCTGCAGCATCCGCTTTTCGTTGCGGATGATGATGTCGGGCGCGCGCAGCTCGATCAGGCGCTTCAGGCGGTTGTTCCGGTTGATGACCCGGCGATAGAGGTCGTTCAGGTCGGAGGTGGCGAAGCGGCCGCCGTCCAGCGGCACCAGCGGACGCAGTTCCGGCGGGATGACCGGAACCACCGTCAGGACCATCCACTCGGGACGGTTGCCGGACTCCGAGAACGCTTCAAGGATCTTGAGGCGCTTGGAGAACTTCTTCTGCTTCATGTCCGACACGGTGCCGGCCAGCTCTTCGCGCAGGCGGTCGGCTTCCTTGTCGAGGTCGATCGCCTTGAGCAGGTTCTGGACGGCTTCAGCACCGATTTCGGCGGTGAAGCTGTCGTCGCCGTACTCTTCCTGGGCGCGCATGTAGTCGTCTTCCGACAGCAGCTGGTGCTGCTTAAGCGGGGTCAGGCCCGGCTCGGTGACGATGTAGTATTCGAAGTACAGGACGCGCTCGATGTCCTTCAGCGGCATGTCGAGCATCATGGCGATGCGCGAGGGCAGCGACTTCAGGAACCAGATGTGGGCGACCGGCGAGGCCAGTTCGATGTGGCCCATGCGCTCGCGACGGACGCGGGCCAGGGTGACTTCAACACCGCACTTTTCGCAGATGATGCCCTTGTACTTCATGCGCTTGTACTTGCCGCACAGGCATTCGTAATCCTTGGTCGGGCCAAAGATACGGGCGCAGAACAGGCCGTCACGCTCGGGCTTGAACGTGCGGTAGTTGATGGTCTCGGGCTTCTTGATCTCGCCGAACGACCACGAGCGGATCTTTTCCGGCGAGGCGAGCGAAATACGGATCTGGTCGAAGGTCGGAGCGGCCTGGACCGGATTGAAGATGTTCAGGACTTCCTGGTTCATCTTGGTTCCTTCTGCGGGACTACCCGCGAAAATTCTTGAGACAGAGAGCGGCGATCGAAGACCCCTCCCCCGCGATTACGCGGAGGAGGGAGAGGTTCGGATCAGCTGTTCTCCAGCTCGACGTTCAGGCCGAGCGAGCGCATTTCCTTGACCAGCACGTTGAAGCTTTCGGGGATACCGGCTTCGAACGTGTCGTCGCCACGGACGATCGACTCGTAGACCTTGGTGCGGCCGGCCACGTCGTCGGACTTCACCGTCAGCATTTCCTGCAGGGTGTAGGCCGCGCCGTAGGCTTCCAGAGCCCACACTTCCATTTCCCCGAAGCGCTGACCGCCGAACTGGGCCTTACCACCCAGCGGCTGTTGCGTGACGAGGGAGTACGGACCGATCGAACGGGCGTGGATCTTGTCGTCGACCAGGTGGTGCAGCTTCAGCATGTAGATGTAGCCGACCGTGACCGGACGCTTGAACTGGTCGCCCGTCTGGCCGTCGAACAGGATCGACTGGCCTGAAGGGTTGAGACCGGCCATGCGCAGGTGGTCCTCGATGTCGCCGATGCGGGCACCGTCGAACACCGGCGTGGCGATCGGAACGCCCTTGCCGAGGTTGCGGGCCAGTTCCAGCAGGCCTTCTTCGGTGTCCGGCAGTTCTTCGTCCGGGCCGTAGATCTCGGTCAGACGCTCGACGAGCGCTTCCTTCTGACCACCGGCCTGCCAGTCTTCCATCAGGGCGGTGATCTGCTTGCCGAGACCGGCGCAGGCCCAGCCCAGGTGGGTTTCGAAGATCTGGCCGACGTTCATGCGCGAAGGCACGCCCAGCGGGTTCAGAACGACGTCGACGTGCGTCCCGTCGGCGAGGAACGGCATGTCCTCGATCGGCAGGATGCGCGAGATGACGCCCTTGTTGCCGTGACGGCCGGCCATCTTGTCGCCGGGCTGAAGCTTGCGCTTCACGGCCACGAAGACCTTGACCATCTTCATCACGCCCGGGGGCAGTTCGTCGCCGCGCTGCAGCTTGTCGACCTTGTCCTCGAAGCGACGGTCCAGACGCTTGCGGTTCTCGTCGAACAGACGGCGCAGGCTTTCCAGCTCGCCCATCGCCTTCTCGTCTTCGAGGGCGATCTGCCACCACATGCCGGGCTGAACCTCAGCCAGGCCTTCAGCGGTGATCTCGCCGCGCGACAGGCCCTTGGGACCCGACAGCGCCACGTTGCCGATCAGCAGTTCGCGCAGACGACCCGAGATGTTGCGGTTCAGGATCGCGAATTCGTCGTCGCGGTCCTTGCCCAGACGGTCGATTTCCGAACGCTCGATGGCCAGGGCGCGTTCGTCCTTGTCGACGCCGTGACGGTTGAACACGCGCACGTCGACGATGGTGCCGGCGACGCCCGGGGGCAGGCGCAGGCTGGTATCGCGGACGTCCGAGGCCTTTTCACCGAAGATGGCGCGCAGGAGCTTTTCTTCCGGCGTCATCGGGCTTTCGCCCTTCGGCGTCACCTTGCCGACCAGGATGTCGCCCGGCTGGACTTCGGCGCCGATGGCCACGATGCCGGCTTCGTCGAGGTTGCGCAGGGCTTCCTCGCCGACGTTCGGGATGTCGCGGGTGATTTCTTCGGGGCCGAGCTTGGTGTCGCGGGCCATGACTTCGAATTCCTCGATGTGGATCGAGGTGAAGACGTCGTCACGGACGATGCGCTCGGAGATCAGGATCGAGTCTTCGAAGTTGTAGCCGTTCCAGGGCATGAACGCGACGAGCGCGTTGCGGCCCAGGGCCAGTTCGCCCAGCTCGGTCGAGGGGCCGTCGGCGATGATGTCGCCGGCGACGATCTTGTCGCCCACCTTCACCAGCGGGCGCTGGTTGATGCAGGTCGACTGGTTCGAGCGCTGGAACTTGCTGAGACGGTAGATGTCGACGCCCGAACGGGCGGCGTCGGTCTCTTCCGTGGCGCGGACGACGATACGGGTACCGTCGATCTGCTCGACGACGCCGGTGCGCTTGGCCACGACCACGGCGCCGGAGTCACGGGCGACCACGGCTTCCATGCCCGTGCCGACCAGCGGCGCGTCGGACTGCACCAGCGGCACGGCCTGACGTTGCATGTTCGAGCCCATGAGGGCGCGGTTGGCGTCGTCGTTTTCCAGGAAGGGGATCAGGGCCGCGGCCACCGAAACCACCTGACGCGGCGACACGTCCATCAGGTCGACCATCTCCTTTTGCAGGAGCGTGGGTTCACCGTTGATCCGGCCGGGGACCAGGTCGTCGACGATCTCGCCGTTCAACACCTTGATGTTGGACTGGGCGATGACGTGCTTCGACTCTTCCATGGCCGACATGTAGACGACCTCGTCGAGCGGCTTGCCGTCGGCGACGCGACGGTAAGGGCTCTCGATGAAGCCGTACTTGTTGACGCGGGCATGGGTGGCCAGCGAGTTGATCAGACCGATGTTCGGGCCTTCCGGCGTTTCAATCGGGCAGATGCGGCCGTAGTGGGTCGGGTGAACGTCGCGGACTTCGAAGCCGGCGCGCTCGCGGGTCAGACCGCCCGGGCCGAGCGCCGAGAGGCGGCGCTTGTGGGTGATTTCCGACAGCGGGTTCGTCTGGTCCATGAACTGCGACAGCTGCGAGGAGCCGAAGAATTCGCGGACCGAGGCGGCGGCCGGCTTGGCGTTGATCAGGTCGTGCGGCATCACGGTGTCGATGTCGACGGACGACATGCGTTCCTTGATGGCGCGCTCCATGCGCAGCAGACCGACGCGGTACTGGTTTTCCAGAAGTTCGCCGACCGAACGCACCCGGCGGTTGCCGAGATTGTCGATGTCGTCGATTTCGCCGCGACCGTCGCGCAGGCCGACCAGCAGCTTCAGGACGGCCAGCACGTCTTCCTTGCGGAGCACGCGCATCTCGTCCGAAGCGTCCAGCTCCAGGCGCATGTTCATCTTCACGCGGCCCACGGCCGACAGGTCGTAGCGCTCGGCGTCGAAGAACAGCGACTTGAACATCGCTTCAGCGGCTTCAACGGTCGGCGGCTCGCCCGGACGCATGACGCGGTAGATGTCGAACAGGGCGTCCTCGCGGACGGCATTCTTGTCGACGCGCAGGGTGTTGCGCATGTAGGCGCCGACCGTGACGTGGTCGATGTCCAGCACGTCGATGGTGCTGAAGCCCTGATCGGCCAGGGCCTGGATCGAGGTCACGTCCAGCTCGTCGCCGGCTTCGGCGTAGATTTCGCCGTTCTCGAAGTTCACCGCATCGCGGGCCAGATAACGGCCGGTCAGGGCTTCGGGGGCCAGCAGCAGGGTCTTCAGACCGCCGTCGGCCAGCTTCTTGGCCTGGCGGGCGGTGATCTTGGTGCCGGCCGGAGCCACTTCTTCACCCGTGTCGGCGTCGACCAGGGCGAACTCCGGCTTCACGCCGCGCCAGCGCTCGGGCTTGTAGGGGGTGGCCCAGCCGCCTTCGCGCTTTTCGAACGGGACGACGTCGTAGAAGGTCGTCAGGATTTCTTCGCCGTCCATGCCCAGGGCATAGAGGAAGGTGGTGGCGGGCAGCTTGCGGCGACGGTCGATGCGGACATAGACCACGTCCTTGGCATCGAACTCGAAGTCCAGCCACGAGCCGCGGTACGGGATCACGCGGGCAGCGAACAGCAGCTTGCCCGAGGCGTGGGTCTTGCCCTTGTCGTGGTCGAAGAACACGCCCGGCGAACGGTGCATCTGCGAGACGATGACCCGCTCGGTGCCGTTGACGATGAACGTACCCTTGTCGGTCATGAGCGGGATATCGCCCATGTAGACGTCCTGCTCCTTGATGTCCTTGACGGAGCGGGCGCCGGTTTCTTCTTCGGTTTCGAACACGATCAGGCGCAGCTTGACCTTCAGCGGCGCCGCGAAGGTCATGTCGCGCTGGATGCACTCTTCAACGTCGTACTTGGGCTCTTCGAATTCGTACGAGACGTATTCGAGCACCGCGCGCTCGTTGAAATCCTTGATCGGGAAGACCGACTTGAAAACAGCCTCGATCCCTTCGTCGCGGCGCTGGCCCGGACGGACCTCGCGCTGAAGGAACTGCTCGTAGGAAGAGCGCTGAACCTCGATCAGGTTCGGCATCTGCACAGCTTCGGGGATGCGACCGAAAGACTTCCGGATTCGCTTCTTGCCGGTGAAGGATTGCGCCATGTTTTTTCCCTGCGGCGCGGACGGAGTCCGCGCGTGAATTCGTTTGATCCTGCGTCCACCCTCGCCGCCCCCGCCTGAAACGGGAGCGCCGGACGCTGGAATTCCCCTGTCAGGCGACCGGGACCGGTGAACCTGGCGGGCGCCCCTTCGCGCTGGTCGGAGGGCGGCTGACCGCGCCTCGGGGCGTAACATGCGGACACGCGCGTGCGCGCTCCGCCGAATGTCTTCGTGAGCCGGCGGATATAGGCCAAGCCCGGAGCGATGGGAAGAGGGAATGTTGAGATTTTGTCTACGCCCGGTCGAGCCCGCTCAGGCCACCGGCTCAGGCCCGCCAGAGCCCCACCGTCCCGCCGGGACCGCCCAGCACCCCGGTCTTGCGGTCGATCAGACGCGCGACATTGTAGGGCTGGGCCGTGAGGCGCTCGAAATGGCCGCCGTCACGGCTGGCCAGGGCGCCGGACAGGCCCGTGGCCAGCACCGTCGCCCCGGTCGTGGCGATCGAGGACAGATAGCCGGGCGGGGCGTCGACGGCCTGGAAGGCCTCGCCGCCGGGGGCCAGCCAGGCCAGATTGACGCCCTTCGCCGTCGGGGCCTTGAAGTCGCCGCCGCAAACCCAGAGCTCGCCGTGCGGACCGAAGGTTAGGGCGAAGGCCCCCTGGCTCGGGCTTTCGGCGGGAATCGGGGTCTCGAAGATCTGGAACCGCTGCAGGCGGCCGTCGCGCGACAGAAACACCCGGGCCCGGCCGGCCCCGCCGGTGCAGAAGGCCAGCTGCCCCTTGGGCCCCAGGGCCAGACAGCCGTTGCTGGCTGCAAAGGCCGCCTCCCCGGCCGCCGGGGCCGGGATCAGGCCCTGCGGCGCACGGCTCCAGCTGGCCCCGCCGTCGCGGGTGATCAGCAGGGTAAAGCCCTCGCCGGTCGGATCGCCGAGGATGTAGCCGGTGCGGCCGTCGCGCGCGAAGACCAGGGCGTCCCAGAACCCGTCCGGATCGCTGTTGGTCACCTCGGCCGCCCAGGTCCGCCCGCCGTCGCGGGTCCGCCACAGCTGCGAGGCGGTGCCGGGACCGGCGCTCATCGCCAGGACATGGTCGGCGTCAAAGGCGTGCAGGCCCCGAAAGTCCAGGCTCTCGGCCCCGCCCGGCCGGACAACTGCCAGGCTGCGTCCCCGGCCACCCTGATAGAGCACGCCGTTCGACCCGCTGGCCCAGTAGCCGTGCCGGATGATCGAGAGGCCGCGCAGCTGGCTGACGGCACCGGGCTCGAGCATCTCGACATGGCCGGCGCTCCGCACCCCGGCCACAGACGGGCCGGACAGGGCCGGCACTACGAGAGCGGCCGCCGATCCCGTCAGGGCGGTACGGCGGGTCAGGTCGGGCAGAATCATGGCTCGGCTCCTTCGCCCCCTGATCCTAGACCCAATCCGGCCCGCCGCGCTGCAGCCTAGGCCTTCAGCAGCCCCAGAAGGGCTTCAGCCGCCGGTCGCGACGAGGCCGGGTTCTGGCCGGTGACCAGCTGGCCGTCGGTCTGGACGAACGGTCCCCAGTCCGGTCCCTTGGCATAGATCCCGCCCTTGGCCTGCAGCATGTCCTCGACCAGGAACGGCACGACCTTGGTCAGGCCGACGGCCTCTTCCTCAGAATTGGTAAAGCCGGTTACGGCCTTGCCCGCGACGAGAGGCTGGCCGTCCGGCCGCCGGACATCACGCAGGACGCCGGGGGCATGGCAGACGGCGGCCACGGGCTTGCCCGCCGCCACGAAAGCCTCGATCAGGGCGATCGAGTGCGGGTCCGTCGCCAGATCCCACAGCGGGCCGTGGCCCCCCGGATAGAAGACACCGTCAAAGTCTTCGGCCTTCACGCCGGCCAGCGGAACCGTGTGGTCCAGGGCGGCCTCGGCTTCCGGATCGGCCTTGAAGCGGCGGGTATCGTCGGTCTGGGCGTCGGCGGCGTCACTCTTGGGATCGAGGGGCGGCTGACCGCCGGCCGGCGAGGCCAGGACCAGCGTCGCGCCCGCGTCCTTCAGCGCATAGTAGGGCGCGGCGAATTCCTCCAGCCAGAAGCCGGTCTTCTTGCCGGTGTCGCCAAGGCGGTCATGGGAGGTCAGAACCATCAGAATGTGCATGGGAGCCCGATACGTTTTGAAAAGGGGGCGGCTCGATAAGGGAGCGAACCTGGCTACCTAAACCCCCGAGACCACGAGACGTTGCGCGGCCCTCTCTGGCCCGTGTGCCGCTAGCGGCCGAAGTCGGGTTGCGCTTGGCCGCCCGGGGGCGCGAGATCAAGCGATGGGAGGGACCAATCGGGCCGCGTCGCCGGCCCGCAGGGCCTGGCGCACGCCGGCGATCAGGCTCTCGGGCGTGATCGGCTTGGAGATGTGGAGATCGGCCCCCGCCTCCGTGCCCTGAAGCCGGTGCTGCTCCATGGCGTTGGCGCTGAGCAGCGCGATCGGCGTGCGGACGCGGGCCGGATCGGCGGCTTCCACCGCGCGGAAGGCGCGGGTAGCGGTGAGCCCGTCCATCACCGGCATCTGCATGTCCATCAGCACCAGGTCGAAGATCTGCCGCTGGAAGCACTCAAGGCCCAGATGGCCGTTCCCCGCGATCTCGAGCTCCACATGATGTGGCGCGAGCATCAGGGCCACGATCTCCTGGTTGATGTCGTTGTCCTCCACCAGCAGGATCCGCAACGCCGGCCCATCGGCCAGACTGACCGCCTCGGGGGCGCTCGCCGCCTCGGCGGAGGCCGAAGCGATGCTGGCGTCGGCGGCCGGCCGCGCCAGCGGAATATCAAAGCTGAAGGTGCTGCCCACTCCGGGCCGCGACCGCACCTGGATGTGGCCGCTCATCAGATCCACCAGTTGCTTGCAGATCGACAGGCCGATGCCGGTGCCGCCGAACCGCCGGGTGATGCTGTTGTCGGCCTGACTGAAGCGATCGAACAGGCTGGCGGCCAGGCTCTCATCGAAGCCGATGCCGGAATCCTGCACCGCCACGCGCAGGCGGCTCAATGCCGACGACGTCGCGTCCGGCTCGACGTCCACTGTCAGGCTCACCTCGCCCTCGGACGTGAACTTGATGGCGTTGGACAGGAGGTTGGCCAGAACCTGCTGGAGGCGCAGCCCATCGCCCAGGAACAGGCCCTGCGCCGCCTCGCTCAGTCGCAGGGTGAAGGCCACGCCCTTCTCGGAGGCGCGAACGCCCATCAGGTTGGCGATGCCCCGAATGCAGACTTGCAGGTCGAAGGGTCGGACCTCGATGGTCATAAGGCCGGATTCGATCTTGGCCAGATCCAGCACGTCGGAAACCAGCCGCTCGAGGAGTCGGCCGGAGCTCTCGATCATGCCCAGCATGTCACGCTGGTGGGCAGACAGGGGCGTTGTCGCCAGAACGCCGGCGACGCCGACCACCGCGTTGAGCGGCGTGCGGATCTCGTGCGACATGTTGGCCAGAAAGTCGTCCTTGGCCTTGCTGGACGCCTCCGCCGCCTCGCGCGCCGCATCGGCCTCGCGCCGGGCCTTGAGGATCTCGGCCTCGTACTTGCGGCGATCCGATGCCGGGAACACAGCCAGCCGAATGCCGACCTGCTCGCCGTCCCGTTCGCCGATCAGCTCCGCATTGAGGAGGACCGGCACCCGGGTACCGCTGGCCGTGACCAGGTCGAAGGCAACCTCGTCCACCCGCCCCTGCATCCTCACCAGCGGCGCGACATGCGTCTCGAAATAGATCCGCCCGGCCACGGTGAGCAGGCCGGGAAAGCCCGTCGCACCGATCATCGACTCGGGCGATCGCCCCACCAGTCCGCTGAAATAACGATTGCAAGCCGTCAGGACATTGCCCGCCCCCAGCACGGCCAGACCGCACGGGGCCAGGTCGAACAGCGCGTCAAGTGTAGGGGCAGCAGCGGTGGGAAGGGAGTGCGGCAAGCGTTTCCCTAACCGGCGCGCGGGCCGCGATCGTCCAGATAGGATCGAATGGCTGCGATCGTCGCTTCGGGGGCGCTCAGGTGCGGACAATGGCCGGTGGCGTCCAGCGTCGTCAGGACGCTGCGGGCAATGGCGGCCTGGACATAGCGGCCCACCACGGGCGGGGCGATGCTGTCTTCCAGGCAATCGATGATCATGGTCGGCGTCGCCACTGCAGCCAGATCCGCGCGGGAGTCCGACAGGAAAGTGACGCGAGCAAACTGCCGGGCGATGTCGGGATCGGTGCTGCAGAAGCTGTTCGACAGCTCTTCCGCCAGTTCCGGCCGGTCGGGATTGCCCATGATCACCGGGGCCATGGTCGTGGACCAGCCCAGGTGGTTGGCGTCGAGGAACTCCAGGAGCTCGTCAATATCGGCACGGGCAAAGCCGCCGACATAGTCCGCGTCGTCGATGTAGCGGGGCGATGGGCAGATCATGATCATGTCGCCGAACAGGCCGGGCCGGCGCGCGGCGGCCAGCACGCCGATCATGGCGCTGACCGAATGGCCGACAAAGACCACATCCTTCAGGTCCAGCGCTTCGCACAGGCCCACGACATCGTCCGCATAGCCGTCGAGCGAAGCATACTTGTCACGATCATAGGCCGACAGGTCCGAACGCCCTGCCCCGATATGGTCAAACACGACGGTCTTGAACTCGGCCGCGAAGGCCGGCGCAACCAGACGCCACATGTTCTGGTCACAGCCGAAACCGTGCGAAAACACCATCGGCCGCAGGCCCTGGCCCGAGATCTGAACCGCGTGCTTCTCGACAAGGGTCACGCCATTCTCCTTGTCAAATCTGGCTGAAGGAACGCGGATCGCCAGTTTGTCAGGCTTTGCCGTCTGGTCAAGGCTTCGCCGGTGCTCCGGACCGGCAACGAAAAACGGGCCCGGAGGTCTCCCTCCGGGCCCGCTCTTGTGGTCCAGTCCCGGCCGAGACCGGGGCAAGTCCGTTCGCCGAAGCGAGCGGTCTTACTTGATCTGGATGGTCGCGCCGGCTTCGGTCAGCTTCTTGGCGATCTCTTCGGCCTGGGCCTTGGAGACGTTCTCGACGACGTTCTGCGGAGCGCCTTCGACCAGGTCCTTGGCTTCCTTCAGGCCGAGGTCCGGACGGACGCCGCGGACTTCCTTGATCACGTTGATCTTCTTGTCGCCACCGGCGGTCAGAACAACGGTGAACTCGGTTTGCTCTTCAGCAGCTTCAACCGGAGCAGCGGCCACGGCAGCGGCGGCGGCGACCGGAGCGGCGGCCGAAACGCCCCACTTTTCTTCCAGCATCTTGGAGAGCTCAGCAGCTTCCAGGACCGACAGGGTGGACAGTTCTTCAACCAGCTTTTCGAGCTTGGACATGTTCAGTTTCCTAAAACGAATGAGGGATGTACGCGGAGATGACCGTTAGGCGGCGTCTTTGGTCGCATAAGCGTTGAAGACGCGAGCAAGTTGGCCAGCCGGGGCCTGCAGGACGCCAGCGATCTTGGTCGCCGGAGCCTGGATGAGGCCGATAAGCTTGCCACGGATCTGATCCAGCGACGGCAGCGTGGCGAGCGCCCGCACCGCAGCTTCGTCCAGAACCGTCGTCTGGCCCAGAATGCCACCGACGAGCTTCAGCTTGTCGTTTTCCTTGGCGTACTGGGTGACGATCTTGGCGGCGGAGACCGGGTCCTTGCCGAAGGCAATGGCGACCGGGCCGGTGAACAGGGCGTCGCCCGCTTCACCGATCGAGCCACCGAGGGCCTTCTGGACCAGGGTGTTCTTCACCACCTGGAACGTGCCGTCTTCCTTGCGGAGGCGGGCACGCAGTTCAGTCATTTCCGCAACGGTCATGCCCGAATAATGGGTCACGACGACAGCGCCGGCGCCGGCGAATACGCTTTTCAGCGCCTCGATCGACTCCTGCTTTTGAGCGCGGTCCATTGCGGTCTCCTACTCAGTTACAGCGGCCGGACCATTCCGGCAGCCAAATGCCACAAACGCGAGGGATCGCTCCCGCACGCGAGTTGCATCAGCCTGTTCCAAGGAAAGTCAGCCGCGCGTCCCATCCGTTTTCAGGAGGAAATAGCGTGGGCTTGTCCATCCCTGTCTCCCGACGGCGAGGAAGGGCTCTTCCTCATTTACGGCGTTGGTGACCCCACGCCCCGCTGTTCACAAACAGGTCTTCGCCGGGCGAGCCCGACGGAGAAGGTGGCGCGTATAGACGGTTTGGGGGGGAAGTTCAACAGGGGTCGACGCGAACCGTCCGGCGCAGTCCGAAAACCGCGCCGGGGCCGGGTCGCTCAGGCGGCGGTCAGCGCGCCGTCGACGGTATAGAAGCCGCCGTTGCAATAGGTCGCGTCGTCCGAGGCCAGGAAGGCCACCAGGCCCGCGACTTCTTCGGGCGTGCCATAGCGCTTGGCCGGCACCGCGTTGCTGATCAGGTCATGGGCCAGCTTGGGGTCGCCCGACTGGCCAGTATTGATCGACTGCATCATCCGGCTCTCGATCGGGCCGGGATTGACGCAATTGACCCGCACGCCCTTCGGGGCCGCTTCGACCGCCGCCACGCGGGTGACGCCGATCACGGCGTGTTTGGAGGTGCAGTAGCCGGCCATGCCGACCGCACCGGTCAGGCCGGCGACGCTGGAGGTGTTGATGATGCTGCCCGATCCCTGGGCGTACATCACCGGCAGGACATGTTTCAGCCCGAGGAACACCCCGGCCACATTGACGCCCAGCACCTTCATGAAGGCGTCCAGCGGATAGGATTCGATCGGCTGGACCGGGCCTTCGATGCCGGCATTGTTGAAGAAGACATCGATCCGGCCGCACTCGGCCCGGGCCTTCTCGACATAGGCCGCCACCGACGCCTCGTCGGTGACATCGGCCTCGGCCGTGACCAGCCGGGTGTCCCCGGGCAGGGCGGCTTTCAGTCCGGACCAGTCGGTTCCGGGCATGTCGACGGCGACGATGGTCGCACCGCGCTCGGCCATCAGCCGTGAGGTCGCCGTGCCGATCGCCCCGGCTGCGCCGGTGATAACGGCGATCTTGCCTTCAAGAGCTCGTGTCATGGACCATATCCTCGCTGCGACAGGGAACCCGTCGACACCCTAAACCGTATCGGTCCCCGGATCGTTGCATCAAGACCCGGATCGGCGAAGTGGCCGTTTGCCGAGGCGCGCGAGCTCTTGCCCGCCACGGGCTGCAGCCCCACAAACCAGCCGGGTTCCGTCACATCATGCCAAGGCCCGTCCAGGACGGCAGAACGGTCTCCGCGAAGGCCTTGGCCTGAGCCTCCAACGCCTGACGGGCGGCGTCGGCCGAGAGCGGCTGCCCGCCCGAGAGCAGGGCCTGTCCCTGCTCGGCGAGGCTATTGACCGCAAACTGCGCCCAGTCTGAAGGCCCGCCCCCATGGCGCTGCTGGGCCAGCCAGAACACCTGATCAAAACGCGCCGCCTTGATCGCGCCGCCGGTCACCGGTGACGCCAGGAATCCGAGATCCTTGGCCTCGGCCGCCCGCCGGGCCAGTTCGAGATTGAGGGCCTTTGCCGTCCCGGCGCTGCGGGCTGCGGCCGCGGCGGTCTGGGTCGGGGCAATGGCACCCTGGCTGAGCAGGAGAAGCAGCGTGGTGGTCAGGGCCTTTTCCCCCTTGCCGTCCGGCAGGAGGGCTTCGAGCTCGCCCAGCGAACAGGGCTGGCCACTGCTGAGGGCCTCCATCACGGCCTCATGGTCGCTCCCGCCCAAGGCGATCTCGGCGTAAGCCCCGCGCGCCTTGTCCAGGGGCGCGCCGGGTGGGCCCGTCAGCACGACGCGCTGGTCCAGCAGCGCCCGGCGGCAGTCGGTGGCGGGGACCTGACTGGCGCCGCGCAGCCAGTAGTCGCGGCGGAACTGGGCCTGGACGGCGAAATCGCGGAAGGTCTCGCGCAGCGTGGAGTCCGGCAGGCTGCTCAGGAAGTCCATCATGTCCGGCGACAGGTTCAGCGCGTCGATGTGATCGGACATGTAGGCCGATGTCGCGAACGAGAGTTTGGCGGCTGACAGCCGTTCCTCGACCTCGGCAAACCACATCGGCACCCAGTCACGGTTCATATACTCATGAACCAGGTACTGGCGGTCCTGACGCATGATGGACTGGAGCCGGTCGACGACATTCGAATTGATCCGCGAAAAGACGGGATCCAGGGCAAAAAAGCGCTGCATCGTCTGCAGGGCCGCATCAAGATTGGCCGCAGCGCCCAGGCCCGGTGCCCCCAGGGTCTCGGCATGGCGCTTCATCAGGTGGCGCAACGGGCCCGCCACCGCCCACCCCGGCTGCGCATTGTAGGAGATGTAGACCAGCCCGCCGGGCTTCAGCTTGCGGCGGAGGAAGTCGACAATCCGCGCCCGCGCGGCGTCATTGACCCAGCTCCACACCCCGTGCAGGGCCACGAAGTCGAAATCGGGCAGGTCAGGACGCGCCGCAAACTCGTCGAAGGAGTCATCGAACAGGCGGGCGTCAGCGCCACTCGCGGTGACCAGATCCCGCGCGAACACGGCATGGGCCGGCGCGAAGTCGCAACCCCACCACGCGATATCGCTCTGGGTGGCGGCATGCACGGCCGCCGCGCAGCCCTGACCAAAGCCCAGCTCACACGCCGTCTCGATTTTCGGGACCCGCAAGCCTTTCAGCAGCAGCGGCAAGGCTGCCCGGACGGGATTCAGCTCGGGATAGACCCCAAACGTGTAGCCGCTCTCGACCACATAGCCGGCGCTCCAGTCTTGGTTCATGGGTCGTCACGATTCTTCCAGCAAACCCGGGCGGGTCGTTCCTGATGACCAGGACGGGGCGCGCAGCCTGCCCACCCTTGGGAGCGGATCGGCTGGAGTCCCTTGTCCGGGGCCTCTTATGACGCTCGTGCCGTGGTCGAGGCGGCAGGAAAGCGAGCCAACGCCGGCTCGATCCGGCTCAGTTAACCAGCAGCCGGTCGGGCCGCACAAGGAGGCTTTTGCGGCCGCCCCCGGCAAGTCCCTGTGCCTACTTCAGCCCGTCCTGCGCCAGGGTATGGGCCACCACCGCATTGGCATGGCCGTGCCCCAGGCCGTGCTCGGTCTTGAGCAGGGCCACCAGGTCCATGTGCCGGGCCGGATAGGCCGCGCGGACCACGGCCTGCCAGTCGGCGATCGGGCGGCCATAGGTCTTTTCAATAGACGGGAAGTAGGACGCCGGGCCCTTCACCTTGTCATCCGGCATCCCGGTCCTCCTGTTCCAGTCGCGTCAGGGCCTGACGGGCCGCCGCCACCCCGGTGGCGAAACAGGCCTGCAGCAGATAGCCGCCCGTGGGGGCCTCCCAGTCCAGCATCTCGCCGGCCACGAGGATATCCGGCGCGGCCTTCAGCGCCAGTCCGTCCAGCGAGTCCAGGGTCAGGCCGCCGGCCGAGGAGATGGCCCGGTCCAGCGGCTGCACGCCCGTCAGGGTGACCGGCGCGGCCTTGATCGCCGCCGCCAGGGCCGCAGGGTCGGCGGGCAGGTCCAGGCCGTGGGCCTCACGCAGCAGATTGACCTCGACCGGCGACAGGTGCGCGGCCTTGCGCAGGAAATTGGCCAGGGATTGCCCCGCCCGCGGCCGGGACAGGCGCGCCGTCAGGGTTTCGAGCGACAGGTCGGGCCGAAGATCGATCTGCACCACCGCCCGCCCGGTCGCCGCGATGGCCTCCCGGGGGGCCGCGCCCAGGGCATAGACCGCCCCGCCCTCCAGGCCGTAGCGCGCGACCATGGCATCGCCGCGCGACGTGGTCTCACCCAGCCGCAGGGCGACATTCTTCAGCGGCTCGCCGGCGAAACGGTCGGCAAACAGCGGGCTCCAGCCGACATCGAAGCCGCAATTGGCGGCCTGGAACGGCGTGACCTCGACGCCCCGCGCGGCCAGCAGAGGGGCCCAGGCCCCGTCCGACCCGAGCCGCGCCCAGCTGGCACCGCCGAGGGCCAGGATGGTCAGGCGCGGGCGGACGGTCTCGACGCCGTCCGGCGTGACGAAGCTGAGGGCCCCGTCCGCCGTCCAGCCCTGCCATTCGGTCCGGGTGCGCAGCAAGACCCCCTGCCCCTCCAGCCGCGCCAGCCAGGCCCGCAGCAGCGGCGAGGCCTTCATCACCTTGGGAAACACCCGGCCACTGGCCCCGACGAAGGTCTGCCCGCCCAGCCCGTCGGCCCAGGCCCGCAGGTCGGCGGGGCTGAAGGCCGCCAGCATCGGGGCCAGGACCCGGGACGCGGCACCGTAGCGCTGCAGGAAGCGCTCAAGGTCTTCCGAATGGGTGAGGTTCAGCCCGCCGCGCCCGGCCATCAGGAACTTGCGCCCGAAGGTCGGCATCTTCTCGAACACGCTCACCGAGCGCCCGGCCGCGCTCAGCACGTCTGCGGCCATCAGCCCGGCCGGCCCGCCGCCGATTACGGCGACGTCGAGGGTGAGGGCGTCGCTCACGCGGGCTCGATATCGGTCAGGGAAAAATCGTCGCCCTTGAACAGCAGCGGCACGCCGTTGGTCCGCGCGCAGGCATAGGCGAAGCAGTCGCCCATGTTGAGCCGGGCCGGATGCACGCCCTTGCCGAACCGGGCGTGGGCTTGCAGGGCCAGTGACTGCTCTGCCTGACCAATGGGAAGGACGCGCGCGCCCGCCAACCTCTGAAGCTCGCCAAGCTTGAGCGAGGCCGTTGCAATGTCAGAGGACGTCTGGCGAGAGACGGCGCGGACAGCCTCCCAATTGGCGATTGCGGAGGTCGTCACTTCGATGGCATCGGCCAGTTTCTCACGGAAGGCCTCCGCCTCTGGCTCTTCCATCAGAATCGCCGTCCATGCCGAAGCGTCGACAAACATTAGTCGTCGTACATTTCGTCGAAGAACGCCTTGTCGGCCTTAAGTCCGGTGCGGGGCAAACTGGCGATCTCCGCCGAGATCGCCCGCATCTTGGCCAGTTTTTCGGCACGCGCCTGTTCGCGCGAAGCCAAGGCTTCGGCTGCGGCGAGTTTTACGGCCTCGGTAATGCCGAGCCTGGTCTTGTCAGCCAGTTCTCGCACCAGGGCGTCAGTCTCAGGATCTCGAACATGGAATGCCATCGGAGAACCTCCGTCTAGCTGAAACATAACATCGGCTAGCCGAGCTCGCAACGCGCGCCCCAAACGCAAAACGGGCGCTGGATCGCTCCAGCGCCCGTTCCGATAGTCAATGCCGAAAGGCTTAGGCGATCGACGAGGTGTCGACCTTGAAGCCCGGGCCCATCGTCGACGACAGGCCGATACGCTTCACATAGATGCCCTTGGCGCCCGACGGCTTCGAACGGTTCAGCGCTTCGATCATCGCCTTGACGTTGATCAGCAGGGCTTCGTCCGAGAACGAGACCTTGCCGATGCCGGCGTGAATGATGCCGGCCTTTTCGACGCGGAACTCGACAGCACCACCCTTGGCGTCCTTGACGGCCTGGGCGACGTTCGGGGTCACGGTGCCGACCTTCGGGTTCGGCATCAGGCCGCGCGGGCCCAGCACCTTACCGAGGCGACCGACCAGGGCCATCATGTCCGGCGACGCGATGACGCGGTCGAAGTCCATGAAGCCGCCGGCGATCTTTTCGTACAGGTCTTCGGCACCGACGTGCTCGGCACCGGCCGCGAGGGCTTCGGCAGCCTTGGCGTCCTTGGCGAAGACGGCGACGCGAACGTCACGGCCCGTGCCCGACGGCAGGTTCACGACACCACGGACCTGCTGGTCGGCGTGACGCGGGTCAACGCCGAGGTTGACGCAGATCTCGATCGACTCGTCGAACTTGGCCTTGGCGTTGGCCTTCACGAGGGCGATGGCTTCAGAAGCGGTGTGGGTGGCTTCACGATCGCCGGTCCACGCCTGAATGCGCTTGGGTTGCTTGGCCATGGTCTTAGGCCTCCACGATCTTGAGGCCCATGGCCTTGGCGGAGCCTTCGATGATCTTGGCCGCAGCCTCGAGATCGTTGGCGTTCAGGTCCTTCATCTTCTTTTCAGCGATCTCGCGCAGCTGGGTGCGGGTCACTTCACCGACGGTCTCGCGACCGGTCAGCTTGGCGCCGGACTTCAGGCCGGTAATCTGCTTCAGATAGTGCGTCGCCGGGGGCGTCTTGGTGACGAAGGTGAACGACTTGTCTTGGTACACGGTGATCACGGTCGGCAGGGGGGTGCCCTTTTCGACGTTCTCGGTGCGCGCGTTGAACTCCTTACAGAAGCCCATGATGTTGACGCCGCGCTGGCCCAGTGCGGGGCCGATGGGGGGCGAAGGCGTGGCAGAGCCGGCCTTCACCTGGAGCTTGATATAGCCCAGGATCTTTTTAGCCATTGTATCCTCTCAAGAAAATCCCGCAGGGGGATCTTCGCTGGTTGGCCGTGGTGCGGGCTTGGCGTCCCTCCCACGGATTTGAACCCGCCATAACGACGAGCACGCCCAGGGACCGAGTCCTTGGGCGAGGCGCGGCGTGTAGCAGGCCGGACCGGGCGAGTCCAGCCGGGCAAACCCGCCGGCTCCTGGCGCAGATGCCCGGCCCTGCCGAAGCTTCGGCCAGATGACACCGGTGGACAAAACGCCGGGCCGGCGGCATTTTCCCGACCAGACGCTCAGGCTGGCCGCCAGATGCCGCCGCTCCATCGGGGAAGACCCATGCCACGCCGCACCGTTTTCGCCGCCCTCGCGCCCGCTATCGCTCTTGGACTGACGGCCTGCACCAGTCTGCAGGCCCGCGCGGCCCCCGCCGAGGTGGTCGCCTTCCCCGGGGCCGAGGGCGCGGGCCGCCTCAGCCTGGGCGGACGCGGCGGGGCGGTGCTGCGGGTGACCAATCTCGACGACGCCGGTCCCGGCAGCCTGCGCGCCGCCGTCGAGGCCAAAGGGCCGCGCACCGTCGTCTTCGACGTGGCCGGCACGATCCAGCTCAAGACGCCGCTGAAGATCTCCGAGGGCCGCATCACCATCGCCGGCCAGACCGCGCCGGGCGGCGGCATCACCCTGCGCGACCAGACCCTGATCGTCTCGGCCGACGACGTGGTGATCCGCTTCATCCGCTCGCGCCTGGGGGCCGAGAGCAAGACCGAGGGCGACGCCATCTGGGTGGCCAGGGGCCGCCGCATCATCCTCGACCACGTCTCGGCCAGCTGGTCGGTGGACGAGACCCTGTCGGCCTCGGCCCGCTTCGACCCGCCGGAGAACGGCTTCTATGACCTGACCGTGCAGTGGTCGATCATCAGCGAAAGCCTGGCCAAGTCGATCCACGCCAAGGGCGACCACGGCTATGGCAGCCTGGTGCGCGGCGGGCGCGGCTCGAAAATCACCTTCCACCACAATCTGTGGGCCAACCACATGGCCCGCATGCCGCGCCCCGGCAATTATGACGGCCCGGACAAGGACCCGGTCGGAGCCTTCATCGAGTTCCGCTCCAACCTTTTTTATAACTGGGGCGGCAGCCATGCCGGCTATGATGCCGACAAGGCCGCCCTGGTGGCCTACAACTTCGTCGACAACGCCTATGTCAGCGGCCCCGAGACCCAGAAGCTGATCGCCTTCAACGAGAGCAACAGCCTGGCCAGGGCCTTCTTCGCCGGCAACAGCCTGAACGGCGAGATCCCGGCCGATCCGTGGAGCCTGACCAACGGCCTGCAGGTCGAGGGCTGGCGGCAGGCTGCGCCGATCGACATCGCCCCCGTCACCCCCGATCCGGCCGCCAGCGCCGCCGCGCGCATCCTGGCCGAGGCCGGGGCCTCGGTCAGCCGCGACGCCGTCGACCTGCGGGTGATCGAGGGCGTTAAAACCCGCACAGGCAGGATCATCGACACCGAGCAGCAGGTCGGCGGCTGGCCCACCCTCGCCTCCGGCAAGGCGGCCCCCGACACCGACGGCGACGGCATGCCCGACGCCTGGGAGCGCAGCAAAGGCCTCAACCCGGCCAGGCCCGACGGCGCGGCTTTGGCGAAGGACGGCTCGGGCTGGACCAATCTCGAGCTCTGGCTGGCGGACGCGGCGAAGGTGCGGGGTTAGGCAAAAGCCCCCTCGCCAAACCGTCACATCCGGGCGCTAAATTGGGCACATGACTCTCCTGACCCGTCGCGCCCTGACCACCGCCGCCCTCGCCGGCACCTTCCTGCCTGGCCTTGCCCGCGCCCAGGGCAAGAAGCCCATCGTCATCGGCCATCGCGGCTGCAGTGGCGAGCGGCCCGAGCACACGGCCCTGGCCTATGAGCGGGCCATCGAACAGGGCTGCGACTATATCGAGCCGGACCTCGTCCCGACCAAGGACGGCCATCTGGTGGCCCGCCACGAGAACGAGATCGGCGGCACCACCGACGTCGCCGCCCGTCCCGAATTCGCTGCCCGCAAGGCGACCAAGACCATCGACGGCGAAAGCATCACCGGCTGGTTCACCGAAGACTTCACCCTGGCCGAGATCAAGACCCTGCGGGCCCGCGAACGCCTGCCGCAACTGCGGCCGGCCAGCGCCGCCTTTGACGGCCAGGCCCAGATCCTGACCTTCGACGAGGTGGTCGCCATCGCCCGGGCCGCCACCCAGCGCACCGGTCGGACCATCGGCGTCTATCCGGAAATGAAGCACCCGGGCTATTTCGCCGCGATCGGCCTGCCGGTCGAAGGCCGGATGCTGGAGGCCCTCAAGCGCAATGACCTCAATTCGGCCGATGCGCCGGTGTTCGTGCAGTGCTTCGAGGTCGGCCCGCTGAAGACCCTGCGCTCGAAGACCCGCGCCAGGCTGGTGCTGCTGGCCGACGCCGAAGGCGGACCGGCCGACCTGCCGGGCGTCAAATATGCCGACCTGGTCACCGCCGACGGCCTCAAGGCCGTGGCCGCCTATGCCGACGGCCTGGGGCCGAACTGGCGACTGGTGGTCCCGACCGACGGCAAGACCCTGGGTGCCCCGACCCGTCTCGTCAGCGACGCCCATGCGGCCGGCCTGCAGGTCCATCCGTGGACGGTGCGGGCCGAGAACTATTTCCTGCCCGAGAGCCTGCGCCGCGGCGATACCCAGGCCGCCGACTATCTGGCCCGCCACGGCGACGCCGAAGCGGTCCTCAAGGCCCTCTACGCCGCCGGCGTCGACGGGGTGTTCAGCGACTTCCCGGCCCTGGCGGTTTCCGCGCGCGCTTGACCGCAGGCGCCTCGCCGACCGATGGTCGCTGAGGGCTTCCGGGGGAACGGGTTTTGCGCGCGATCATCTTTACCGCCGGGCTGATGGCCCTGGTGCCGGCCTTTACCCAGGCGGACGCCCCGCCCCTGCCGCCTCTGGCCACGACCCTGTGCTCGGCCGGTGCCCCGACGGGGGACGCGCCGGCGAAGGCGGTGAACCTGCTGCCGGGCTATGGCGGTGCCCGCTGGACGATCAAGACCGCATCGCCGGAGGCCCAGGCCTATTTCGACAACGGCCTGCAGCTGGGCCATGCCTTCGCCCACAAGGCCGCCGTCGCCGCCTTTGAAGAGGCCGCCCGTCGCGATCCGAACTGCGCCATGTGCCTGTGGGGCCAGGCCTGGGCCGGCGGGGCGACGATCAACTACACGGTCGATGCCGCCACCCAGGCGAAGATGGCCGCGCTGATGGTGCGGGCCACGGTGCTGGCCGCCGACGGCCCACCGGTCGAGCGCGCCCTGATCGCCGCCATGACCGCCCGCTATCAGAACGGCGGCGGTGCGGGCCCGGGCGACCTGGCCTATGCCAAGGCCATGGAGGCCCTGGCGGCGGAGCACGCCGATGACGACGAACTGGCGGTCCTCGCCGCCGACGCGGTCATGGTCCGGGCCTCGATGACCGGCGACATGAGCCCGATGCCCAGGGCGGTCGCCCTTCTGGAACGAGCGCTAAAGCGGTCGCCCGACAGCGCCGGCGGCATCCATTTCTACATCCATGCCACCGAGATGAGCGGCTTCGCCGGCCGCGCCGAGCCGTTCGCCGACAAGCTGCAGGGCGTCGCGCCGGCCGCCAGCCACCTCGTGCACATGCCCTCGCACACCTATTACTGGGTGGGACGCTACCAGGACGCCCTGACCTCGAACGCCAGCGCCGCGCGGATCGACGCGGCCAATGCCAAGGCCCAGGGTTTCGAGGGCGAGGACGGGGTCTTCAAGCTGTTCTACCACGCTCACAATGTGCAGTTCGGCGCGGCGGGGGCCCTGATGTCGGGCGACGCCGAGGGCGGTCTGGCCATCGCCCGCCCGTTCCTGGCCCATGCCAGAACCCTGACCGCCGACCAGGGCTGGGACCAGATGGTCGCCGGCACCGCCTATGCGGTCGAGGGGCGCTATGCCCCGGTCGAGGAGGTGCTGGCCC
>NZ_QAII01000145.1 GCF_003060965.1 Caulobacter sp. HMWF025 | reverse complement strand
CCCCTCGATCACGGGCCGGTCAGCCGACAGACTGCATCATACCTCCCCTGAGAGGCCCGCGCGGTTTCCCCCCAGCCGCGCGGGCTTTTTCGTGTCCGGAGCGGTCGCCGCCAGCCCGGCCTTTGGCCACATCGACGCCACGCCGCGCCGCGAAACGACCTTTATCCGAACGTTTCGCCGCCTGTTTGGTCCGCCATAAGACAGGGGTCAGCCGGCAGGTTCCGGGATCGGGGATCCTGAACAGCCCCCCCAGCCCCCCTCACGGGACCGGCCGCCTGACGATCCGGAGCCCTCAAATCCGGAAAAGCCCCAAGGCCCAAGAGCCCGTGCGATCCCCCTCCCGGTCGCGCGGGCTTTTTGGCGCGAGGTTTCTGGATCTCAGTCCTGGGTCGATCGCAGGACGCCGAGGATCCGGCCGCCACGAGCTCCCTGGACGATGATCACCGACTCCAGGCCCTCGTCCTTGGCCGGCGGCAGGCGGAACAGCCGGGGACGCCCCGACCACGACCCCAGGCGCACCAGCTCACGGACCACATTGCGATGGACCAGGGTCTGGCCGCGATTGTCGCCGCGCTTGACGGCGATGTCCTGGTGGCGGGGATCGAAGCGGACCAGCCACACCTCGCCACCGCCGCGCGGGGCCGGGCCCGAGCCCACGGCGATACGGGTCTTGCCGACAAATTCCATGTCCGGCGGGTTGGACGCGGCCTTGGCCGCCGTCCGGATCAGTTCGTCGACGGCCTCGGCCTTGGCCCCGGAGGCCTGCACGCGGCCGCTGACCACCACCTGCGGGGTTGGGACGTCACGCAGGGCAAATTTCTTGGCATAGGCCCGCTGGCGATCGGCGAAGACCGGCTTGGCGAAGGTGTCCTTCCAGCCCAGATAGTCCCAGTAGTCGACCGAATAGGTCAGGGCCAGAACGCCGTCACGATCGGCCAGATCGGCCACGACCTGGTTGGCCTTGCCACAGGACGAGCAGCCCTGGGCGGTGAACAGCTCGACGACGACCGGGGGCTTGGCGGCCCAGGCGGACGTTGCGGGCAGGCCCAACAGAGCCAGACAGAACAGGGAGAGGGCGGCCTTACGCATGAGAGGTCACTTAAGCCAAGATCGCCCCGGATGCCCGTTCACGAGGCCGTGAAGGCTGGGGTTCTTTCCAGAAACGAACGCGGCCCGCCGGAGATCATCCGACGGGCCGCGCTTTTGCAGTCTTGCGGCTGAGGCCTAGTCGGCCCTGGCCAGGTTGCGCAGCACGTAGTTCAGCACGCCGCCGTTCTTGAAGTATTCAAGCTCGGTGGGGGTGTCGATGCGGCAGCGGACCGGGAAGCGGGCGATGCGGCCGTCCGACGGGCGATAGAGCTCGACGATCAGCTGCTTGCGGGGCGCGAGGTCCTGCAGGCCGCGGATCGAGACGATTTCCTCGCCGGTCAGTTCCAGCTTCTGCCAGCCGTCCTGGATGAACTGCAGCGGCAGCACGCCCATGCCGACCAGGTTCGAGCGGTGAATGCGCTCGAAACTTTCGGTGATGACGGCACGGACGCCCAGCAGCTTGGTGCCCTTGGCGGCCCAGTCACGCGAGGAGCCGGTGCCGTATTCCTTGCCGGCGAAGACCACCGAGGGGCGACCCTCTTCCTGGTACTTCATGGCCGCATCATAGATCGACATCGTCTGACCCGACGGGAAGTGCTTGGTCACGCCCCCTTCGATGTCCGGCGTGATGCGGTTGCGGATGCGGATATTGGCGAAGGTGCCGCGCATCATGACCTGGTGGTTGCCGCGACGGGCGCCGTAACCGTTGAAGTCGATAGGCTGGACGCCGTTCTCGATCAGGTACTGACCGGCCGGGCTGGAGGCCTTGATCGAACCGGCCGGGCTGATGTGGTCGGTGGTGATCGAGTCGCCGAACACGGCCAGGACGCGGGCTTCCACGATGTCGGTGACCGGGGTCGGGGTCATCGACATGTTGGGGAAGTAGGGCGGGTTCTGCACATAGGTGCTTTCCCCTTCCCAGGCGTAGGTCTGGCCGCCGGTGATCTTGATCCCCTGCCAGTTCTTGTCGCCCTTGAAGACGTCGCCGTAACGGCTGGCGAACATCTTTTCGGTGACCGACTTGCGCTGCAGGGCGGCGATGTCTTCGTTCGAGGGCCAGATGTCCTTCAGGAAGACGTCATTGCCCTTCTTGTCCTGGCCGATCGGCTGGGTGGCGAGGTCGATCTTCATCGAACCGGCCAGGGCATAGGCGACCACCAGCGGCGGCGAGGCCAGGTAGTTGGCGCGAACGTCGGGGTTCACCCGGCCTTCAAAGTTGCGGTTGCCCGAGAGCACCGAGCAGGCGACCAGGTCGTTGTCGCTGATCGTCTTGCTGATGGCTTCCGGCAGCGGGCCGGAGTTGCCGATGCAGGTCGTGCAGCCGTAACCCACCAGGTTGAAGCCCAGGGCGTCCAGATGCTTGGTCAGGCCGGCCTTGAGCAGATAGTCGGTGACCACCTGCGAGCCGGGGGCCAGCGAGGTCTTCACCCACGGCTTGACCTTCAGACCCTTGGCGACCGCGTTCTTGGCCAGCAGGCCGGCGGCGATCAGCACCGAGGGGTTGGAGGTGTTGGTGCACGAGGTGATGGCCGCGATGACCACGTCGCCGTGGCCGACGTCGAAGTTCTCGCCTTCGACCGGGGCGCGCAGCTCGGGGTTCTCGGCCTTGCCGAATTCACCGGCCAGCGACTCGGCGAACTTGGAGGCGGCGTCGGTCAGCAGCACCCGGTCCTGCGGACGCTTGGGGCCGGCCAGCGACGGCAGCACCGTCGACAGGTCCAGCTCCAGGCCGTCGGTGAAGGTCGGCTCGGCGACGCCGGGCTCCCACCACAGACCCTGCTCCTTGGCATAGGCTTCGACCAGGGCGACGCGCTCGGCCGAACGGCCGGTGCCCTTCAGATAGGCCACGGTGGCGGCCGAGATCGGGAAGAAGCCGCAGGTGGCGCCGTATTCCGGAGCCATGTTGGCGATGGTGGCCTGGTCTTCCAGGGTCAGGCTGGCCAGGGCCTCGCCGTAGAATTCGACGAACTTGCCGACCACGCCCTTCTTGCGCAGCATCTGGGTGACGGTGAGCACCAGGTCGGTGGCCGTCGCGCCTTCCGGCATGGCACCGGTCAGCTTGAAGCCGATGACTTCCGGGATCAGCATCGGGATCGGCTGGCCCAGCATGGCGGCCTCGGCCTCGATGCCGCCCACGCCCCAGCCCAGAACGGCCAGGCCGTTGACCATGGTGGTGTGGCTGTCGGTGCCGACGACGGTGTCGGGATAGGCGACGGTGTCGCCGTCGACGTCGTTGGTCCAGACGGTCTGGGCCAGGTACTCCAGGTTCACCTGGTGGCAGATGCCGGTGCCGGGCGGCACGACGCGGAAGTTGTTGAAGGCCGACGAGCCCCAGCGCAGGAAGCGGTAGCGCTCGATGTTGCGCTCGTATTCGCGGGCGACGTTGGCGTCATAGGCCTTGGCGTCGCCGAAATTGTCGACCATCACCGAGTGGTCGATGACCAGGTCGACGGGGTTCAGCGGGTTGATCTTGGCCGGGTCGGCACCGAGGGCGACCATGGCGTCGCGCATGGCGGCCAGGTCGACGACGGCCGGAACGCCGGTGAAGTCCTGCATCAGCACCCGCGCCGGGCGGAAGCTGATTTCGTGCTCGACCGAGCCCTTGTTGCTGGTCCAGGCCGCGACGGCCTTGAGGTCGGCTTCATTGACCGAAACCCCGTCTTCGTTGCGAAGCAGGTTCTCGAGAAGCACCTTCATCGACACCGGCAACGAAGAAACTCCGGTCAGACCGGCTTCCTCGGCGGCGCGAAGGCTGTAATAGACGTAGGTCTTGCCGCCAACGACAAGTTCGCGGCGGGCTTTGAGGCTGTCCATAGACGCCATGCGGGAGATCCCTTCTCTGTCCACGGCCGCCCGAAAACCACTCCCGGGATCGCGCGATCGAGGCGGACCCACAGCGTCCATCCCCGCGCCGCGTACGCCCCTGACAAGCTGGAGGGGGACGGCCGATGGCTTCTTAGCGCTGCTCGTGGGGAACGTCCATGCGCCGCTCAGGGACTTGGCATGTTGAGAGTTGTTCGCATTCAGGATCTGGCCATCTCGCGCGGCGAGCGAAGGCTGTTTTCGGGGTTCAACCTGCAGGTTGAGCCGGGCGAGGCCGTGGCCCTGACCGGCCGCAACGGGGCCGGCAAGACCAGCCTGCTGCGGGCCGTGGCCGGCCTGCTGCGTCCCGAGGCCGGCGCGATCAGCTTCGGAGACACCGAGCCCGAAACCGCCCGGGCCGAGCATTTGCACATGGTCGGCCACCATGACGGCCTGAAGTCGACGCGAACCGCCTGGGAAGAGCTGCGGTTCCAGACCCTGTGGACCGGCGGCAGCGAGGCTTCGGCCCGCGACGCCGCGCAGATCATGGACCTGAAACGCCTTCTGGACCTGGAAGTGCGCCGCCTGTCGGCCGGCCAGAGGCGGCGGCTGGCCCTGGCGCGGCTGGCGGCCAGTCCCCGCAGCCTGTGGCTGCTGGACGAGCCGATGGCTCCGCTGGATGCCGGACACCGCAGCGCATTCGGCGCGGTGATGGCCGGCCATCTGGCCGGCGGCGGCATGATCATGGCCGCCGTCCACGATCCCCTGCCCGTCCCCTGTCGCACGGTCGAGGTCGGGGCATGAGCGCCTTCCTGATCCTGCTGCGGCGCGAACTGGCCCTGGCCTGGGGCAAGGGCGGCGGACCGCTGATCGCCCTGGCCTTCTATGCCGGGGTCGTCACCCTGCTACCGATGGCCGCAGGTCGGGCCCCCGAAAAACTGGCCGCCGTGGCCCCGGGCATCGCCTGGCTGGCCCTGGCCCTCTCGGCCCTGCTGTCGCTGGAGCGCCTGTTCGAGCGCGACTACGAGGACGGAGCCCTGGACCTGCTGGCGCTCGGTCCGGCCTCGCTCGAAGCCGTCGCCGTGGCCAAGTGCCTGGCCCAGTGGCTGGCCTCGGGCGCACCACTCGCCCTCGCCGCCCCGGTCGCCGCCCTGGCCCTCGGGGCCGATCCGAAGATCATCCCGCTCCTGGTGCTGTGCGCCCTGGCCGGCGGCCTGGCCTTTGCCTTCCTCGGCGGACTCGGCGCCAGCCTGGCCCTGGGCAGCCGGCGCGGCGGCCTGCTGGTCGCCGTGATCGTGCTGCCGCTCTATGTGCCGCCGGTGATCTTCGGGGCCGGGGCCCTCGACGCCCTGTCCGCCGACCTGCCCTGGACGGCCGGACTGTGGCTGATGCTGGCCTATTGCACGGCCGCGGTGGCCTTGAGTCCCCTGGCCATGGCGGCCGCCTGCCGGAACGCGCTGGACTGACACCGGCCGGACCGGACCGGGCGGTTCGCGTCAGTCCGGTAACAATGGTCACTCTGGCGGACATCTTGGCGCCATAGGACGTTGTCAGGCTCGCGCCAGAGTTCAACATCAGGGAGCAACCCCATGCGTACCTCCACGCGCCGCCTCGCCCTCGTGGCTGGGGCCGTCTTCAGCCTCGCCGCCGCCGGGGGCGTTGCCCTGGCCCAGGTCCCGCCGCCGCCACCGCCGCCGCCCGCACCCCCGG
>NZ_QAII01000144.1:68796-88221 GCF_003060965.1 Caulobacter sp. HMWF025 | reverse complement strand
GTCGATGGCATGGCGGCCTGCTGGCGGGGTGGTGGCGTAGGGCTGGCGTGGCGAGGCTGCCGTCTTTGGGGTTCCTGAGACATCTGATACCCAAGGCGCAGGAGCCCAGCATGTTCTTCAAGACCGACACGGCCAAGATAAAGCGTTGGCGCGAGGAGCGCCATTGGTCCCAGGAGCACCTCGCCCAACTGGCCGGTATCGGCCTGCGCACGCTCCAGCGGATCGAGAACGGACAGCAGGCCTCGAGCGAAACACTCAAGGCGCTGGCCAACGCCTTTAGCGTCGATGTGGTGGCCCTTTCCGTCGACCCGGAGATCGAGGCGGCGCAGATTGTCCGGAATCGGCAAACGGAAGCTGTTCGGGCATTGCGTCTGTCATTCCTGATCCATGCAGCCTGCTATGTCGTCGTGGCCGCCGTCTTCATGACCATCAGCATCGGACTCGGGGCCTTCGTCATGAAGTGGCCCTTGCTCTGGGTGACCGTAGCGCTGCTCGGCCACGGGGCCGCCCTTGCTGTCGTCGAACTGGTTACGCGCTTCGACCGGCAGGGCGGCTATGGATCCTGAGGGGCTCCTGGGAGCGCGACCCGCGGTTAGCGCCGTATGTCGCCGATGAAGGCGCTCCTCCCGAGGGTTCCATTGATCAGGCTTGTCCCGATCTCAATCCCGAAGGCGTTGATTAAAGAGAACGCCCCTCTTGCAGGGTGAAGAGGGGCGCTCCTGTCCTGGTCGCGTGGCTCAGGTTTCGGTGTCTTCCTCGTCTTCAGCTTCGGCCACCAGCTCAATCGGTTCGACGGCAGCGGGGATGGTTTTGGCCTTTCGAGACCTTGCGGCGGGGGGCGTTTCTGTCGCGGCCTGGGCCTCGCTGGGTGACGTGGATTGCCGGAGCGTACCGGTGAGGCCGTTGAGATCGCCTCCGGACAGGCCGACTTCTGCCATCAACTGGTCCAGCAGAGGGGCCTGTGCCCTGTAGCGCAGGGCGCTGCTGACCACACTGTCAGCCAGGTTTCCGCCGCCGCTTGAGCCGCCACTGCCGTCGTTGGTCGTCGTACCGTTCATGCCGTCCATCTGAACGATGCGGATGGAGTCGATGGCCTGCAGTGGCTTGACGGACTCGGCGATGATCCGGTCAAGATTTTCGATCAGCTTGATGCGGATCGCCATCGCCACCTGGTCGGCGGACAGCAGATTGGCCGCCTCGTTCAGACCCTTTTGGCCGGCCGCGTCGACGGCGTAGCGGATACGGGCGGCCTCGGCTGCGATGCGGGCGGCTTCACCGGACGCCTCGGCCTCGATCCGCGTCTTGTCGGCTGCGCCCTTGGCTTCCTCACGAAGGGCCTCGGCCTGATCGGCAGCAGCGGCCTTCTGGGCCTGGGCAGCCACCTTGATGCCGATCGCCTCGCGCTCGGCTTCCTTGCTCGCTTCGATCAGCTCGATGATCTTCTGACGCTCGGCCCCTTCGCGTTCGCGGACGGTCTTGACCTGTTCCTCGGCCGTCACGGCCAGGGCCAGGGCCTTGTCAGCTTCAGCCTGGGCTTCGGACTGCGCGCGAGATTTCTCGGCGACTGCAATAGAGCGGTCTTGCTCCGACAGCTCGATCGCCTTGGCCTTCTCGATGTTCTGGGTGTCGATGGCGCGTTCCTTGGCGATCTCACGCTCGCTGAGTTCCTGCTCCATCGCGATACGCTGCTGGGCCACGGCGCGGTCGGCATCGATCTTGGCGGTC
This sequence comes from Caulobacter sp. HMWF025, assembly GCF_003060965.1. Lineage (GTDB taxonomy): Bacteria > Pseudomonadota > Alphaproteobacteria > Caulobacterales > Caulobacteraceae > Caulobacter. Next base: position 86,496 of record NZ_QAII01000144.1, on the reverse strand, counting down.
TCGATCTGCTGCTGGGCGGTGATCTTGGCGCCTTCGGCCTCGCGTGATTTCTCGGCTTCCTGACGCGACACCTCGGCGGCCTGACCGGCGCGACGGATGGCCAACTCGCGCTCCTGCTCAAGCTTGGCATATTCTTCGTCGCGGTTGATCTCCAGCGTGCGACGCTGGGCTTCCAGGTTCTTGGTCCGGATCTGAACCTGGGTGTCCTGCTCGATGTCGTTGCGCAGCTTCTTGCGCAGTTCGATCTCCTCGGTCAGCCGGGTCAGGCCCTCAGCATCGAAGGCGTTCGACGGGTTGAAGTATTCCATGGCGGTCTGGTCGAGGCCGGTCAGCGAAACCGTCTCCAGCTCCAGGCCGTTCTTCAGCAGGTCTTCGCTAGAGACCTGCTGTACCTTCTGAACGAAGTGGGTGCGTTGCTCATGCAACTCGGTCATGGTCAGTTCAGCGGCCACAGAGCGCAGGGCATCGACGAACTTGCCTTCGACCAGGTCTTTCAGCTGCTCGGGGTGCATGGTGCGCATGCCGAGGGTCTGGGCGGCCGAGGCAATGGCATCGGCGCTGGGCTGGACCCTCACATAGAACTCGGCCAGCACGTCAACCCGCATGCGGTCCTTGGTGATCAGGGCCTGCTCGTTCTTGCGCTCGACGGCAAGCCGCAGCGTGTTCATGTTGACCGGAATGGTCTCGTGCAGCACGGGCAGGATCAGCGCCCCGCCATTCATAACCACCTTCTCGCCGCCGAAACCCGTGCGAACGAACGACGTCTCCTTGGAGGCACGCTTGTAGAGGCGGGCGAAGATCAGGCCCAGGACCAGCAGGGCGACGAGGCCGCTTCCAGCGATGATGGCGATCTCGATCAGAGCAGGCATGTTCATGGGTACCCCCGTACTAGGAAAACTCTAAAGGTCGCGCAGGGACGCGCTGGTGTTCTGGATGGCAAAGAAGCGCGCGCCTGCGTGTCGCACGATGATCACTTGCGAGCCCTCTTCAAAAACCTCGCCGGCATCATCAGGCTCGATCATCACGTAGTGCGTCTGGCCGTGAAAATCGCGGACGCGGGCCTGGGCGGCACTGCCGACCTCGGCCTTGCCGATGACGATGGTCGCCCAGCGGCCGACGAGGGTGTCTCGCGCAACGGCGGTGGTCTCGTCAGTGGGCAGGATTCTGGCGACGACGCGGCCGAACAGTCGGGTAAAGGGCAGGGCTGCGACCATGGCCAGCGGCACAGCCAGCCACCAGGGGCCGGGCCGGCCGAAGATCCCGGCGATCACCTGCTGCAGGATCAGGCCCACCAGTCCAAAGCTGAACAGGAAGACCACGATCAGCATCAGGAGCGGCAACTTGCCGACATTGAGCCAGTTGAGAAGCGAGGCGTGGCCGTCGACGTCACCATCCATGTCCGGAGGGTTCAGGCCGTCGCCCAGTGCCGCACTGCCGCCCAGGCCGAGCGCCTCGACGACGCCAATGAGTAGCATCAGCAGAAGTGCGGCGAGGAACGGGACATTGTCGCCGGAGGTCAGGAAGGCCAGCATTTGAGATCAGCCTGCCTGATTGGCGCGGTCGAGGAGGGCGGCGAGCCGCTCCTCGACCCGATGTCGGCGGGCCAGCTTGTCCAGCTCCGAAAGCTTGGCACCGCGGTCCAGGTCGACGGGTTCACTGGGCGGTGGCGTAGTGCGGGTCGCGTTCAGGCTCTGCAGGTCTTCGCTCATCTCGCGGCGTGTGGCCTGAAGCGCCGACAGATAGCTCTCCAGCTCGGCCTGGCGATCTGCGGCACCGGCGACGGCGGATTCCAGCACCGGGACCTGGGCTTCAATGTCCAATTGATGCTCCAGGGCGGCGCGGATCAGATCCTCGCGGTCCTGGCTGAGGGCCAGGTCAATCTGGGCGGACAGCTCTTCGTGGCGGCTACTCTGCTCGGTCAGGCGTTTGGCAGCCAGATGGCGGGCGGCGATGGTCTTGCCCAGTTCGGCGCGGACCTCGTCGATGGCCTGGTCGACCTCGCGCAGGGCTTGCCGTCCCAAGGCGTCGGGCAGTACGCCTTCAAGCGCCTCTACAATCGCGTGAGCCCCTCCGGCGACGATACGACCCACCCGGGCCCCAAGAGTGTCGGCCATGAGTTTTCTCACTTGGCGGCGGCGGTTGTGGCCGCCGAGGTGATCAGGGTCATCAGGTCGTTCAAGGCCGCCAGCCGTCGTGCAACGACGCCGGAATCATAGGCCGGGGCGCTGGGCGTTACGGCCCAACGAAGCAATTGCTCGGTCATGCGGGCAGCGCAATCGACCAGCCGGGCCTCGTGACGGACCATCGCGGCCTCGTCGGCAGAGGCCATCTCGGCAGGGGTCGACAGGCTGATTGCCAGGAACTCCTCGACGCAGGTCAGCAGGCCCACCACCACACCCGAGCGACGTTCGGCCAGTTGCTCGGCCTCGCGCACGGCGCGAAGTGCTGGGCCCAGGGCCTCGTGGCTCGCGGTCAGGGCACCCGAAAAAGTTTCTGGTCGCTGACGCTGCAATCGGGCCAGGCGGATGAGTCCCCGCACTTTGTCACTGGACGTCACTGCCCCTTCCAGCTCGATTTGAGCAAGGAAGGCAGAATCGTCTTCGGAGAGCCTGACGCTCAGTGGCGTGTTTAGCGCGACCATAGGTGGAGCCTGCTTGTTTGTAAGACGTTTGTAAACAATGAAATTCAAACGTCTTACGCTTTTGCGTGCCGGCCTTCACATCAGCACAAGCCCTCAACATTCGAGGCGAGGCCTGACCCCGGCCGGGACAATGTCCCGCGCAAGCCCGAAAAGGCTCAGCATCCCGGGGGCCGCTGCCTGGCTTTGCTGGATCCTCGCCCTTCCGAGTTCCTACCCTGGCGAAGCCAGCGCCATCGAACTGGCCGCCCGCAATGCCGCCTTGCCGCGTTCTGCGAGCGCGTTGAACACCCGCCCGCGCGAGGCTCTCGGGTCCTCATCCCCAGAGCAGGCAAACCACAGGGCCGAGGCAAGGCGCGAGATCATTCCGGAGTAGAGCGCCAGCGGGCCGCCGCTCAACCCGAACTGGGCCAGCATGTCGCGCGCGGTGCCGCCATGGGAAAAGCGGATGATAGCACCTGCCCCAGCGAGCTCGGGTCGACGGACGGCCGCCAGGAATAGGCGTCGACGCAATGGGCTGGCGGGCGGATCGTCGACGACATGCCGCGCTATGCCCAGGAAAAAGCGTTCAACGGTAACGGGTTCGGGCATCGGGCCGTCCGCCGCGGTGGCGGCATCGGTCAGCATCTGCACCTGGCCCCGGATTGCCCCCGTTATAAGGTCCTCGATCGTGCGGAAATGGTGTGTCACCGAGCCTGTCGTAACGCCGGCCTGACGGGCGACGGTCCTGTGGGTCAGTGCCGCAAAGCCTGCGGTTTCGACGATCTGGGCCGCTGCGACAGCGATCCGCATGGCGGCGGGCGAGATGGACGCTGCGGAGGGCACCCCGACTGCGGAGAGGGCCGTCGGCAGGGCTCCGCCGTCGACCCGGTAGGGCGCTCCAAGGTAGGTCGCGCCGAAGTGATCCAGGAGCTCGCGCAGGACCGCGCGTTCCATCCCGGGCGACCAGGTCGAGAGATGGTAGAGGGCCTCTGACTCGAACAACAGATGCAGCAGTCGACCATCAATCTCCTGGCGTCCGAAGGTCCTGGCGACCTGTAGCCAGAAGTCACGCCACAGGCGGGTCCAGCCTGCGCATGGCTCGGTGCCGGCACAGGTGTTCAGGGCTTCCTGGTAGAGCAGGGCCAATGGCCGCGCATCCCGTGTCCAGGCATCGATCACGTATTCCAGGGCCTGGATTGCGCCATCCGCCGTAGGAGGGAGGGCTGCGATCTCGGCGGTTCGCGCGGCCAGCCATTCTGCGGTCCGCTCGACTCCAAGTCCGAAGGCGGACAATAACAAGTGTTCGATCGAGCCGAAGTTGTAGTTGATCGCACTCGGCGCAACCCCGGCTGCCGCTGCGATGGCGCGTGCCGAAGCCTCTGTGGCGCCCAGATCCGAAATCAGCTTCGCCGCCGACGCAACCAGGCGCCTGGCGGGTCTATCGTCCTCATTCGGATTGGGGGTGAAGTCATTCGCTAGGGGCAATTGGACCGTCGGGGATTCATGTCGCGCGATCATCCGTGACGGCACTGGCCAGCGCAAGCTTGCACTTTGCGCTGGGGATACCTTCATGGTCCTGAAACATAACATTCGTTCTAGGTTCATGTGCAGCGCGTAGCACCCCTCCCGGAAGCCGGCGGCCTGTCGGGGGCATCAGAGGGGTGTATTGTGGGACAAGGTTTTTATCGGGGTACATTGCGCGCAGCCCTGCTGGCCGGCGGTGCGACCCTTGCCGTTGCTGGCCAGGCCTGGGCGGCCGATGCTCCCGCCGCAGCGTCCACCGAGGGAGACCGTGTCAGCCTCCAGGAGGTCGTGGTCACCGCCCAGAAGCGCAAAACCAACCTGCAGGATACGCCGATCGCGATCTCGGCGATCGATAGCGAGGGTCTGAAGGCGCGCCACGTCCAGTCGATCGACGACCTGGGCGACGGCACGATCCCCTCGCTGCGCGTGGCACCGTTCTTCGCCCGCAAGTCGGCCCTCACGATCGGCATGCGCGGCGTGGGGTCGTCGGGCGACGCCAACCAGCCGGCGCGTGACCAGGCGGTCGGAGTCTACATCAACGGCGTCTATCTGGGGCGGGCCCAGGGCCTGGGTTCAGCGCTCTATGACGTCGAGCGCATCGAGGTGCTCAAGGGCCCGCAGGGCACGCTGTTCGGTCGCAACACCGAAGGTGGCGCGATCAGTATCGTGACCAAGGCCCCCACCGGCGAGTTCGGTGCGAGCACGACCCTCGGCTATGGCAACTACGGTGCCTACAAGGCCGAGACCCACATCGACCTGCCGGCCATCAATGATGTCAGCATCAAGATCGATGCCTTACTGAGCAAGCGTGACGGCACGGTCGAAAATCCGACGTCCTCGGGCCAGCCGGACTTCAATGGGTACGACAAGCGCGGATTCCAGGTTGAAGCGCTTTGGAGGCCGACCGACAGGCTGAGCGTCGGCTATGCCTTTGACGACGCCTATGACGCGACAACGCCCTACTATGTCCAACTGGTCAAAAAGGGGGTCCTGGCCCTGGCACCGGCCTCGCCGCTGCAGCCTGGCCGGGCTGAGCGCGCCAATATCGGCGTGCCGCTGCGCCAGAGCGAAGGTTTCACGTTCGGCCATCGCCTGAACCTGAACTGGACGCTGTCGGACAACCTCGAACTGAAATCGATCAGCGCCTACCGCAAGCTCAAGCAAGGTCAGTACGACAACGGTGCCGTCGCCCTGTCGGTGTTCTCGCCGAACGGCAATTTTGCCCGCTACAGCATCGCCAACTTCCACCAGAAGCAATACAGCCAGGAATTCCAGGCCATCGGTCACACGGACCGTGTGCAGTATGTGCTCGGGGCCTTCTATTTCCACGAGACGGTGGATGACAGCGCCCAGACGCCCAACTCCATGCAATGGAACGCGACGGGCACTGGCTACACCACGCTGAACCTGAACCTGAACGGCGTGCCGTTCGACCGCGCCTCCGAGGCCGACACGACCAGCTACGGTGTGTTCGGTCAGGCCGTCTGGACACCGGCGATCCTCGATGACGCCCTTCATCTGACGGTCGGTGGCCGCCTGACCAAGGACGAAAAGACCGGTTCGCTGAATACGGTCAACGGTGCCACGCCCAGCTATGTCGATGCCAGCAAGACGACGATCGTGGGGGCCATCCCGCTGGACGAGTCGTGGAGCCGGTTCGATCCGCTCGTCACTGTGGCCTACACCCTGGCTCCGAACATCAATGTCTATGGCCGCTGGAGCACGGGCTACAAGGCCGGCGGCGCCAACTCGCGGTCACTGACCTATCGCGCCTTCGATCCGGAAACGGTGTCGATGTACGAGGTCGGGGCCAAGAGCGAGTTCTGGGACCGTCGTGCCCGTCTCAACGTCGCGGCCTATAGCGGCGACATCAAGGACGCCCAGGTCGATTTCAACGTCCTGATCGTCAACAACAATCGCGGTACTCTGGAAACCACCAACGCCGCCACGGGCAAGACCAAGGGCGTGGAAGCCGACCTTACGCTGGTGCCGGTCGAGGGGCTGACCCTGACGGCGGGCTATGCCTATACCAAGGTCACCCTGTCCAAGGCGTTCAACCCGTTCACCAACGCCCTGGCGACGATCTATCCGATCTATACGCCGGAGAACGCCTATAGCTTCGCGGCGGACTACGAGCGGCCGGCCTTCGGGGCGACGCTCAAGGCGCACCTGGATGCGGCCTATGCCGATGCCCAGCATACCTCGACGACCGATCCGACCTTTGGCGATGACTCGCTCATCGTGAATGGTCGCCTGGCCCTGACGGACATCCGGGCCACAGAGGATGGGCCCGCCCTTCAGCTGTCGCTGTGGTCGCGTAACCTGCTCAACGAGTCCCTCGCCTTTTTGAAGAACACCAATGCGGTGCTCGGGACTTACGCGATCTTCAACGAGCCGCGCACCTACGGCGTCGAGTTGAACGTCAAATTCTAACCCCCTCAGGGCCAGAGAGCCGGACGGGGGTGGTCCCGTCCGGTCTCCAACATCGGGAGACGAACCATGGATCGTCGTCATTTCCTGGCGGCCGCTGCTGCCAATACCGCCCTGGCCGTCACGCCCTCGGCCTTTGCGGCCGAGACGCTGGAGGGCAAGGCCACCCGCGTCGCCGGCAAGGGCGTCCAGCTGGAGTGGAACGCCAAGTCCGCGCGAGCCGCAATCTATGTCTCGACGGACCCCGCTGCGCCGCGCCGCGCCATGCGCCAGGTGAAGACCGGCGTGACCGGCGGCCAGATCGAGATTCCGGCCGAGATCGCGCCGCGTCCGTACTATCTTCTGGCGGCCGACGGCCGCGAGACGCGGGTCGCCGAGCGGCTGCTGCCCCTTCAGGGCGGCCGCAATTTCCGTGATCTGGGTGGCTATCGCGCCGCAGGCGGTCGCCAGGTGCGCTGGGGCAAGATCTATCGGTCGGGGGTGATGAGCGGCCTCACCAATGGCGATCTGGACTATCTGTCCAAGCTGGGCGTGAAGGTGATCTGCGACCTGCGCAATCCCAGGGAGCGCCAGGATGAGCCCAGCCCGCTCCTGAAGGCCAATGTCCCTGAGGTGGTGGCCTTTGACTACGACATGAACGCTTCGATGGCGCTTCTGGCCACGGCCAGGACCCGAGAACAGGCCATCGATGTTTTCGCCATGGCCTATCTGCAGTTCCTCGAGACCCTGACCCCGAACTATACCGACCTCTTCGCGAGGCTGGCGGCCGGCGAGGCGCCGCTGGCGTTCAACTGTAGCGCGGGCAAGGATCGTACGGGCATGGCCTCGGCCCTCATCCTGTCGGTTCTGGGTGTCGCGCGTGAAACCGTGGTGGCCGACTACGCCCTGACCCAGGTCTATACCCCTCCGTCGCTCTACAAGGCGCAGATGGCGCAGGCCGGGCGCGTGTCGGGCGGAGGCCTGACGGCGGAGCAGGCCCGGGCTTTCGCGCAGATGCCTCCTGAGGTTCTGGACATCATCATGGGTTCGGACCCGGCAGTGATGCGTAAGGCCCTGGCCCAGGTCGACGACCGGTTCGGCGGTCCGGTCGCGCTCGCCAAGGCCCGCTTTGGACTCACGGACGCCAGGATCGCCTCCATCCGCGGGGCCTATCTGGCCTAGGCTGGAGACTTCACGACAGGGTTTGCCGGTCAGCCTTGGGGTCCTGTCGTGAAGTCCTTGATGCTCGGAGCAGGAACCCCGGCTGCGTCAGCCGCGGGTGTTGGTGCTTTTGTCCTCAGTCTGACGACGTCCCGAACGGCGCTTGGATGAGGCGTTGGGGGTGGTCACTCGGGCCGCTTCCGACAAGCTCAGGGCAGGGGCCAGTTGCAACAGCCGCTAGACGCTGGAGCGCGCATAGGCCGTCAGGCCCTCCACCAGGGCGTCGAAGACGAGCCTCACGCGGCGTACATCGCGCAGGTCCTCGTGGGTCACCACGAAGGTCTCGAGACTGATGGCGAGTTCAGGGACTATGCGCTCCAGGGAAGGGTCACGGGCGGCCAAACCCAACTGACAGAAGCCAACGCCTATTCCGGCACGGATCGCCGCCAGTTGCGCAAGATCGCTGTCGGCGCGAAATGCGAAGTCCTGGGAACCGAGATCTACGCCGCTCGCCACCTTGATGGCGCGGACACCGGCTGTTTCGGTCTCGAAGCCGACGAGTGGCAAAGATTTGGCTTCCGCCAGGGACGAGGGGCGGCCCCAGGCGTCCAGCAAACTCTTATGCCCGTAAAGGCCAACCGCGATGGTTCCGACCCGTTTGGCCACCAGCGCCTCCTGGACGGGGCGGACCATGCGCACGGCGATGTCGGCCTCGCGGCGTAGCAGATCTTCGGCGCGATTGGATAATGCCAGTTCGAAAATCAATCCCGGATGCGCCTTGCTGATCTGGGCGAGGATGGGGGGCAGGACCTCCATGCCGATCACCTCGCTGGCGGTGATGCGCACGGCTCCTGCGGCCGCGCTCGCCTCCGCCGATGCCGTGCGCGCGAAGGACGCCGCCGCAGCCGCCATGGCCTCGGCGGGCGCTGCCAGCTCACGCGCCAGGGCTGTGGGCGTCAGACCCATTGGAGACCGGGTAAACAGAGCTACGCCCAGATGGCGCTCGAGGTCCTCGATCCGGCGGCGCACAGTCGGTTGCGCGGTCCCCAGCATCCTGGCCGCACCGGAGAGGCTGCCCTCACGCAGGACGGCCAGAAAGGCGCGCTGTTGCTCCCAGTCGATCGTCTCGGCGGCAGGGCGGCTCATAAGAAAATGACTAGCTGATCGATCGTTCCTGTCAATTCCTGATGAGTGCGGTCGCGGGCATCCTGACGACATCAACCACGTGAGGCGTTCGCCATGACTGAAGTTCAAGCCCGGACCGCACTAATTCTCGGTGCCAACGGTGGTGTCGGCCGTGAAACCGCCGCGGCGCTCGCCCGCCATGGCTGGAAGATCCGCGCTCTGGTGCGGATCCCTGCTCCGTCATCAGTCCATGCAGGCTGGGACTATGTCATCGGCGACGCGATGGACCGTGATGCCGTTGTCGCCGCAGCCGAGGGGGCGGACATCATCGTGCACGCCGTCAACCCACCAGGCTATCGCGACTGGGACAAGCTGGTCCTGCCGATGATCGACAACACGATTGCCGCCGCCGAAGCCAGCAGGGCTCGTATCCTGCTGCCAGGCACGATCTACAACTACGGGAGCCAGGACTATCCGTTGCTCTCGGAGGATACGCCGCAGCGGCCCCGGACCCGCAAGGGCAAGATTCGGGTCGCCATGGAAGCCAGGCTGGAAGCCGCGTCGGCCCATGGCGTCCGCTCTCTCATCCTGAGGGCCGGTGACTATTTCGGTCCAAACGCCGGCAACAACTGGTTTGGTCAGGCGCTGGTGATCCCAGGTAAGCCCCTCAAGGCCATTACCTATCCGGGCAAGACCGGTGTCGGCCATGCCTGGGCCTACCTGCCGGACGTCGCCGAGACCTTTGCCCGGCTCGCTGACCAGGAGCAGGACCTCCCGGCCTTCGCGCGGTTTCATTTCGACGGCCAATGGGATCCCAACGGTACAGCGATGACGGCAGCTATTCGTCGGGCCGCCGGTGCGCCGCACATGCCGATCCGAAGCTTGCCGTGGGCTGTGCTGGGGCTGATTGCGCCGTTCAATGAGACCCTGCGCGAACTGATTGAAATGAAGCCCCTGTGGCGAGCAGCAGCCCGTCTCGACAACAGTCTGCTGGTGGCGCGCCTGGGGCAGGAGCCGCGCACGCCGCTCGACCAGGCTGTTGAGGCAACGCTCGCGGGCCTTGGCGTCAGGATTTCCAATCCCCGGACGGTGGCCAAACCGGTCAAACCCGCGCGGGCATCAAACTGACAGGCGGGCGGTCACGGCAGCATTGATTTGCAACGGGCCCGCTCAACACCGCTGCTGGGGGCCGGAGGGCGCGGCTTCGGTTCCGACTAGAGCCGACGTTCAAAGACTGAAATCGCTTGCCGCAGCCGATAGAGCTGCGCCTGACGCCCGCCGGTTTCCGCCCGCAAGCCCTCGACGGCTTCGATCAGGGCCAGTTCGGTCAGTTTGCGGCGGAACGAGCTCTTGTCGATGCGGGCTGCGCCAAGAGCGATCTGGTACGTGGCCTGTAGCTCACTGAGGGTAAAGGTCTCGGGCAGAAGACGTGCGGGGAGCGTTGAATAGGCTCCCTTGGACCGCAACCGACCAACTGCTGCAGCCAGAATCTGAGCGTGGTCGAACGGCAGGTCGCGGGCTTCGTCAACAGGCGTGAGGGCGACGTTGCCGCCATCACCCAAGGCCTTCGTCAGGCGATCCAGCGGGGTAAGGGCGAGATAGGCCACCGAGACCGACCAGCCGCGCGGGTCGCGCTTTGGGCCGGAGAAGGTGGATAGCTGCTCTATGAAGAAGCCCTCCAACCCGGTCTTTTGGCGCAACACTCTCGTCGCCGTGGCGTCGGTATCCTGGTCCTTGTCCGCATGGACGTAGCCGCCGATCAGGGCGCTGCGTCCCGCGAACGGCTCGCTCTCCCGCCTGATCAGCCCGACGGCGAGTTGTCCGTCCACCACCGTGAGCAGCACGACATCTGCGGTGACGATCTGTTTGTGGTCCGGTGGAACAACCTGATGCATACGGCACAGTAGGGCGATTTTAAGTTAGTTGCAAAATACACTTTACTACAAAGTTTGACAGCCCTAGGGTCTGCCCATCGGAAGACACCGTCGGGTGAGCAGAGGAGGGACGATCATGGGTTCGGGACGTTGGAGCCAGTCAGCCTGGGATGACTACGCCAGCCGCAATGTGCACGGTCGTTCGCGTGATGAGATCTTCACGGCGCGCCGCATGGACCCGGAGTTCGATCCCGCGCGGATCGGGGTGCGGGAATCGCGGGATGGCGAGGACAACCCCCTGTCCACGCCGATCATCCTGGCGTCGGATGTCACCGGGTCGATGGGCGTGATCGCACATGAGTTGATGAACAACGGCCTCAACACCCTCGCGACCGAAATCTACGAACGTCGGCCGGTATCTGATCCTCACGTCATGGTCATGGCGGTGGGCGACGCGAAGACCGACATGGCACCGCTGCAGGTCACCCAGTTCGAGGCTGACATCCGCATCGCCGACCAGGTGCGCCGGCTGTGGCTGGAGGGCGGCGGTGGCGGTAATGGCGGGGAGTCCTACTCAGCCGCTCACGCATTCGCCGGCCTGCGGACTGACGTAGACAGTGTCGCCAAGCGCGGCCGTCGCGGCTACCTGTTCACCATCGGCGACGAGCCCATTCACGACGGTCTGACCCGCGACGAACTGACCAGCATCTTTGGCGAAGACGTCGAGCGTGGCCTGTCGGCGCGGGAATGCCTGGCGCTGGCGCAGCGGAGCTACGACGTGTTCCACGTCGTGGTGATGCAGGGCTATGCGGGCCAGGACCTGGGTCGGGTATTGCGGACCTGGAAGCCTTTGCTGCCCGGCCGGCTGCTGATCCTCGACGATCACCGCCACCTCCCGGAAGTGGTCGTCTCGGCCATCCAGGTCGCGGAAGGCGCAGACCCTGCCACGGTCGCCGGCAGTTGGTCGGGCCAGGCTTCGCCGGTGGTCGCGCGGGCCCTGCAGGACATGCACCGCGCGTCCGGCACGGGCGGGCTCCTGCGCCGGCTTCTGGGCTAGGGAGGCGAGCATGGGCAAGTCCATCGCCCAGGCGGTGATCGGAGCCGGCTACGGGGACGAAGGCAAGGGTCACCTTGTCGACGCCCTCGCAGCCGGGGCAATCGGCCAGCCCGTCGTGGTGCGGTCGAACGGCGGAGCGCAGGCGGGGCACACCGTGACCCTGCCCGACGGTCGCCGGCATGTGTTTCATCATGTCGGATCGGGAGCCTTGGCCGGAGCCTCAACCCACCTGTCGCGCTTTTTCGTGCATCATCCGATGCTGCTGGACGCCGAGCGTGCGGCTGTGGCGGCACTGGGCGGCTGCGCTGACATCACCGCCGATCCGCGCGGCCTGGTCACTACGCCTTGGGACATGCTGATCAATCAGGCCGTCGAGCGCTCACGCGACGGCGGCCGGCACGGCAGCTGCGGCCTCGGGTTCGGCGAGACCATCGAGCGCTCTCTGAGCCCGGCCTTTGCCCTGACCGTCGCGGATCTCGCGGGACCGGCGCTCAGGGGGCGCCTGCAGGCCATCCGCGTTGACTGGGTCAAGTGGCGGCTGACCATACTCGGTGTGACCTCGCTGTCGGCGAACGAGGCCCGGGTGCTGGACGACGAGGGGGTGCTGGAGGTCTTCCTCGAAGATTGCCGCCGCTTCGCCGGTACGGTCGGCCAGTCGTCAGACGCCGGGCTGGCTGCACGTGGACCGGTGATTTTCGAAGGGGCCCAGGGCCTGCTTCTGGACCAAGCGATTGGTGTCTTTCCCCACGTGACCCGTTCGCAGACCGGGCTGGTCAACATGGTCGCCATTGCTCGCGAAGCAGGTCTGGAAGGCATCGAAGCGCTCTACGTCACCCGCGCCTATGCGACGCGGCACGGGGCAGGGCCGCTGCCGGGTGCGGTCGAGGCTCTGGACGAGTTCGACGTTGTCGATCCGACCAACGTCCCGAACGCCTGGCAGGGCAAGATCCGTTATGCCCCGCTGGATCTCGACCGCCTCGAGGGCGCCATCGCCGCCGACCGGGCGCTGTGTGATCCGGGGAGCGTCGCGATCCGCGCCAGTCTCGCCGTGACCTGCCTCGATCAAGCGCGCGGCCACGCGCGGCTCGTGGACAGTGGAGCGACCGTCTGGCGAGCGCCCGAAGCGCTTGCCCGGGCGGTGAGCGCGAGGCTAAGTCTGGCTTTAAAGGCGGAGAGCTGGGGTCCCGACAGAAACGGGGTTCGTCTGCGCGAACCCGCCGTCACCTTGGCGGCCTAGCCACCGAAAGACTTCGCCGTGCCGCTTTCCGACGATGCGCCAGAGCTTGCCGTTTTCATTGGCCGTTTCGAGCCCTTCCACAACGGCCACCTCGAAGTCGTCCGGCGTGGCCTCGCCGAGGCCAATCGCCTGCTGATCGTGATCGGTTCCGACGGGGCTGCGCGCCGGGCTGATTTCCTGCCGTTCACCACCAGCGAACGTCGGGAGATGATCCTCGCCAGCCTGCCGCGAGAGGACCATCATCGGGTCGTGTTCAAGGGCGTGCCCGACCTCGGCGACATCATCGCCTGGGCGGATCGGATCCGGGGACTGGTCGCGGAAGCTCTGGATCAAGCGGGTCTCGGTGCCGATGCGCCTGTGACCCTGATCGGCTGCTCGAAGGACCGGTCCAGCTACTATCTGAGCGTCTTTCCAGAGTGGAACTCCATCGCCGTGCCGCATCTGGGCGAACTGTCGGCGACGCCGATCCGGGAGGCCTATTTCGGCGAGGACCCGGAGGGTGTGTCAGCCTGGCTGGCAGGTCCGGGCCGGGAACAGCTGCCCCCGGCGGTCGTGACCTGGCTCAAGGCGTTTCGCGCCGAGCCGGCCTATGGCGAGATGCTTGCAGAACTGGCCTATGCGCGGCGCTACCGCGAAGCCTGGAGCCGGGCGCCCTATCCGCCCATCTTCGTCACCGCCGACGCCGTAGTCATCCAGGACGGGCATGTGTTGCTGATCCGTCGCAAGGGGCAGCCGGGACAAGGACAGTGGGCGCTCCCGGGTGGCTTCGTCGAGCAGGATGAGTTCGTCGTCGATGCCGCCTTGCGAGAGCTGGAAGAGGAGACCGGTATCGCGGTTGCGGAGGCGGACCTGCGCGCGGCCATTGTTGCGACCCGGGTCTTTGACGCGCCGTTCCGCGACATGCGCGGCCGGATGATCACCCATGCCACGCTGTTTCACTTGCGGCCGCAAACGCCGGAGCTGCCCACGGCCGTTGGGGCAGACGATGCCGACCTTGCGTCCTGGGTCCGGTTGACCGACCTGCGGCGCGAGGCGCTGTTTAGTGACCACTTTCTGATCATCCAGGCCATGGCGAGGCTGACCGCTGAGACCGGTCACGCCCTACAGCACGTGGATTAGGAGACTGCATGGACCTCGCCAAGCGGGCTTTCGACCAGAGCTTCCACATCGACCCGATCGTGCGCTCGCTGCTCGACACCGATTTCTACAAGCTGCTCATGGGGCAGTTCATCTATGAGCGGTTTCCCGACGTTCAGGTCACCTTCGGGCTGACCAACCGGACCCGTTCGGTCCGTCTCGCCGACCTAATTCCCGAGGAGGAGTTGCGAGCGCAACTGGACCATGTGCGCGGTCTGAGCTTCCGGCCGAACGAACTGATCTGGCTATCGGGCGCGACCTTCTATGGGCAGAAGCGGATATTCCAGCCGGGTTTCATCGACTTTCTGCACGCCCTGCAGCTGCCTGACTACGACCTGCGCAAGGAAGATGGACAATATGTCCTGACCTTCACCGGATCCTGGGCGCAGACAACCTGGTGGGAGATCCATGCCCTTTCGATTGTCAGCGAGCTGAAGAGCCGGGCGGCCCTTCGCCAGCGGGGCGCAATGGAACTCGACTTCCTCTATGCGGGAGCCAAGGCCAAGCTGCTGGCGAAGCTCAAACGGTTGTCGAGTCTTGAGGGTCTGGCGCTGTCGGATTTCGGCACCCGCCGGCGTCATTCGTTTCTTTGGCAGGAGTGGGTCGTTCTGGCGATGGCCCAGGTGCTGGGTGAACGCTTCGTCGGCACCAGCAACGCCTTTCTGGCCATGAAACACGGTCTCGACGCCAAGGGCACAAACGCCCATGAACTGCCGATGGTGCTTGCGGCCCTGGCGACGGACGACGTGGCGCTGAAGGCCAGCCAGTATGCCCTTTGCCAGCAGTGGCAGGAGACCTATTCGGGTAATCTTCTGGTCGCCCTGCCGGACACTTTCGGCACCACCCAATTCCTGAAAGACGCACCGGACTGGCTGCCGCTGAACTGGCGTGGCTATCGGCCCGACTCCAAGGCACCGGTGGCGGCGGGCGAGGAGATCAGGGGTTGGCTGCAGGGCCATGGCGTCGATCCGATGAGCCGTTTTGTGCTGTTCTCAGACGGTCTGGACGTCCGCATCGATGGCTTTGAACCTCATGGCGAGGACATCGGCGACATTCACCGGCACTTTGAGGAGCGCATCGGGCGGGCCTATGGCTGGGGCACTAATGCCAGCAACGACTTCCGGGGCTGCGATCCGCGCGCCGAGAGCGTGTTCGATCCGATCTCGCTGGTCTGCAAGGTGACGGCCGCCGGGGGCAGGCCGGCCGTCAAGCTGTCGGACAACTACAACAAGGCCTCGGGACCGCCTGAGGAAATCGCCCGCTATCGCCGGGTGTTCGGGGACGAAGGCGTGCACGGCGCCCCGGTCCAAGTCTGAGACCTGAAGGACGCAAGCCCATGATCAACCTCAACAGTCCCGCCTCGACCGACGTGCTTGTCGTCATCGACCCTCAGATCGATTTCTGTCCGGGCGGCGCGCTGGCGGTGCCCGGCGGCGACGAGATCATGCCGCTGGTGAACCGGTTGGCCGAGCGGTTCGCTCATGTCGTACTGACCCAGGACTGGCACCCGCACAATCAGATCTCGTTTGCCTCGACCCATGGTGCCCAGCCGTTCTCGACCATCCAGGCCCCTTATGGCGAGCAGGTGCTGTGGCCTGATCACTGTGTTCAGGGCAGCCCGGGGGCAGACTTCCATCCGCTGATCAAGAGCGGTCTCGCTGACCGGGCCGAGGTCATCATCCGCAAGGGCTACAACGCCGCCGTCGACTCCTATTCGGCGTTCTTCGAGAACGACAAGACGACGGCCACAGGCCTCGCCGGTTACCTGCGCGAACGGGGGCTGACGCGTTGCGTATTCGTCGGGCTCGCGCTCGACTTTTGCGTCCGCTACTCGGCTGAAGACGCTGTCAGCGAGGGCTTTGAAGCGATGGTGGTTACGGATGCCACCCGCGCCATCAATATGAACGGATCACGCGATGCTGCGGTCAAAGCGCTTCGGGCCTGTGGCGTTGACCTCGTGAGGGCAGCGTAGTCCAACTTTGAGTTCCTGCGCGGCTTTCAAGCTGTCAATGCCGGCCCCTGGCCCAATCGGTCACGGGTGAGACATCAGTTCTGACCTCTTGAAACCGCGATGCCGAGACTTGACGCCCAGGCGTTCAGGTCGCCCCGTTTCAGGGCGGTGGCCATCATTTCCGGAAAGAGATCTGGTGTGCAGGCGAAGACCGGCGCGCCAAGGTCTGCAATGGCGGCGGCCATACCAGCGTCATAGGATGGACGGCCGTCGTCGTTCAGGGCGAGCAAAACGATCAGGTTGACGCCACTATTCACCAGGGCCGCGGCCCGGCCCAGCATCGCTTTGGCGTCGCCGCCTTCGTACAGGTCGGTGACCAGCACCAGATGGGTCTGGGATGGATCACTGATATTGGCCTGACACCAGGCGAGCGCCTGATTGATATCCGTGCCTCCACCGAGCTGGATGCCGAACAACACATCGACCGGGTCGGCCAGGTCGTCTGTCAGGTCTGCCACAACGGTGTCGAAGACCGCAAGTTTGGTGCGCATCGCCGGGATCGAGGCCAGCACGGCCGCGAAGATCGAGGCGTAGACCACCGAACTGGCCATCGACCCGGACTGATCAACGCAGAGCACCACCTCATCGAGGCGCCGGCGGCTGCTTGCCCGGCCAAAGCCAATCAGTTTTTCCGGCACGATGGTCCGGTGTTCGGCCTGCCAGTGGCGCAGGTTCGCGCGGATTGTGCGGGGCCAGTCAATGTCACCGGGGCGGGGACGGAAGGTGCGCTGGCTGCGATTGAGCGCCCCCCGCACGGCCTGGGCGGTCTGGCCTTCAAGGCGGGCCAGCAGTTCATCAACCACCTTGCGCACCACCTGTCGGGCCGTTTCCTTCGTCTTCTCCGGCATCACTGAGCGCAGAGAAATCAGGTCGGCGATCAGGTGCACGTCGGCCTCGACGGCGGCCAGGAACTCCGGCTCCAGCAGCATCTGGCGCAGGCCCAGCCGCTCAAAGGCGTCGCGCTGAACCATCTGCACCACCGGGGCGGGGAAGAACTCGCGCACGTCACCCAGCCAACGCGAGACCTTGGGGGCTGAGGCACCCAGCGAGCCCTTGCGGGCTGCCCCGTCGCCGCCCGGGCCGTAGAGGGCGGTCAGGGCCGCGTCCAGTCGTTGATCCCGCGGATCCAACGCCCCGTCCCCGTCCTCGGTACCCAGGACCAGACGCCAGCGGCGGCGGGCGTCCTCGGCCGTCGGCGTGACCGATTCCTCCGGAACAGGGGCGTCCTGGCTCATGCGCTCATTCCCAGCAGGGTCTTCAGCAGCGGTAATGCGGCCTGGAAGGCGGCGCTGTCTCTACCGATGGTCGTTACGCCTGGGGCGTCTGTGGCGCGAACACCGGTTGCGGCGTTTAGAAGGTGGCGGCGTTCCATGCGGTCCAGGCCGGAAAACGCTCGACGCAATTGGGGAAGGAGGCCATCGAGGTCCTCGGCTGGTATCTGCCGCAGCCAGCTATCCAGCAGGTCGAGCAGGGGCTGATCGTGCAGTAGAAGCCGGCCGGCGTCGTCGAGGAACCCCTCGAGCCAGGCGGCGGCGTCTGTGGGCG
>NZ_QAII01000144.1:38604-68785 GCF_003060965.1 Caulobacter sp. HMWF025 | reverse complement strand
CCCCGCCACATCCTCGATCATGCGGCCCAGAGCGGCGCGCCAGTCTGCGACAAGCTCTGGACGATCCAGCAGGGGCAGGGCCTGCTCCAACGCGGCGGCGGCACTCAGCATGAGACCGGCCGCACCGTCGTCAAGCTGGCGACAGGCGACCGTCAGGCCGACGCAGACTTCCTCGACCATGGCCTCGATCAGCCGCCGCAACGGGGCTTCGGGAATGGCGCGGGCCTGGCCATAGCGAAGGGTTTCGGCCAGGGGCGCGGCGGCGCGCATCAGTGCGCCGACGTCGCCGGATCGGGCGGCCACGGCCTGCAGGCGGTCGATACAGCGCTCGGCGGCGCGCGGGAGATCGGCCAGCAGGGTGGCGCGCACCAACTCGGCGATGGCAGCAGGATCGTCACGCGCTTCGGCGCGCTCGACGGCGGCCTCCGAGGCAGCGTCCAGAATGGTCACACCCCAGCGCAGTGCTTCGGCCAGGGCCACGCCCAACTCGGGTTCCCACAGCAGGATCCAGCGCTCGCGGAACGTGCCGCGACTGCCACCGACGTCGGTCAGCCGACCCCACGGCACGTCGATCAGGGTCAGGCGGTGCAGAAGGGCCGACTTGGCCAGACCAGTTTCCGAGCGCAGGTCCAGGCTGGCCTCAATCTCGACTGCCTCAGGCTTGAGCCGCAGTTTCTTCTGCTGGCGCGCCAGGTCGGCCAGCAGCGGCATCAGCGGGACGGCGGCGTCGATGCTCCCGACCCGCGATCCGATCACCAGCCGCTGCTCGATCAGTCGCATCGGTGCGTCCTGGCCGTGGCACAGGGTGGCAAGGCTGGCCTCATTCAACTCGTCCAGACCCGGAGCGGCGCGATCGCGCAACGCCGCCAGGGTCTCAGCCAGCCGGACGGCTTCGATCACCGAAGCAGTCGAAGCGGGCAGACCCTCGTCACGCAGCAGTCTGGCCACCTGCGCCTGCCAGCCGACGGCCAGGGTCCTGACGTCGAGGGCCTCGCGGCCTTCCAGCGCCGCCCACAGATGGCGGTACCAGCCGGGCGATACCACGCCGGCGCCATAGCCTGAGTGGCGGGCCAGGCGGGCATCGGTCCAGGGGGTCCAGGTGACGGCGACCTCGGTCTTGGGCAAGCCCTTGAGCAAGGCCCGGTCGTCCTTCAGCGGAACATTTCGGCGCAGGGCGGGCACGTGCCAGGCCCCGACTACGGCCGCGACCGGACCTTCGCAGGCGTCCAGGCCCGCACGGATCGCCAGCCGCATGTGCGCCTCGCGCCTTGCTTCGCGCAGGGTCTCGTCCGTGGCCGGATCCTGGTCGCGCTCAGCACGCTCGCGCACGGCGGTCATGGCCGTCTCGATGGCGGCGAACAGGGGTTCGGGGTGGCTCCCTTCCTCGATCAGGCTGTTCCACCAGGCCTCGACGTCGCTGTAGCCGGCCAACCCGGCCAGGGCCGCTAGCGGGTCGGGGGATTCAGACTGCGGTGTTTCGGTGACGTCGGCTTCGAGGGGCTCGTCGGGTGGAGCATTTTCCGGTTCGGCTTCGGGCTTTTCGGCTTCCGGGCCATCGATGCTGGTCTCTGCCGCCGCACGCAGGGCCAGATTGTGAGTGGCCGGAAGGTCGATGAAGCGCACTGGCCGGTCGTGGGCCTGCGCCCAGCGGATTGCGATCCATTCAGGCGAGAACTCGGCGAGTGGATAGAAGCTCGCCAGGCCCGGTCGGTTGGGCGCGTGGGCCAGCAGCGCGACCGGCGGGACCATGTCCGGCGAGGCGGCGAAGGCCAGAACGGCCTCAGCCTCAGGCGGCCCCTCGATAAGAACCATCGCCGGATCCAGCCGGTCGAGCGCCCGCGCAAGGCTGTGGGCGCAGCCAGGGCCGTGGTGACGGATGCCGAAAAGATGGAGCCGATCGCTCACAACACCTCGCGGATCGCGCCATACAGGTCGCTCCAGCCCTTGCGGGTCTTGACCACCGTTTCGAGATACTCGGCCAGTACCACGGCGTCCTGCACTGGGTCCTTGACGACGGCCCCGACGATGTTGGCCGCCAGACTTTCGGCATTGATCACGCCGGAGCCAAAGTGGCCGGCCTCGGCCCAGGCACCGATGGTTACGGCAATCGCCTCGGCCGTGCTCAGGGTGCCGCTGGGCGACTTCAGCTTCATGCGACCGTCGGCGGTCTCGCCGGAGCGCAACTCACGGAACAGGGTCACCACCCTTTCGATCTCGGCGGTGGCCGACTTGACCGGAGGAAGGGCCAGGCTAGCGCCCAGTTCGGCCACACGCTTGGAGACGATTCCGACCTCCTTCTCGAAGCTGGACGGCAGCGGCAGGACCACGACGTTGAAACGGCGTTTCAGCGCAGCCGAGAGGTCGTTCACGCCCTTGTCGCGATTGTTTGCGGTGGCGATCACGTTGAAGCCGCGCCGGGCGTGGACCGCCTCGTTCAATTCGGGGATTGGAAGCATCTTTTCCGACAGAACCGTAATCAGGGTGTCCTGCACGTCGGCACCCATACGGGTCAGCTCCTCCAGCCGCACGATGGCTCCGTCCTCCATGCCCCGCATCAGCGGCGTAGGGGTTATGGCGGCGCGCGATGGTCCCTGGGCCAGCAGCATGGCGTAGTTCCAGCCGTAGCGGATCTGGGTTTCGTCGGTGCCGGCCGTACACTGGATCAAGCGCTGGGACGAACCGGAGACCGCCGCGGCCAGGTGTTCCGACACCCATGACTTGGCCGTTCCCGGCACGCCCAGCAGCAAGAGCGCGCGGTCTGTGGCCAGGGTTGCGACGGCCGTCTCGATCAGACGACGGTTGCCCACATACTTGGCGCTGATCGTTGTGCCGTCCTTGGCCTTGCCGCCCAGAAGATAGGTGACCACGGCCTGGGGCGACATTCTCCAGCCCTCGGGCCGTGGTCGCCCGTCGTCCTTGGCGAGAGCGGCCAGTTCGAGCGCGAACAGATCTTCGGCTGCCAGCCGAAGTTGGTGGGAAGGATCAGACAACGGGCGTCTCCGAAGGCTCGGACGGTTTGGAGGGAGCGGCCAGTCGGGCCAGGAAGGCCAGGTAGGCAGCGGTCTTGGGTTGGCGCGCCGGCGGGATCGCGGCCAATGCATCAGTGACGGCACGGGCCACCTGCCACGGCATGGCGGCCACGGCCCGCAGCAGGACAGGGTCGGGATCGAACCTGTCGCTGGATACGACCAGCTGGATCACGTCGTTCAGCCAGCGCCGCCAGGGCTGACTGGCGATGAGCCTCTCAGCCAGGTCGCGGGACATCGGGCCGTCCAGGAACTCTGCCAGGTTGAAGCCCTCCAGCAGAGGATCGAAACGGACCTCATGCGTCAGGCTGGCCGACAGCACGGTTTGCCGGGTCTCGCCGTTTAGCAACTGGGCATCCAGTGGCAGCCTCAACAGGTCGGCGGGCCAGACAGGATCCTCAAGCCGCGTCAGGAACGCCGCGGCCAGGGCCGGTTCCCCGTCCAGCAGGGCCGCGCGGGCCAGAAGGGGCAGGGCGGGTTGGATACCTGCGGCGGCCTCGGGAAGCTCCAAGGGCTCAAACCCCAATCCGTCGATCAGGGAAGACAGGCCAAAGCCCTGGAAAAGGGTCGCGGCAGCGTGGCGGTCGCCGCTCGGCGGCTTGAAGGTCAGCCGACGGATTTTGCGCAGCAAGCCCTTGGTCTCGACGCCCAGGCAGGCACGGGCCAGGGCGAGCCTATCCTCATAGGCGGGCGCGCCTGGCAGTCGGGCCAGCAGGGCGGTGGCCGCCTCGCGCACGCTTTGGGCGCGGTCGCCCAGGCAGGTGTTCAGGAACTGTGCATCGTCGGGGCTCAGGCCAACGCCCAGACTGCCCACCAACTCGGCCCGAAGCTTGGCCGGCTCGCTCGACAGACTGAAGGCCAGGGCTTCGCGAGCGGCGGCGGGATCCTTGCGACGGGCCTGGCGGAAGGCACCCAGCCGGTCGGCCGCACCGCCCTCGGGATCGGACGCACCCGGTGCACTCGCGCCGGTCCAGCCCAGCCACGCGCGCTCGACGGGCCCCAGCGCCGTGCCGCCCTGCCTCAACAGGGCGTCCAGATTGGGAAGGTCGAACGGATGAAGGCGCTGGCCGGAGGCTCCGATGGCGGCCAGAACAAGCGGGGCCAGGCGGCGGCGGCTTTCGGCGTCCAGCCGTCGGTCCAGACGCAGCAGGGCCTCTCGGGCCTTCGGATCCAGCATGGGACGGGGATCGTCAGGAAGGCGAGAGCCCGTTGCCAGACCTTGCAGGCCGCGAGGCTCCGCCAGGCGCGCTCGTTGGCCCAGCAGGGTCAGGACCGCCAAGGCGCGGGCGGGTTCGTCCAGTCCCTCGGCTCCGGCCAGGGGCGGCAGGGGCTGGCGGGACAGGCCCAGCGACAGCGCGCCGTCGAGGCGTTTCCAGTCGGCCGTTTCGCTCATGAGTCGGCAAACCAGGGGCCGTGCGGCGTCGAGGCCGACAGCAGGGTCAGGATCTGGCCATCCCAGACGCCGGCCAGACCCGACAGAGTCAGGCCCAGCAGTGGCGAAGCGGCACGGTTCTGCTCGACAGCCAGGCGCAGGCCCCTGTCGGTATCGGGATCGACCGCCCACAGGGCCCCGTCTGCTTCGACGATGCGGCCCGAGCCCGCTACCAGCAGGTCATCGCCTAGCCACGGCAGGGCCGCCAGCCGCGCGTGATGGGCCGCGAGGGCCTCGACCAAACTGGCCCCCCCCTGCGGTGCCATTCGGGTGGCGAGGGCCGGACCGCGCACGGCGACCAGGGCCCGCAGCGGGGCGCTCGACGGATAGAAGGCCAGTTCGGCGTTGAACAGCTCGCCCGCCGGGATCGCCTCACCGGCCCCTACCTGCACCGGCGTAAAATCCAGGAGCACGGCGGCGCGGGGGGCTTGAGCGGCGGGATCGGCGGTGGTGAGCCAGGTCTCGGTGCGGCGCAGGCGATCGGGCTGGACCACCGTGCGTGTCCCGGCGACCAGCCATTCGCCCGCCCAGCGCGGAACGGTCGGATCGTTCAGGGTGTCCTCGCGGCGGACGCTCCAGCCGATGCTCCGGCGCAGGTCGTCGACCAGGGCCTGGTCCAGTCCTTCGCGCCGCCGCCACGCCGCCGAGATCAGATGCAGCCGGCCCAACTCGGCCAGCAGGAAGTCGGGCCGCAGGGGCTCGGGACGGCTCAGCAGGGCTCCCGGCAAGGCGTCAAGTCGCGCGGCCAGTCCTGGTGCCTTGACGTCCACCAGACGTTGGGCTGCCGTACGGCAGGTGGTCTGGGCGCGCTGGATGAAACTGGCCAGACCCGTATTCAGTTGGTCGCCGATCCAGACGTCCAGGGCTTCCAGTCCGGCGGTGACCGAAGCCTCGCGCGCCGCCTCGGCCCTGGCCCGCCGCTGGGCGGCCTGCGCCTCGGCCTGAGCCTGGCTCGCGGGGTCACCGGGCGACACCTCGGCTGGATCGAGCGCGGCCATCGAAGGCGCGGGCGCATTGGCGTCCGCCGGTTTTCCCGCGGGGCGGCCAGATCCTGGACGTCGGCGTGACAGCCATTCGGCGACCCAGGGCTCGGGTTCGCCGACAGCGAAGCGGTCGGGATGCTCAGCGAACTGCCACATCATGGCCAGCACGTGCTTGCACGGGAATTTGCGGCTGGGACAGCTGCACTTGTGGCCGCGATCTGCCGGATCGAACATCAGGCGGTACGGCGCGCTACCTGATCCCTGGGCCTCGCCCCAGACCACGCTCGTTGCGGCGTCGCGGGCCAGTAGCGGCCAGGCCGAAGGCTTCAGTAGCTTGGACGCCGCTGCCAGAGCCGACTGGTCAGGCGCCATGGCCTCCACCTGGGCGAGAGTCAGCATGCGAAGGAGGCTTTCATCGCGGCGGGCGTCGGACTCAAGAATTGAACACTACGCGCCGCGCACTCTCGCTCCCGCCGCACGCTAAGCTTGTACCGCCATGGCGCTGAAGGGAAGACCCTACTCCGGTGGTGCATCGAAGTTCTTTGTGCGTTGCAGGCGCGCGAAACTGACCGGCGGCGGATGTCCGCCGCCTGGCGCAGACTCGATGTCTGATCCAGGCGCAGCGGCCACGTCAGAACCTGCGTCGACCAATCCGGCGCAACGCCGCGTGAAGCCCGGCGGCCAGGTCTCCGACCCTGAGCGCATCATCTACGGTCAACGCCTCGCCCTGCATCGCCAGGGTCTCTCCTTGCAGGACGGTCCAGCGCCAGGCGCACGCCTCGGCGCGAACGCTCAGTCGATAGGTAGGCGGGGCCTGCGATCCATCCATCTCGTGTCCTCCGCTTTGACGGGGGGAGATTGGCGGAGCGTCGTGCAGGCGAGATGGCGGGCGATGTCGAGAAGCGGTGCAGACGGCTAGGCCGATGCCAAGGGAAGGGTGATGTCGAAGGCTGTACCCTCCAGGCTCTCGGCCAGGCAAATCGCGCCGTGACTGGCCGCCAGTAGCGATTGCGCAATCGGAAGACCAAGGCCCGTGCCGCCCTCGGAACGGCGACTGGTGAAGAAGGGCTCAAACAGCCGGCCACGATCCGCCAGGGGCACGCCAGGACCATCGTCAGCCAGATGCAGGATCACGGCATTTGCGGTCTGCCTGGACGAAATGGCGACCTGTCGCGCACCGGCCTGGCGGCTGTTCTGGAGCAGCACCCCGAGCACGGAGTCGAGCGTGGTTTCCGGGACCGCCACGGACGGCAGGCCGGCGGGCAGGGCGAGCTCGACGGTGAAGGACGCGCCGTTGAAGGCGTCTGTAGCGCGGCGGATCGGTCCCTCCAGGGCGATCGCCACCCCGGCTTCAGGTCGGGCCATGTCGGCGCGCGCCAGATCCAGCAACCTCGTGACCAGCTTGGACAACCGCACCGTGTCGGCCGCAGCATTCTCCAGGAACCGGCGACGTTCGACGGAGCTCATGGCCTCTCCATGGTCCTGCAACAGTTCCACGGCACCCGCGATGCCGGCCAGAGGGGTCTTGAACTCGTGACTGACTGCGGCGGCAAAGTCGCGCAGATAGCCCGATCGGCGATCGATCGCGTGGGCCATGGCGCGGAAATCCTCGTACAGCGCCTGGATCTCGACGGCCGCCGTGGGCGGTGTTTCCGGCAGATCGCCCCTGCCGGCTGCCACTTCGCGCGAGGCCGCACTCAGCGCCTCGATTGGCCGCGTCACGCCGCGCGAAACCAGACCCGAGAGAACCACCAGAACAGCGAAGATTCCGGCCACGCCCAGTGCAATCTTGCCCCGATCTTCATAGAGGCCGCGGAACAGTGCCCGGGGCGAGCGTGACAGCAGGATCACCCCAACTGTCCGGTCGCCCACGACGATGGGCCGGGCATGGTGCAGGCGCACGCCGGAGGCGCGACTAAGCCATTCGAAGCTGTAACTGGGTCGATAGTCGCCGTTGCGCCGTATCACTGAACGCGGCGCGCCGGCCAGGGCTGTCCTGACCTCTGGCAGGTCGGAGAGATCACCACCGACTCCCTGGCCACGCGCCACCAGCCCCTGGCGGTCGAGGATCTGGACCGAGGCGAGAGTCGTGCGCGTCGTACGCTCGATCAGCGGATCGATGCCACGCGCGACGGCGATCGAAGCGGGATCGACCGCTCTTGAAGTCGCGCGTGCAGCGGGCCGTTCGGGCATGACCTGGGACGTGCGCAGGTCGATCGTGGTCGGCTCCGGAGCGTAGTAGCCGGGCACGTTGCGATCGATCGGGCGTTCGGGCGGCCCACCCGGCCAGGCGAGGGAGGCGGCGGCTGACAGGGCCGCGCCCTGGGCCACCAGCTCGGCCTCCGTCTGACGCACCAGGGTATTCTCATAGACGCGCAGGAAGATCGCGCTGATCCCGGGCATGGCGGCGGCAAAGAACAGCACCGCGAACAGGATGACTCGCAGCCTCAGGCGCGGCCACCGGCGCTTGGCCAGAGCCTTGAGCGCGACGATCAAGCCGGCCCACCCAGACAGGCCCCGAGGCGATAGCCGACCCCGGCCCGGGTCTCGATCACGTCATGGCCACCCAGGCCGGCGAATTTGGCCCGCAAGTTGCGCACATGACTATCCACGGTACGGTCGGTGATCGCAAAACCCGGCCCGCGCAGACGGTCGATTATGGCGTCGCGGCTGAAAACCTTGCTGGGAACGGCCGCCAGGGTGCGCAGGATACTGAATTCGGTGACGGTCAGCGCGAGTTCCTCCCCGTCCCAGGCGGCGCTCCAGCCCTCGTGATCCAGGCTGAGACGGCCCCGGGCCAGCCGGCTCCCGGGATCGGCCTTCCCGCCGCCGCGCGCCCGGCGCAGGATCGCGCCGACGCGGGCGACCACTTCGCGGGGGCTGAACGGCTTGACCACATAGTCATCGGCACCCAGCTCGATCCCCAGCACGCGGTCGATCTCCTCGTCGCGCGACGACAGGAACAGAATTGGCAGGTCGCCTTCCGCCCGCAGTCGGCGACAGACCTCCAGTCCGTCCATGCGCGGCATATTGATGTCCAGGACAACCAGATCCGGCGCGGCCTCCGCAGCCTTCTCCAGAGCGGCTTCCCCGTCCGACGCCTCGCAGGTGGTGAAACCGGCCTTCTCCAGGGCGAAGACCAGGAGCTGGCGGATATGCGGGTCGTCGTCGACGATGAGGATCCGGTGCGGCATGGGCTCATGTTCCGGGTTGCGACGCGCCGGTCAACGGCACAGGTGCCTGGACCGGCAAGCGAAGCCTGCTCGCCAGGGCCTGTGCGTCGTTCAGCCGGCGCTTGTCGCGCCAGGACCAGGTGCGCCAGTCCGTCTGCTTCCGGTGCAGGTCGGCCGTCAACCTCAGGCGGGTGGCCGTAATTGCCGCGCGTTGCGGTGTCGACGGCAGGCGGTTTTCCAGTGTCGTCAGCGGAACCAGGGCCGAACCGCCCAGACTGGCCAGATAGCCAAGGTCCAGCGGCGGGCCCTGGCCGCCGATCTCGCGGGCGTTCCGGGTGTTCCAGTCGGCGGCGACGGCACCCAGGTCGATCACGCTGGTCCCCAACAACACCAGGGCTGCGGCCACGACGTTGGTGTTGATCAGCCAGCTCGAGCTCTTGTCCCGCAGTAGCCGCACGCAGATCAGGATCAGGCCTACTGCGACCAGTCCCATCCAGGCCAGGGCCGAGATCCGCAAGCGGGTCAGGCCATAGGCCTCGACATAGTCCACCGTACGCAGGGCGCTTGAGGCCACCAGCAGGAGGTTCTGGGCGACGAACAGCACGACCATCCGCCGCACCATTGGTCGGTTGGTCGCGATCGAGCCCGGTCGAAGCGCAAACAGCACGAAGGCACCCGCCAGGATCGCGGTGGCGATCAACAGATAGGCGCCACGATGCGCGTACTCGGCCAGGGTCACGCCGGCGGGCAGGGGCGCACCGCTCCACAGGAACGCCACGTCCAGTCCGTTCTGCAGGGCAAAGAGGGCGTTGAACACCCCCAGGGACAGGGTCAGGGATGCCGGGGTAACCCCGAAAAGCTGAAGGTCGCCTCGGCCGTCGGGCGGGGAGAACGCGCTGCGCGGGCCTCGCGGTCGCAGGAAACCCCATAGCATTCCGGCGGTCGCCAGCCAGAACACGCCACGCGCAAGGTCCGGGCGCGGAAACCGGAGGGCAGAGAGTCTGGCTTCGATGATCGGATTGGCTGCGGTGAACAGGGCCAGGAAGGCCATCCCGCCGACTACAGGCAGGATCAGGGTGGACAGCTTCGTCCAGCTCGGCCGGGACGACCGTCGACCAAGGCGCTGGACGTACAGTCGGCGAAGGTCTGCAAAGGGACGCAACAGCCCGCGCGCCGCGCCAACGACCAGGCGTTGGGCCCACCGCCAGGCATCGTAGTCACCGGGCGCACGGGGCGACAGCGTCGCCATGCCCAGAGCAACAAACAGGAATACAGTCACTGAGACGGTCGGGCGCTCGAGAAGGAGCATTGCCATGCAGGCCGCGATCGCGATGGCGATGAGGCCGCGCCGATCGCGCCGCAGGGCCGGGAACGCGGCCAGCGCAGTCGCGCTCAGAACCCATCCCAGGAGCCCCAGGTTCAGGCCGGGCTCGTGGCCATAAAACAGCTGGTCAATGGTTGCCACGAGAGCGGCGGTGATCGCGGCCTTGGCGGCCAGGCCCGGGCGAGCTTTGAGTAGTTTTCGCATGGTGTCCAAGGACCTCAATGATGAGGTCCCGTAGATGCAGCAGCTGGATCAAGCGGCAGCGCGCGCCAGATGCAGAGCCGACATTGTCTCGGTGCAGATGTCGTGCAGGCCAGGACGGCGGAAGCCGCGAGCACGTTAGCGTGAGCCCGCGCCGTCCTGAACCTCTGCTTTTTGGAGCTGTGCGAACTTCCGCACCTGACGCGACGTGGGAGCGGAAGCCGCCATGTGATGAGGCCGCGAGAAGTATCAGACCCTGGGTCGCGGGTTGCGGTTCATGATCGCGACGGCCCCTTCAGCCACGATCCGCCCATGAACAGAGCGTTGCCTCGCAGTCCCGCCGCGAGACTGCGCCCTTGTTGCCAATTCAGGCCTTGGCCAACAGGCTGGCTGTCTTGCCGTCATACTGACCGCCGAAGCTCGTCTTCAGGTGGGCCATGATCGCCCCGACGTTGGCGCCGGGGTTCCTGGCCCGGAAGTCATTGATGGCGTCACGCAGTTCCGATTCCGTGATCTGCTTTGGACCATACGAGGACAGGATCGCCAGTTCGGCTTCCGCCGCCTTGCTCCGCTCGTCCACCTTCGAGGCATCGCTACCGGCTTCAATCAGACGCGCGCGTTCGGTCGAAAGGTTTTCCAGCGTCAGCTTGGTGTTCTTCAGGAACTTTGCGACGGTGGCGACAACCTTTTCGTCAGTGACTTCCGTCACGCCGCGCTTGAATTCTTCAGTCGTGATCTGCGTGGCTTCGCCGATCAAAGTGGTGAGCAGGTCAGCCTTCAGACGGTCGTTCAACTTGCGCGCAGTCAGTTGGTCAGCCTTGAGCCCGTCGAGCAAAGCCATGTCGGCGTCCTTTCAGTTCAATCCATTAGATGGTGGCCTAGTCGGTGGTGACCGCCGCTTTTCGAGCGCACGGCTGAAGCGTAAGTCACGAGGCGTTATCCAGGCTAAATCCCCGCCCCGCCAGCGCTGCGATCCTCCATACCCCGGATAGGGAAGGCGACGTATGGCTGAACGCATTCTGCTGCCAGCCCTCTTGCGCGACGGGGTCGGCGTCTGGCGCTTGCCAGCCCCGTGGTTGTCTGCACGGGTTTGGGGCAGGTGTGCGAGTAAAACAAGCATCCCGATGATTGCACCATTCGGCTTCGGTGCGGAACTATCCGCCCGGGTTAGGGAGTCCTAGGCATGCGCCATGCGCGTACTGGTCATCGACCCCGATCCGGCGAGAGCAGCTTTGGTGGCTGAGGGTCTACAGGGTATCGACCCCCTAGAGGTGCGACAGGCCTCGCTTTTTGACGAGCGGGAGGTCGCGGGTTTCGCGCCGGACGTCGTCGTGATCGCCGCCGACAGCCCTGACCGCGATACGCTCGAGAGTTTGCGTGAGTCTGGCCACAACAATCCACGCCCTGTCGTGATGTTTGTCGATCGCTCTGAACCCGGCCTCGCCGAGCAGGCGGTTCGGGCCGGAGTCGCGGCATACATCGTCGATGGCCTGGCCCCTGCGCGGGTACGGCCCATTCTTGATGTGGCCATGAGCCGTTTTGCGCTGACCCAGCAGCTCCGGGGTGATCTGGCCAAAGCCAAGGCAGATCTGGAGTCGCGCAAGACGGTCGAACGGGCCAAGGGGCTGCTGATGAAGGAGCGGGGGCTCGACGAGGACGGGGCCTACCGCCTGTTGCGGAAGCTGGCCATGGACAAGGGGCGGCCGATCGGCACGGTGGCCGCCGACCTGATAGCCTTCGCGGGCATTCTGAAAGGGGACGCTTGGTGAGCGGCCTTGCTGACCTGCGGCTGGGCTTCATCCCGCTGACCGATTGCGCGCCGCTGGTGGTGGCCAGGGCCCTGGGGTTTTTTGCCGAGGAAGGGCTGGAGGTCAGCCTGAACCGCGAAGCTTCTTGGGCGACCCTGCGGGACAAGGTTACGGTCGGGGCGCTGGATGGCGCGCACATGCTGGCACCGATGGCCCTGGCCTCGACCGTGGGGGCGGCGGGCGACGCCGTATCGATGATTGCGCCGATCAGTCTGAACCTGAACGGTAGCGCCATCACGGTTTCAACCGGCCTTGCAGAGGCTCTGAGGCAGATTGATCCCGAGGGCATGCAGCAGCGCCCCACCATGGCAAGGTCCCTCGCGCAGCTAATAGAACAGCGCCGGGCGCGCGGCGAGCCGCCGCTGACCTTTGCGGTGGTCTTCACCTACTCGATGCATGCCTATGAGCTGCGCTATTGGATGGCGCAGGCGGGAATTGACCCAGACCGTGACGTCCGGTTGGTCGTCACGCCCCCCCCTCGCATGGTGGAGCAACTGAGATCAGGCCTGATCGACGGCTTCTGTGTGGGCGCTCCTTGGAATGCCGTTGCCGTTCAGGAAGGGCTCGGGGAGGTGCTGATCAAGGCTTCGGAGTTCTGGCCTGGATCTCCCGACAAGGTCTTCGGCCTCACCGCTCATTGGGCCGAAACCTATCCGGACGAACTCCGCGCCGCGCTCAGGGCGCTCATCAGGGCGTCAGTCTGGGCTGACGACCGCGCCAATCGCGGGGATCTTGTTGAGCTGCTCGCCTTGCCTCAGCACATAGGGGCACCGGCTGCGTCTATCGCCTGGGCCCTGGAGAACGAGGTTGTCTTTCATGCCTCAGGCGCGGGCCTGCCTCGTCGGGAGCATGCCCTGTGGTTTCTGTCGCAAATGGCCCGCTGGGGCCAGGTTGCCCCGGATGGGGACTTTGGTGGCATAGCCGATCGGGTCTATCGACCGGATCTCTATCGCGCGGCTGTCGCTTCGCTCGGTCCAAGCCTTGATCCCGCCGTCGCGTTCGCAGACAGCGTCAGCGCGCCCCCCCTCGTCCTTTTCGATGGCAAGGCATTCACCCCGGAATCGGCATCTGCCTACGCAGCAAGCTTTCCCATCCGCCGATTGCAGCCCTGACGTTATCGAACCCGTCCACCGCGCGCAGGCCATTCAGCGCGAAATGCATGCAGCCGCCTGCTGAAACTTGCCTTCCCGCTGTGCAATAGCGGGTTGTTTTCGGGGCCTTTCCCCTGAGGGCCTGTTTTTCAATTGTCTCCGGACCGGCTTCGGCACTTCCCTGACATCGACACGCGGGACAACGAAGTTCCGCGCAGGCCCGAGAGGGTCGCCGGCGGTGACGCAATCGCCGGTATGGAATGGACAACGACGTCCGGAGAGATCGCCAGCGCGGTCTCGCCGGGCGTTTTTTTTTGGCCTTGGGGGATGAAGGCATGAAAAGAATGAGCACCAAGATCGTCCTGCTTGCAGGCGTCGCCGGCTTGATTTGCGCAGGTTCAGCCAGCGCCCAGACCGTTCCCGATCCTGTTCCGCCGCCGGCTCCGACCCCGGCTGCGGAGTCAGGTCCTGCAGCTGAACCCGTTGCGGCCGAGCCGGCGGCAATTGAGCTCGCAGACGCTGTGGAGCCTCCCGCCCCTCCGTTGCCTCCGCCGACGATCAGCGACCAGATTGCGGCCGGCAAGATCATCATGGAAATCCGCGCCCGATACGAGAGCGTGGACCAGACCCGCACGGCGACCCTGAAGGACCAGGCATCGGCTCTGACGGTCCGTACACGTCTGGGTTGGGAGACGGCCGACTTCATGGGTTTCCGCGGCCTCGTCGAGTTCGAGGATGTCCGCCAGGCAGGCGAAGAACACTACGCGGTCAATGTTCCCGGCGCGACGACGGCACCGCTGAACGGTGCCGACAAGGCTCGCTACCCGGTCGTCAACGATCCGGACGTCACCGAGCTCAACCGACTGCAACTCATCTGGACCCCCGGTGCATTCCTGCAGGTCACGGCGGGCCGTCAGCGCATCCTTCTGGATGACCAGCGCTTTGTGGGTAACGTCGGCTGGCGCCAGGACGAGCAGACCTTTGATGGTGTTCGCGCCGATTTCGCCCTGGGCCGGGTCAAGGGGACCTACGCCTACATCAATCACGTCAATCGTATTCTCGGCGAACTGCGTGACTGGGACAGCGATAGCCACCTTTTGAACGTCACCTGGTCTCCGGCCGAGGCGCTGCGCCTGCAAGGGTTTGTTTACGCCCTGGATTTCGGTAACTCGGCCATCAATTCGTCGATCACCAAGGGCGGCAAGGCTTCGGGCAAGACCTGGGTGGGCCTCTACCAGCTCGCCTACAATGCCACCTTCGCCCGGCAGAGCGACTATCACGGCAATACAGCGGCCTACGAGCTCGACTATGTCAGCGGTGATATCGCTGGAACGTTTGACATCTATACGGCCAAGCTGGGTTACGAGTCCCTCGAGGGTAACGGCACTCGGGGCTTCACCACGCCGCTCGCGACCGTTCACGCGTTCAACGGATGGTCCGATGCCTTTGTTTCGACGGGTGGCAACAAGAGCTTTGCGGACGGTCTCGAGGACCTGAATTTCAGCATCAACGTCAAGCCGCGCTTCCGTCGAACCTACTTCTTCAACAGCGATGTCCTGGTCCGGTATCACGACTTCAATGACCAGAAGACTGGCGCTGACCTTGGTCACGAATGGGGCGTTCAGTTCACCGCGGCCCTGACCACCAAGCTCTCGATCCAGTTCAAGTACGCCGATTTCGAGCGGGAAAAGACCTTGCCGCTCGGCACGCTGACGCCACCGGCCTCGCGTTCGAAAGCCTGGTTCACCCTCGAATACAAGCTCTGATCAGACGGGATCCAAGATCATGTCCAAGACCGACAAGACCCAGAACCCGGCCGCCACTGCGCCCGAGGGCCTGACGCGCCGAAATGCCATTTTTGCGGCCGCCGCCACGATGGCTGCCGTCAAGGCGGCGTTCCCGGCCGGGGCGCACGCTGCTGGTGCCGGGCCCGAGGTCGCCAAGGCTCGCCTTGGCTTCATTGCCCTGACGGATTCTTCGCCCCTGATCATCGCCAAGGAACGCGGGCTGTTTGCAAAACATGGCCTCCCCGATGTTGAGGTCCTGAAGCAGGCCTCGTGGGGGGCTACGCGCGACAACCTCGTTCTGGGCTCTGACCGCGGCGGTATCGACGGGGCCCATATCCTGTCGCCCATGCCCTATCTGATGAGCACGGGCGCGATCACGGGCGGTGCACCGACGCCGATGTACATCCTGGCCCGGCTGAACACCAACGGCCAGGGCATCTCGGTTGGGAACGACCTCAAGGCCGTCAAGGTTGGCCTGAACAGCGCCGGTGCAAAGGCCAAGTTCGCCCAGCTCAAGGCATCGGGCAACATGGCCAAGGTGGCGATGACCTTCCGGGGCGGAACGCACGACCTCTGGGTTCGGTACTGGTTGGCCGCCGGAGGCATCAACCCGGAGACAGACGTCTCGACCATCGTCATTCCGCCGCCTCAGATGGTGGCCAACATGAAGGCGGGCACCCAGGACGTGTTCTGTGTCGGCGAGCCCTGGAACGGCCAGCTCGTAAACCAGAAGGTCGGCTATACGGCCTGCGTGACCTCGGAACTCTGGATGAACCACCCGGAGAAAGCACTCGGCATGCGGGCCGCGTGGGTCGACAAGTATCCACGCGCTGCCGAGGCCCTCACGGCGGCTGTGCAGGAAGCGCAGCTCTGGTGCGACAAGGCTTCGAACCTTCCCGCCATGTGCTCGATCGTCTCGGGACGCCAGTACGTCAACGTGCCGATGGGCGACATCCTGCCCCGCCTGCAGGGCACGGTGGACTATGGTGACGGCCGGATTCTGAAGAACTCGCCCCACCGCATGAAGTTCTGGGCTGACAATGCCAGCTTCCCCTTCAAGTCCCATGACCTCTGGTTTCTGACCGAGGATATCCGCTGGGGCGTGCTGCCGCAGAAGACCAACACTCAGGCGCTGGTCAACAAGGTCAACCGCTCGGACATCTGGCGTGCAGCGGCCAAGTCGATCGGCCAGTCGGGCCCGGCCGGCGATAGCCGGGGTGTCGAGCGGTTCTTTGACGGCAAGGTGTTCGACCCCGCCAATCCCGGTGCCTATCTGGCCAGCCAGCCTATCAAGAAGCTGGTCTAGGGAAAGGGGACGCACATGACCTTTCCCAAGCCCTCATTCGTGGAGGCCCAGCCGGTGCCTGCGCCCCTGAACGAGACCCCTTCTACGGTACCATCCACGGCACCGACCGGCGAACTTAGGGCCTCGCGGTTGTCTGAACTGGGCCGCCAGGGCAGGGGCGTGGCGGCGGCGGTCATTCCGCCGGCCGTCACCCTGCTGGTCCTGCTCGCACTTTGGCAGGGGGCTGCAGGAGATTCCTACACCGGCGTGCCGTCGCCGCAACGGATCTGGATCGAGTCGAAGGACCTGATTACCGATCCATTCTTTGACCGGGGTGGTGTCGACAAGGGTCTTTTCTGGCACGTTCTGACCAGTCTCAGCCGTGTCGGCGTGGGCTTTTCGCTATCGGCGGTCTGCGGCGTGATGCTGGGTGTGCTGATCGGGGCCAATCGCTGGGCACATCGCGGCCTGGACCCGATCTTTCAGGTGCTGCGGACCGTGCCGCCCCTGGCCTGGCTGCCGATCTCCCTAGCGGCCTTCCAGCAGGCCCAGCCGTCGGCCCTGTTCGTGATTTTCGTCACTTCGATCTGGCCGATCATCATCAACACAGCAGTAGGCGTACGCAATATTCCCGACGACTATCGCAATGTCGCAAGGGTGCTGAGGCTGTCGCCGGCCGAGTACTTCTTCAAGATCCTGCTGCCGGCCACCACGCCCTACATTTTTACCGGTCTGCGCATTGGTATCGGGATGAGCTGGCTGGCCATCGTCGCGTCTGAGATGCTGCTGGGCGGCGTCGGCGTCGGCTTCTTCATCTGGGATCAGTACAATTCCGGCCGCATCTCGGACATCGTCGTGGCCCTGGCCTGGGTTGGTCTGACCGGCTTCTTCCTCGATCGCATCGTCGCCCTCGCCGGGCGCATCGTCTCGCGCGGCAGCGCGCTGAGCTGAAGGAACACGACCATGGGCAAGGCCTATCTTTCCATCGAGGGCGTTGGCGTCACCTTCCAGAAGGGCTCGGCCCGTTCAGAGGTGCTGTGCGATATCAACCTGCAGGTCGACCAGGGTGAGTTCGTTTCGATCATCGGACATTCGGGCTGCGGCAAGTCTACCTTGTTGAATGTGGTGGCCGGCCTGATCCCGGTGACCACGGGGGCGGTGATCCTGGACCGCGAGGCCGTCGAGGCCCCTGGCCCCGAGCGGGCCGTGGTGTTTCAGAACCACTCGCTGCTGCCCTGGCTTTCTGTGCGCGAGAACGTCAGCCTGGCGGTCGACAAGGTGTTCCGGGGGGTGAAGTCCGCTGCCGAGCGCAAGGCGTGGACTGAGCATAATCTCGATTTGGTCAAGATGACCCACGCCATGGACAAGCGTCCGTCGGAAATCTCGGGGGGCATGAAGCAGCGGGTCGGCATCGCCCGTGCCCTGGCCATGCAGCCCAAGGTCCTGCTGCTGGACGAGCCATTCGGTGCCCTGGACGCCCTGACCCGCGCCCACCTGCAGGACAGCGTCATGGAGATCCAGACGGCACTGAAGAATACGGTGCTGATGATCACCCACGACGTCGATGAGGCGGTGCTGCTGTCTGATCGCATTGTCATGATGACCAATGGTCCCAGGGCGAGCATCGGCAACATTCTTCCAGTGACCCTGGACCGGCCCAGAGACCGCCTGGCCGTGGCCGAAGACCCTGTCTATGTCCACGCCCGCGCCGGGGTGATCGAGTTCCTCTACGCCCGGCGCGCGGCTTGAAGACGCGCCGATTGTGGGGCTTCCCCCGCAGCCTGACGCCCCGGCCATCGACGCCTCGTCCTCAGACCCAGCGAGCACAGACATGAGCAATTCTCCCAGGGAGCGCCTGGTCGTCATCGGCAACGGCATGGCCGGCTGCCGGGCGGTCGAGGAAGTTCTCAAGCGTGATCCGGATCGCTACGAGATCGCGATCTTCGGCACCGAGCCCCGCGTCAATTACAACCGCATCATGCTGTCGCCGGTGTTGGCGGGCGAGAAGTCGTTCGACGACATCGTCATCAATGACGAGGCCTGGTATCGCGACAACGGCATCGCCCTGCATGCGGGCAGAGCGGTCCTAGAGATTGATCTGGAAGGCAAGACGGTGCGGGCCGAGGCCGGGCTGACGCTGGCCTACGACAAGCTGATCCTGGCGACCGGCTCCGATCCGTTCCGTCTGCCCCTGCCGGGGTCCGACCTGAAGGGCGTGGTGACATTCCGCGACCTCGACGACGTCGAGGCCATGGTCGCCGCCTCGGCCAAGCCGGACGCGCGAGCCGTGGTGATCGGTGGCGGCCTGCTTGGCCTGGAAGCCGCCTACGGCCTGGCCCGTCGGGGCATGGGGGCCACGGTCGTTCACCTGATGGACGTTCTCATGGAGCGCCAGCTTGACGAAAGCGCCGGATTCCTTCTGCGCGAGGCCCTGCTGGAGCGTGGGGTCGAGACCGTGCTGGGCGCCCACTCCGAAGAGATCGTCGGTCAAGACGGGCAGGTTGCCGGCCTCAAGCTGAAAGACGGCCGCATCCTTCCCTGCGACTTGCTGGTCATGGCTGTGGGAATCCGTCCCAACGCCACCCTGGCCCGCACCGCCGGTCTGGTCGTCAATCGCGGCGTCGTCGTCGACGACGGCATGCGCTCTTCGGATCCAGCCGTGTTCGCCGTGGGCGAGTGCGTCGAGCACCGGGGCCAGTGCTATGGCCTGGTTGCCCCCATCTGGGACATGTGCCGGGCTCTGGCCCAAAGCTTGACTGACGGCGAGGGCGGCTATCAGGGCTCGGTGCTCTCGACCCGCCTGAAAGTCTCGGGCGTCGATGTGTTCTCGGCCGGCAAGTTCGCCGGCGGCGAAGGCTGCGAGGACATCGTGTTCCGCGACGCCGGACGCGGCGTCTACAAGCGGGTCGTCATCGAGGACGGCAAGGTCGTCGGCAGCGTGCTGTTTGGCGATGCAGCCGACGGCGGCTGGTACTTTGACCTGATGCGGGCCGGGACGGATGTGGCGGAAATCCGCGATACCCTCATCTTCGGTCAGGCCATCACGGAGGGACTTTCCGGCCTGGACCCTAATGCGGCCGTTGCGGCCATGCCCGATACGCAGGAAATCTGCGGCTGCAACGGTGTCTGCAAGGGGGCCATCGTTTCGGCCATCACCAGCCAGGGCCTGACCACGCTGGACGACGTCAAGGCGGTGACCAAGGCCTCGGCCTCGTGCGGCTCGTGCACCCCGCTGGTCGAACAGGTGCTGAAACTGACCCTGGGCGATGACTTCAAGGCCGAGGTCGGGCCCAGGCCGATGTGCCGATGTACGCACCATCCGCATTCGGCCGTCCGCAAGGCCATTGTCGGGCTCGAGCTGAAGTCGATGCCCGCAGTGATGCAGGCCATGGAGTGGACCACCCCCGACGGCTGCTCGTCGTGCCGGCCGGCCTTGAACTACTACCTGCTGTGCGCCTGGCCCGCCGAGTACCGGGACGACAAGCAGTCGCGCTACATCAACGAGCGGGTCCACGCCAATATCCAGAAGGACGGCACCTATTCGGTGGTGCCGCGTTTGTGGGGCGGCATGACGACGCCGGACGAACTGCGGGCCATCGCTGACGTCGCCGACAAGTTCGCCATCCCGGCGGTCAAGGTCACGGGCGGTCAGCGCATCGACCTGCTGGGTGTGAAGAAGGACGACCTGCCGGCCGTCTGGGCTGACCTGAACGCCGCGGGCATGGTCAGCGGTCACGCCTATGCCAAGGGTTTGCGCACGGTCAAGACCTGCGTCGGCAGCGACTGGTGCCGGTTCGGTACCCAGGACTCCACAGGTCTGGGCATCCGCCTGGAGAAGTTCCTCTGGGGCTCGTGGGCGCCGGCCAAGGTCAAGCTGGCGGTGTCGGGCTGTCCGCGCAACTGTGCCGAGGCCACCTGCAAGGACTTCGGCGTCGTCTGCGTCGACAGCGGCTACGAGATTCATATCGGCGGCGCTGCCGGCCTGCACATCCAGGGCACAAGGGTTCTGACCCATGTCGGGACCGAGGATGAGGTAGTCTGGGTCATCGCCGCCGCCATGCAGCTCTATCGCGAGGAAGGCTGGTACCTGGAGCGCGTCTACAAGTGGATGGCGCGCGTCGGTCTGGAGACCATCCAGGTCCGGCTCACCGATCCGGACCAGCGCAAGGCCCTCTACGACCGCTTTGTCTTCTCGCAGCGCTTCGCCCGCATCGATCCGTGGGCCGAGCGTGTGGCCGGCCGCCACAATGAGGAGTTCACCCCGATGAGCCGCCGGATGGAGTTCGCCCCCGCATGAACGCCCCCGTGAAAGAGCCGGCCTGGATCGATGTCGGGGCGGTTACCGATGTTCCTCGTCGTGGCGCGCGTCGAGTGACCAGCCCTCGCGGCGACATCGCCATCTTCCGCACCGGAGACGGTGAGGTCTTTGCCCTCATGGACGCCTGTCCGCACAAGGGCGGGCCGCTCAGCCAGGGTATTGTCCACGGTCGGGCCGTGGCTTGCCCGCTGCACAACTGGTCCATCGACCTGGCCACCGGCGAACCGATGGGAGCTGACCGGGGCAGGGGTTGTACGCCCGTGGTACCGCTGGAGGTGCGCGAAGGCCGACTGCTTTTGAGCCTTACCCTGGTCGGGGCCGATGGCTGACGGGTCTGCCGCCCTTTCGGTCAAGACCGCCTGTCCCTATTGCGGCGTCGGCTGCGGCGTCTCTGCCGTCGTCGCCCGCGACGGACGCGAGGGCAGGGCCGTATCAGTGGCTGGCGATCCGGCCCATCCGGCCAATCTGGGGCGCCTCTGCTCGAAGGGGACCGCCCTGGGCGCTACAGTCAGTCTTGAGGGCCGGCTCCTGGAGCCGACAATCGGTGGTCGCGTCGTCACCTGGACCGAGGCAACGGCGTTGGTCGCCAAACGCTTCAGCGACACCATCGCCAGGCATGGGCCGGACAGCGTCGCCTTCTATGTTTCGGGCCAACTGCTGACTGAAGACTATTACGTCGCCAACAAGCTGATGAAAGGCTTCATCGGCTCGGGCAACATCGACACCAACAGCCGCCTCTGCATGGCCTCGGCCGTGGCGGCCCACAAGCAGGCTTTCGGCGCGGATCTGGTGCCGGGCTGCTATGAGGACCTGGATCTCGCCGATCTGGTGGTCTTCAGCGGCCACAACGCCGCCTGGACCCACCCTGTTCTCTTCCGTCGCATGGAGGCTGCCAGGGCGCGCGGCCAGAAGCATGTGGTCATCGATCCGCGGCGCACCGACACAGCGGAGGGCGCTGACCTGCACCTCGCCCTTGCACCTCAGACTGACGTGCGGCTGTGGAACGGACTACTCGCAGACCTGATCCGCCGCCACGCCATCGACCGGGGCTATTTGGCCCGCCATGTCAGCGGCTTCGACAGTGTCGAGGCAGCCCTGGCCGAGCTGGACCAATCGCCTGCTGCCGTCGCCGCTGACTGCGGCATCGCGTTCAAAGACCTGCTGGCCTTTTACGACCTGTTCGCGGCCAACCCCAGGACGGTCAGCCTGTTCTCTATGGGCGCCAACCAGTCGGCCCAGGGCGTGGCCAAGGGTCTGTCGATCCTCAATGTGCATCTGGCGACGGGCCGCATCGGCAAGCCGGGCGCCTGTCCGTTTTCGATCACCGGCCAGCCAAACGCCATGGGCGGACGCGAGACCGGTGGCATGGCCAACACCCTGGCCGGACATATGGACTTCGAGCCCGCCGACAGAGATCGCGTGGCCCGCTTCTGGGGCGCGCCAGGCACGACCCGCAAGCCTGGCCTGAAGGCCGTCGACATGTTCGAGGCGGTCCATGACGGGCGGATCAAGGCGATCTGGATCATGGCCACCAACCCGGCCGTTTCCATGCCTGACGCCGGCCGGGTGCGTGAGGCACTGGCCAGGTGTCCGTTCGTGGTCGTCTCTGACTGTATCGCAGAGACCGACACCAGCGCCTTTGCGCACGTGAAGCTCCCGGCCCTGGCCTGGGGCGAGAAGGACGGAACAGTCACCAATTCCGAGCGCCGCATTTCGCGTCAACGCGCGCTGTTTGCCGCTCCGGGACAGGCGCGTGCTGACTGGAAGATTATCTCAGACGTCGCCGTAGCCATGGGCCATGACGGCTTCGGCTGGACTAGTCCGGCCAGCGTATTCCGCGAATGGGTGCGTCTCACGGCCTATGAAAATGACGAACGTGTGCTCGACCTGTCGGGCCTTAGCCGCCTCGATCCGGACGGCTATGCCGGACTGGATCCCGTGCAGTGGCCGGTCAAAGCCGATGGTCAGGGCACGGCGCGTCTATTTGCCGACGGACAGTTTCAGACCCCTGACAGACGCGCTCGAATGATCCCGACGCGCCCTGTGGGACCGGCGGAGGCGGTAAGTGATGCCTATCCGCTCTCCTTGAATACCGGCCGAATCCGCGATCAGTGGCACACTATGACCCGCACCGGGTTGGCAGCCGACCTGTGCCGTCACGCGCCCGAGCCCTTTGTCGAGATGCATCCGGCCGACGCCCAGGCTGCCGGCGTGAAGGACGGAGCCCTGGCCCGGGTTATGACGGTACGCGGCGAAGCTGTGGTTATGGCCAAGGTCACTGATCGACAGCGCCCCGGCGATCTGTTCATGCCCATGCACTGGACCGATTCATTCGCGCCCTCGGGGCGGTCGAACGGCCTGATCGCGCCCCATACGGACCCGACCTCTGGTCAGCCGGAGTTCAAACATACCCCGGCCCGAGTTCGGCCTTACCGTGAAACCTGGAGAGGCTTCTTTCTGTCGCGCCTAGTTCAGGATGCTCCATCTGTGCAGAACCTCATCTGGCGGAGACTTCCGCATGAGGCCTGCCAGCAGCATGAGTTTGCCGGACGAGGCGACGCCTCCGAGCGGGAAGCTGTTCGCAGGACGCTATCAAAGGCCCAGGTGGGGGCGTTGCTGTCCTATGAGGATGCGGGTTCGGGCTCGCGACGTGAGGCCTGGGTGCAGGACGGGGCGCTGACCGCTGTACTGTTCATGACGACCCAGGACGGGCTGCCGCCGCGTGACTGGCTGGTCGAACTCTTTGCGGCACCCGCGCTCGGTGTCGACGCGCGGTCGGCCCTTTTGCTTGGCCGGCCGGCTGGCCCGCAACCCGACAGGGGGGCGCTGATCTGTGCCTGTCTCAAGGTCGGGGCAAAAGCGATCGAGGCTGCGATCGCTGCTGGGGCCGCATCGCCGGAGGCCGTGGGGCAACAGACGGGCGCTGGTACCAACTGCGGCTCATGCCGTCCCGAGATTGCGCGGATGATTTCGGCTTCTTCTAAGGCCATCAGGGAGAGCGCTGATGTCGCATGATCCACAACCCGGTTGCGTCCTGCTGGTCGGAGCCGGGCCAGGTCCGGTTGACCTCATGACCGTTCGCGCGGTCCGGGCTGTCGAGAATGCCCAGGCCCTGCTCTATGACGCGCTGATTTCCGAAGATGCCATAGCCCTTGCACCGCCCGGCTGCATTCGCATTCAAACGGGCAAGCGCTCGGGCCGACCCAGTATGAGCCAGGACGCCATCAACCGACTGACCCTTCGCCTCGCGCGCAGGGGCTTGCGGGTCGTCCGGCTCAAGGGGGGAGATCCGTCGATCTTCGGGCGGGTCGGAGAAGAGGCGGAGTTTCTGCGGCGCTTTGGGTTCACGGTAGACGTTGTTCCTGGCGTTACGGCGGCCAGCGCTGCGGCAGCCCAGTTTGGCTTTCCCTTGACCCATCGCGGTCAGGCGAGACGCCTGGTCTTCGCTACGGGACGGCTGGAGGGGGCCGGCGCGGTCAGTGACTGGCAAGCGGCGGCCGATCCCGAAGCCACCCTGGCCGTCTATATGGGCGGCGAAGCGGCCTCCGGCCTGGCAAGGGCACTTCTGGAACACGGGCGAGAGGCAACAACGGCAGTGGCCATTGTCGAGAGCGCTGGATCCATCGCTGCAAGATTGACGGTGTCGACGCTGGCTGAACTTGGACGTCGAGGCGCGCCATCCTCCGGCGGTCCCGTTTTGATCGTCATCGGCGACGTGGTCTCCGCCGTCAGACAAGGTTCGATAGCCAAGCAGCAGGTTCGGGCGGCAGGGTGAACTCGGTCGGGCTGCTGTAAGGCGAAAGCGAATTGCGCGCAGGCCAGAAAACGCTCATCCAGCCAGGATCCAGGCCGACTTTGGCCTCTGGATTAGCCAAGGCGGTAAAGAGCTGAGCCGTGTGCGGGCAGGGCCCGCTCAAGCCGATCCCGGGCAATGCCATCCGCCTTTCGGGCCCAGAGATCGCGGACGGGCACAGGTCGCGTGACCCTGATCGACGCCAAGTCCACCGAGACCGTCGCCTTGGACTCAAGGGTGTTGAAAAGCGCCAGATAGTGGGC
This sequence comes from Caulobacter sp. HMWF025, assembly GCF_003060965.1. Classification (GTDB taxonomy): domain Bacteria; phylum Pseudomonadota; class Alphaproteobacteria; order Caulobacterales; family Caulobacteraceae; genus Caulobacter. The sequence goes on along the minus strand of NZ_QAII01000144.1, from coordinate 44,301 downwards.
CTCCGAGGCAGGCGCACGCGCGTGCCACGCGATCAGACCGCCGGTATTGAAGAGCGGTCGATTGTCTTTGCTACGCTGATTGACCGCCAAGACTTCGTCGTTTGTCAGCAAGGCGGTCGTTGGCCCATCCAGCTTGCGCAAATCGCCGCCCATTATCAACGGCGAGCGCGCGATCGACCACAACGTCATCAGCGTTTGCTGCTCGTCGGGCGTGAAGAACGTCGAACGCTTGCCCAATTGCAGAACACCGAGCGGCAGCATGTCGGCGTCGGGCCAGCAGCCTGGTATTCTATAGGGATTCCAGCGCTCAAGCCGCCCGAACTGCTCGAAAAGAGCGTCCCAGCTATCCCAGAAATCGTCGCTGATCCGCCAGCGACATTTAGGCTGTTGCTGCCTCAAGAAATATTTAACGATTACATGAGGCAAGTTGGTCTGACCGAAGATCCTTCGGAGGTGCTGGCTATGGTTTCGAAGGCGATATCCACCATCAACTCGGCGCTGAAAGAGGTAAATGGTGATGGATTTGTAAATGATCTATTCTCTGTTGATCTTGCCGATGACTTTAACAAGCGGATGGATTTGTATCGCGGTAGATGGGCAAAAATTCGACCTATACTGCAACCTATCGGCGGTTATCTTGCTGATGCACAGGCCGATCCAATCTGATAGGCTATTTAAGGCTCCCGCTTCATGCGAGCCCGCAAATCGCGCAACATGAGATCTATCCAAGAATTTCGCCGGATTCGGATTGGGGTTCGGGCGATAGCGAACAGCCGGTGAACAAGCTTCGGGACTATTTCGGGACTTTTCCTCCCGAAGGAGGGATTTTGTTCCCGTTTGTTCCATTTTCCCGCATGGCGAAAACAGCGCAAAGCCCTTGTGAACAAGGGAAACGCTGGCGGCCCGGAAGGGACTCGAACCCCTGACCTTCGCTTTAGGAAAGCGCTGCTCTATCCTGCTGAGCTACCGGGCCGCGATTTGCGCGGGCTGGGCGGTGCATAGCGCAGGATGGCGGGCTTGCGAAGCCCGTGTGGTCACTCTGCACCAATGCGGTCCTGAGGGTCAGCCGGCGGCCGCGGGCAGGGCTTTCCAGGCGACATAGGCGGCCGTGGCCAGGACCATGACGGCAAAGCTGCGGCGGGCCAGGGTGGCGTGGCCGGCCAGGACGCGGGCCACTGGGATGCCGATCAGGGATCCGGCTCCGCCACCGGCGACCAGGGCGGCGAACAGGGGCAGGCTGACGAGGCCGGCGGCCGCATAGCTCAGGCTGGTCGCAGCGCCAAACAGGGCGACTGAGGCGAGGGACGAGGCGGCGGCGTTGGCCAGGGTCATGCCGGTGGCAGCCATCAGGCCGGGTGCGATCAGAAAGCCGCCACCGATGCCGAAGAAGCCGGCGGCCAGGCCGGTGCCGAGGCCGAGCGGGGCGAGTTTCAGGGTCATGGCCGGGGTAAGGCGCACCGAAGGGTCGCCGGCGCTCTTGCGGGGTGCCAGCATGGATAGGGCGATAGCGGCCATGACCACGGAAAAGCCCAGCAGCAGGGTCTGTCCGTTCAGGCGCTTGGCCAGGTCGGCACCGAGCAGGGCTCCGGCCAGGCCTGTGCCGGCGAAGACCAGGGCGCAGGGCCACTTCACCGCGCCGGCCCGCGCCTGCAGGGTCAGGCCGATCAGGGCGTTGACGCTGACAGCGGCGGCCGAGGTGCCGATCGCCACATGCGGATCGCGCACCCCGACGACATACAGCAGGAGCGGGGTGGCCAGCACCGATCCCCCGCCGCCGAACACCGTCAGCAGCAGACCGATCAGCGCGCCGCCGAGGCCGGCATAGAGGATCTGGGCGGTGTCCATCTCAGCGTGCCGCCACTCTGTTCCACGGGGCGAGGGCGAGGAGGCGGGCCATGCCGCAGAAGCCGGTGGCTCCGGCAAAGGTCAGGCCTCCTCCGACAAAGGCGCTGAGGCCGATAAAGCCCGGATGGACGGTCAGGGACAGGCCCACGCCGGTCAGGACCAGCAGGCCGGCGACGATCTGCACCTGGCGCATCATTTCCATCGGGGCGGCGGCATTCCTGGCCACGGGCAGCCCGGCCCGGGTCCAGTTGTCCAGCCCGCCCTCCAGCACGAAGGCCGGGCCCTCAACCTGGTCCGCCAGTTGGGCGGCGCAGGCTCCGGTGCGCATGCCGGAGCGGCAGGTGAAGATCACGTCGCGGCCGGCTTCGGTCGTCAGGGGCTGGGCCGTCAGGGTGGACAGGGGGCGCGAGCGGGCCCCGGCCACATGGGCCCGGGCATATTCGTCGGGTTCGCGGATATCGATCAGCACGGCCGTGCCGCGGCCCAGTCGGTCAGCGACGTCGTCAGGCTTCAGCGCAGTCAGGGAGCGGGTCATGGGCGGGCCTCGGGTGCAGGGGGGCAAAAGATCTCGGCGAGCGTCGTCACCACCCGGATCGCGGCGGGGTCCTCGATCCGGTACCAGATCGTCAGGCCATCGCGGCGAGCGGCCACGATGCCGTCCTCCCGCAGCACCGCCAGGTGCTGGGAAAGGGCCGATTGCGAGAGGCCAGACCGGGGCTGCAGTTGCCCCACCGACCGTTCGCCTTCGGCGAGCTGGCACAGGATCATCAGGCGTCGCGCATTGCCCAGCGCTTTCAGCAACCTTGCGGCGCTGGTGGCACTGGCCTCGAGCCGGGTGATATCGACGTTCACAAGATCGAACATGGACGCAATATATCAGTTGATTCTAATTTAGCAAGGACTAATATATAGCCATGACCCAAACCCAGACCCCCGCCTCATCCCTTTCGGTTCAAGCCTTCTTCGACAGGGCAACGAACACCGTCAGCTACCTGGTTGCCGATCCGGTTTCCCGGGTCGCGGCGATCATTGACCCCGTGCTGGATTTTGATCCGAAGGCCGCACGGGTCAGTACCGCTTCGGCGGACGCCGTGCTGGCGGCGGTCAGCGCGCAGGGGCTGGACCTGCAGTGGGTGCTGGAAACCCACGCCCATGCCGATCACCTGTCAGCGGCCGATTATATCCGCGCGCAGACCGGGGCCCGGATCGTGATCGGGGCGGAAATCATCCGGATCCAGAAAGGCTTTGCCCCGCTGTTCGAAGCGGACGATGTCGATCTGTCCGGCGGGGCCTTTGACAGGCTGGTGTCCGAGGGCGACGAACTCCCGCTGGGCGGCCTGACAGTCTCCGTCATGCACACGCCCGGCCATACGCCGGGCTGTGTCAGCTACCGGATCGAGGATGCCGTCTTTGTCGGTGATACCCTGTTCATGCCCGACTACGGCACCGCGCGGGCTGATTTCCCGGGCGGCGATGCGGCGACTCTCTATCGCTCGATCCGGAAGATCCTGGCCCTGCCGGACACCACCCGGATCTTTGTCGGGCACGACTACCTGCCGGCGGGGCGCGAGACCTATGTCTGGCAGACCACTGTGGCCGAGCAGAAGGCCAGCAATGTTCACGTCCATGACGGGGTGGACGCGGCGGCCTTCGTCGCCCTGCGCACGGCCCGTGACGCCACCCTGAGCCCGCCGGTCCTGATCCTGCCGTCCCTGCAGGTGAACATCCGCGCCGGGGCGCTGCCGCCGGCCGAGCCGAGCGGCCGGGTGTTCCTGAAGCTGCCGGTGAATGCGCTATAGGGGGAGGCCTACTCCACCTTCGCCAGCACCGTCCGCAGGGTCTCGACGATCCGGTCAATATGCCCGGTCTCGAGGATCAGCGGCGGCGACAGGGCGATGATGTCGCCGGTCACCCGGATCAGCAGGCCGGCGTCGAAGGCCGCCTCGAACGCCTCAAGGGCCCGGGCCGTGGGCGCACCGGAACGGGGCTGCAGCTCGATGCCGCCGATCAGGCCCAGATTGCGGATGTCGATGACATGGCGGGCGTCGTGCAGGCTGTGCAGGGCCGCCTGCCAGTAGGCCTCGATCCCGGCGGCGCGGGCGAAGAGGTCGTCTTCCTGATAGGTCTCCAGGGTCGCGATCCCGGCGGCGCAGGCCAGGGGATGGGCCGAATAGGTATAGCCGTGGAAGAGCTCGATCGGGGCGTCGGCCCCCTCCATCATGGCGTCATAGATCTTGCCGCTGGCGGCCACGGCCCCGCAGGGCACGGCGGCATTGGTCAGCCCCTTGGCCATGCAGATCAGGTCGGGGGTGACGCCGAAGCGGTCTGCGGCGAACGGGGTGCCGAGGCGACCGAAACCGGTGATCACCTCGTCGAAGATCAGCAGGATGTCGTGCCGGTCGCAGATGGCCCGCAGGCGCTGCAGATAGCCTTGCGGCGGGATCAGCACCCCGGTCGACCCGGCCACCGGCTCGACAATGACGGCGGCGATGTTGGAGGCGTCGTGCAGGGCGATGATCCGTTCCAGATCATCGGCCAGGTGGGCGCCGAGGTCCGGCTCGCCCTTCGAGAACAGGTTGCCGGGCACGCCGTGGGTGTGGGGCAGGTGGTCGACGCCGGTCAGCAGGGAGCCGAAATACATCCGGTTCTTGGGGATGCCGCCCACCGAGATGCCGCCGAAGCCGACCCCGTGATAGCCGCGCTCGCGCCCGATCAGCCGGGTCTTGGTGCCCTTGCCGCGGGCCCGCTGATAGGCCAGCGCGATCTTCAGGGCCGTGTCGACCGACTCTGACCCGGAGTTGGTGAAGAAGATCCGGTCGAGGCCCTTGGGCGTGATCTGGGCCAGGCGGCTGGCAAAGGCAAAGGCCAGCGGATGGCCCATGTTGAAGCAGGGGGCATAGTCCATCTCGGCCGCCTGCTTCTGGATCGCCTCGCGGATCCGGGGGCGGTCGTGGCCGGCATTGACGCACCACAGGCCCGAGGTGGCGTCGAGGATCTCGCGACCGTCAGGCGTCTTGTAGTGCATGTCCTTCGCGGACGACAGCATGCGCGGCTGGGCCTTGAACCGCCGGTTGGGCGTGAACGGCATCCAGAAGGCGTCGAGATCATTGGCGCCGAAGTCAGGCATGGCGAAGTCCTCTGCAGGGGCTTGCATTGTGATCGCAATTACGTCCCACTTTGCAAGCCTCCCTGGCCTGCACATTGCTGCGAAAGCGACGTCGCAGGTCGATTTTCGGGGGAGGGTGCCGAGGGAGCCGTCATGCCGAGCGCGATTTTGGGCGTCCGAACGGGTTTCCGCCACTGCGGGGATGGCCGGTGACCGACAGGCCCCGCCGCGCCCTGGCGGATTCCACCGCCGTTCACGACCAGGTCTATGACGCAATCCGCCAGGCGCTGATCATCGGAAGGATTGCGCCGGGCGTGGGGGTCTCGCTGCGCAGCCTGGCCGCCGACCTCGGGGTCAGCCCGATGCCTGTGCGCGATGCCGTGCGCCGCCTGGTCGCCGAGCGGGCCCTGGCGATCAATCCGGCCAACAAACGGCTCAGCGTTCCGTCCCTGACCGCCGATCGCCTGTCGCAACTGGCCCAGGCAAGGCTCTGGATCGAGCCGGAACTGGCCGCTCGCGCGGCGCCGAGAGCGGATGCGACCCTGATCCGGACCTTGCAGGACATTGACGCGCGACTGGATGCGGCGCTCGCCGCCGGCGATGTCGACGGCTACATGCTCGCCAACCACGCCTTCCATTTCGCCATCTATGAGCGGGCCGGGGCCGAGGTCCTGCTGTCCATGGCCGGCGGGCTCTGGCTGCAGATCGGGCCCTTCATGCGGGTGGTGTTCGGGCGGGTCGGTACC
>NZ_QAII01000144.1:23558-38594 GCF_003060965.1 Caulobacter sp. HMWF025 | reverse complement strand
CCGCCATGCCGAGGCGATGGCGGCGCTGAAGGCCAGGGATCCTGACGCTGCCCGCGCGGCCATCGCCGCTGACCTTTCCGAAGGCATGGACAAGATGCGGCTGGCTGTCGAGGCTGCGGCATGAAGCGGTGGCTTGACAGTCTCGCCTGCCCGGCAAACTGTGATCACAGTTTTGGAGAACTCCACTCTTGACCCTCGCCTTTGATCCGACGCAAGCGCTGGCCGGACTGTCTCTTCCGGGGCGGGCGGTCATTGACGGCGCGCGGGTCGAGGCCGCCTCCGGGGCCACCTTCCACAATGTCTCGCCCCGCGACGGCCGCGTACTGAACCAGGTGGCCTCCTGTCAGGCCGCCGATGTCGACCGTGCCGTGGCCAGTGCCCGCGCCGCCTTTGAGGACGGCCGCTGGCGCGACCTCGGACCGCGACAGAAGAAGGCGATCCTTTTTCGCCTCGCCGATCTGATGGCCCGCGATGCCGAAGAGCTGGCCCTGCTGGAAAGCCTGGATGTCGGCAAGCCGATCTCCGATGCCCGCAGCGTGGACGTGCCGCTCGCGATCAACACCTGCCGCTGGTACGCCGAGGCGCTCGACAAGGTCTATGGCGAGGTCGGGACCTCGCCCGTCGACCGGCTGAGCTATGCGACCCATGAGCCGCTGGGCGTGATCGGGGCCATCGTACCGTGGAACTTCCCGCTGCACATGGCGATGTGGAAGGTGGCTCCGGCCCTGGCCATGGGCAACAGCGTGGTGCTCAAGCCCGCTGAGCAGTCGCCCCTGACCGCCCTGAAACTGGGGGAGCTGGCGCTGGAGGCGGGTCTGCCGCCGGGGGTTCTGAACGTCGTTCCGGGCCTGGGTCCGACGGCGGGCGAGGCCCTGGCCCTGCATATGGACGTCGACATGATCGCCTTCACCGGCTCGGGCCCCACCGGCCGCCGGCTGATGGAGGCCTCGGCTCGCAGCAACCTCAAGCGGGTGTCGCTGGAACTGGGCGGCAAGTCGCCCCAGATCGTGTTCGCCGACTGCCCCGACCTCGAAGCCGCCGCCCAGGCCGCCGCCTGGGGGGTGTTCTATAACCAGGGTGAGGTCTGTACCGCCGCCTCGCGACTGCTGGTCGAGGAGTCGATCCGCAGCGCCTTCGTCGCCCGGGTCGTCGAGATCGCCCGCGCTATGGTGGTGGGCGATCCTCTGGATCCGGCAACCCAGATCGGGGCCATGGTCAGCGAGCGGCAGATGAATACCGCGCTGAATTTTATCGCCACGGCCGACAGCCAGGGCGCGCGGCGTCTGCTGGGCGGCGAGCGGGTTCGCGAGGACAGTGGCGGCTTCTATGTCGAGCCCACCATCTTCGACCAGGTGGCCCCGGACAGCACCCTGGCCCGCGAAGAGGTCTTTGGCCCTGTGCTGGGTGTTATGGGCTTTACCGGCGAGGACGAGGCGCTGCGTCTGGCCAATGACACCGTCTACGGCCTGGCCGCCGGCCTGTGGACCGCCGACATCAGCCGGGCCCTGCGCGGAGCCCGCAAGCTGAAGGCCGGTCTCGTCTGGATCAACGGCTGGGACGCCTGTGACATCACCATGCCGTTCGGGGGCTTCAAGCAGTCCGGTTTTGGCCGCGACCGCAGCCTTCATGCGTTGCACAAGTATGCCGACCTGAAGTCGGTGTCCGTAACGCTGAGGTGACCTGATGACCCTGATTGAAACCCGGGCCTTCATTGACGGCCAATGGATTGCGGCCGAGGCCACCTTCGAGGTGGTCAATCCGGCTGACGGCAACGTCATCGCCGAGGTAGCGGACCTGGGCGCGGCAGAGACCCGCACGGCGATCACGGCCGCCCATCGGGCCTTTCCAGCCTGGGCAGCGCGCACGGCCAAGGACCGTGGGGCGATCCTGCGCCGCTGGAGCGATCTGATCCTGGCCCGGAGCGAGGACCTGGCCCAGTTGATGACGGCCGAACAGGGCAAGCCCCTGGCCGAAGCGCGGGGCGAGGTCGCCTATGGGGCCAGCTTCATTGACTGGTTCGCCGAGGAGGCCAAGCGTGGCCACGGCCAGTCGATCCAGACCCCTGACCGTAACAAGCGGATGATGTCGATCCAGCAGCCCGTCGGGGTCTGCGCGGCCATCGCGCCGTGGAACTTCCCCATCGCCATGATCACCCGCAAGGTCGGGCCGGCCTTGGCGGCGGGCTGCACGGTCGTGATCAAGCCGGCCGCCGAGACCCCGCTCTGCGCGCTGGCCATTGCCCGACTGGCGGAAGAGGCGGGAGTGCCGGCCGGTGTCCTGAACGTTGTGACTGGCCTCAATGCCAGCGACATCGGCCGGGCGCTCTGCGACGACAGCCGGGTCCGCAAGCTGTCATTCACGGGCTCGACCCCGGTCGGCAAGACCCTATACGCCCAGTGCGCCGGTACGATGAAGAAGCTCAGCCTGGAGCTGGGCGGCAATGCGCCCTTCATCGTCTTTGACGACGCCGATCTGGAGGCGGCCGTCGAGGGGGCGATCGCCAGCAAGTATCGCAATACCGGACAGACCTGCGTCTGCGCCAACCGGCTGATCGTGCAGTCGGGCATTCATGACGCCTTTGCCGCCCGGCTGGCCGAGCGGGTCGCGGCCATGAAGGTCGGACCGGGGACGGGCGAGGGCGTGACCATCGGCCCGCTGATCAACGACAAGGCCCTGATCAAGGTCGACAGCCTGGTGCGCGAGGCCGTCGAGGCCGGGGCTACGGTCCTGACCGGCGGCGATGTGCACGGCCTGGGCGGCCTGTTCTACCAGCCTACGGTGCTGACCGGGGCGACGGCCGAGATGCGGCTGTTCCAGGAAGAAATCTTCGGCCCCGTCGCCCCCATTGTGAAGTTCGAGACGGAAGCCGAAGCCATCGAGCTCGCCAATGCCACGCCCTTTGGCCTGGCGGCCTATTTCTACAGCCGCGATGTCGGCCGCTGCTGGCGGGTAGCCGAGGCCATCGAGGCCGGCATGGTCGGGATCAATGAGGGCCTGATCTCGACCGAGGTCGCACCGTTCGGTGGGGTCAAGGAGTCCGGTCTTGGCCGGGAAGGGGCCTCCGAGGGCCTCGATGAGTATCTCGAGACCAAGTACCTCTGTTTCGGCGGGGTGGGTGGATGAGCCCCGAACGTGCCGACGCCCCGACGCTGAACGACCTGCTCGGGGCCGAAGCTGATCGCTTCCGCGCCGAGCACCCGCGCTCCGTCGCCATGGCCGCCCAGGCCGCGAGCGTCTGGCGCGGCGGCGCGCCCCTGCACTGGATGAACGACTGGGCCAGCCCGACGCCGATCTTTGCGGCCCAGGGCGTGGGGGCCCAGATCACCGATGTCGACGGCCGGCTCTATGACGACTTCTGTCTCGGCGACACGCCGTCGATGTTCGGCCACGGCGATGCTTCGGTCGCGGCCGCCGTGGCCGACCAGATCCGGCGCGGCGCGGGCTTCATGCTGCCGACGGCCACCTCGGTCATGGTCGGACGCCTGCTGGCCGAGCGTTTCGGCCTGCCGCTGTGGCAGGTGGCGACCACGGCCAGCGACGCCAACCGGGCGGTGATCCGCTGGGCCCGGGCCGTCACCGGCCGGCCGGTGATCCTGGTGTTCGATGGCTGCTATCACGGCATGGTCGAGGATGCCTTTGTCGTTCTTAAGGACGGCGCGGGCGTCATGAAACCAGGGCTGGTCGGCCAGGTTCATGACCTGACGGCCACAACCCGCGTCGTGCCCTTCAACGACCTCGCCGCCCTGGAAGCCGCCCTGGCTCCGGGCGATGTCGCCGCCGTACTGGCCGAGCCGGTGATGACCAATTGCGGCATGATCCTGCCGGACGAAGGCTTTCATGACGCCCTGCGGTCCCTGACCCGGGCGGCCGGAACCCTGCTGATCCTGGACGAGACCCATACCCTGTCGAGTGGCCCGGGCGGCTATACCCGCCTGCACGACCTGCAGCCCGACCTCTTTGTGGTCGGCAAGGCCATTGCCGGCGGCGTCCCGGCGGCGGTCTGGGGCGTCACCGCCGAGCTCTCGGCGCAGATGGATGCCGCCCAGGCGCAGATCGGTCCGGGACAGTCGGGCATCGGCACCACCCTTTCGGGAAACGCCCTGGCCATGGCCGCCATGCGGGCCATGCTGACCGAGGTCATGACCGACGCCGCCTATGACCGGATGCTGGCCGGGGCCGAGCGTCTGGTCGCCGGCCTGCGCGGGGTGATCTCTGCCCGGGGGCTGCCGTGGTCGGTGGCCCATGTCGGGGCCCGGGTCGAACTGGTTTTCGTCAATCCTCCACCGAAAAACGCCGCCCAGATGCGCAAGGCTCTGGACCATGAGCTTCTGGCCGCGCTTCATCTGTGGCTGATCAACCGGGGCGTCCTCATCGCGCCCTTTCACAACATGATGCTGGTGTCTCCGGTCACCGAAGACGCGTCGATCGACCGGCTGGTCGCGGCGGTCGACGGTTTTGCCGGAGCGCTCGAGGGCCTGACCGCATGAGCCATCCCATGGTTGCCGATCCCCAGGAATGCCGCGACTTTCTCGCGGCCCATCCGCAGGTGAAGTTTGTCGACGTCTTCTTCACCAGCATGACCGGTGTGCCGCGCGGCAAGCGCCTGCGCGTGCACGAACTGCAGGCCATCTATGACTATGGCCGCTTCCTGCCGGGCTCGATCCTGGTGGTCGATACGCGCGGCGCCGACTGCGAGGAGACGGGCCTCGTCTGGGAGGACGGTGACGCCGACCGCCGCGCCCGCCCGGTGCCCGGAACCCTGACCCTGGCCCCCTGGCTGGGCGATGACATGGCCCAGGTCATGCTGTCGCTCTATGAGCTGGACGGCACGCCCAACGACCTGGATCCGCGCCACGTGCTGCAGCGGGTGCTGGACCGCTATGCGGCCGACGGCCTGACGCCGGTCGCCGCCTGCGAGCTGGAATACTATCTGGTCGATACCGAGCGGACCGCCGACGGTGACCTGCAGCCGCCCAGGTCGATGCAGACCGGTCACCGGCCGCAGGGCATCGAGGTCTATGGCCTGCCGGAACTGGAATCGATCGCGCCGTTCCTGCGGGAACTGTGGGCGACGGCCGATGTGATCGGCGTGCCGCTGGAAGGGGCCATTTCCGAGTTCGCGCCCAGCCAAGTGGAACTGACCCTCAAGCACAAGCCCGATGCGCTGCGGGCCTGCGACGATGCCCTGCTCTACAAGCGCATGGCCAAGGGCGTGGCCCTGCGTCACGGCTGCGAGGCCACCTTCATGGCCAAGCCATGGTCAGATCGGGCGGGCAACGGCTTCCACGTCCATGTCAGCTTCAATGATGCGGCCGGCAACAATCTCTGTGCCGACGAGGATCCGGAAGGCTCGCCGATGCTGCGCCAGGCGATCGGCGGGATGAAGGCCCTGCTGGGCGAGGGGATGGCGATCCTGGCCCCCAACGCCAACAGCTATCGCCGCTTCAAGGCCAATTCCTATGCGCCGGTCGCGGCGACCTGGGGGGTCAACAACCGCACCGTGTCGCTGCGCATCCCGGCCGGTCCGGCTCCGACCCGCCATGTCGAGCACCGCGTCGCGGGCGCGGACGGTAATCCCTATCTGGTCATGGCCGTGCTGCTGGCCAGTGCCCACCATGGCCTGACCCAGAAGCTGGACCCCGGTCCCGCCGTGGTCGGCGACGGCTATGCGGCAGCGGCGAAAGAAAAGTCCCGCCTGCCGTCCAACTGGTTCGCGGCGGTCGACCTGTTTGATCAGTCTACGGTGCTGCGCGAATATCTTGGCGACCGTTTCGTAGACATGTTTGTCTCGGTCAAGCGCACGGAACAGGCGCGCTTCTTCGAGGCCGTCACCAGCCTCGATTTCGATTGGTACCTGCGTAACGCGTGACCACGATACGCGACGAGAGCTTGAACCTGGGGCCGACGGAAGTCGGCATCTGACGGAACAGATTGGGGAAATTCGAGATCATGAGCACCATCACGCAACGCGGCATGAACCGCCGGTCTCTGCTGGCGGCGACCGGGGCCGCCGCCGTCGGCCTGACCTTCACCGCCTGCAGCCCCAAGGCGGCTGCGCCGACGGAAGCCGGGGGCGAGGAAGCCAAGCTGAACTTCTACAACTGGGACACCTATATCGGCGACACGACCCTGGCCGACTTCAAGAAGGCCACCGGCGTCGATGTGAACATGAGCCTGTTCGCCACCAATGACGAACTGTTCGCCAAGCTGAAGGCCGGCAATCCCGGCTTCGACGTGATCGTGCCGTCCAACGAGTTTGTGACCCGCATGGGCCAGGCCGGGCTGCTGGAGCCGCTGGATCACAGCAAGATCCCGAACCTGAAGAACATCGATCCAGCCTTCATGAACCCGGACTACGACCCGGGCCGCAAGTTCTCCATGCCCTATACCTGGCTGGTGCTCGGCATCGGCTATCGCAAGAGCAAGGTGAAGGGCGTGCCGGACAGCTGGAAGTATCTGTTCGACAGCAACCAGTACGCCGGCAAGATCGCCCTGCTGTCGGAGAGCGCCGACCTGATCCGCCTGGCCGCCAAATACAAGGGCCATAGCGTCAACAACATCCCGCCCGAGCTCGTCGCCGAGATCGAGAAGATGCTGATCAAGCAGAAGCCGTTCGTGAAGGCGTTCCACGACGACAACGGCCAGGACATGCTGGCCTCGGGCGAGGTGGACCTGGTCCTCGAATACAACGGCGACATCGCCCAGTTGATGAAGGAAGACAAGGACGTCGACTTCGTGATCCCGAAGGAGGGGTCGCTGATCAACTCCGACACCCTGTGCATCCCGAAGGGTGCGCCGCGTCCCCTGAACGCTCACAAGTTCATCAACTATCTACTGGATGCCGAGGCCGGGGCGGGGATCTCGAAAACGATCCTCTATCCGACCCCCAATGCAGCGGCCAAGGCGCTGATGCCGGACGACTACAAGAACAACCCCGTCATCTTCCCGTCCACCGAGATCATGGCCAAGTGCGAATACGGGGCCTTTGAAGGGGCCGAAAAGGCCAGTGAATACGAAGAAGTCATCACCCGGGTGCGGGCGGCTTAAGAGGCGGAAAGTCCTCTCCCTGAAGGGAGAGGCGGCCGAAGGCCGGAGGGGGATCGCTATGCATTCGCAGAGCTTCCCCCTCCGTCGACTGCGTCGACACCTCCCCCGCTGGGGGGAGGATTTGAGGAACGGGAGATCACCCCATGGAGCAGAGCTGGAAACAGGCCAAGGCGGTGTTCGCCGCTGCGCTGGGCCCGCCGCTGTTCTGGCTGGTGCTGTTCTTCCTGGTGCCGCTGGCGATCGTCTGGGCCTACAGCTTCGGCCACAATGACGGCCTGACCGACATCGCCATCACCGGGACGTTCAAGAACTACGCCCGGGCGATCGAGCCCCTTTACCTGAAGATCTTCATCAAGTCGGCCTGGGTGGCGGCCATCACTACGGGCCTGTGCCTGGTGATCGGTTTTCCGGTCGCCCTGGCCATCACCTTCGCGTCCGACAAGGCCAAGACCTGGCTGCTTCTGCTGATCATGCTGCCATTCTGGACGAACCTGCTGATCCGCACCTATGCCCTGATCGCCGTGCTGCGGACCGAGGGCTATGTGAACATGGGCCTGGAGTGGCTGTGGAAGGGCGGCGGCACGCTTGCGGCCCTGCTGGGCCTGCAGCCCCTGGGCGACTTCCAGCCGCTGGAACTGCTGCACAACAATTTCGCGGTCATTCTCGGCCTGATCTACGTCCACCTGCCGTTCATGGTGCTGCCGCTTTATTCGGCCCTGGACCGGCTGGACAAGTCGTTGCTGGAGGCCAGCCTCGACCTGGGTGCCGGTCACATGCGGACCCTGTTCAAGATCGTTGTGCCGCTGGCCCTGCCGGGCATCGCCTCGGGCGTGCTGATCACCTTCATCCCGGCCCTTGGGGCCTATCTGACGCCTGACCTGCTGGGCGGACCCGACAGTCAGATGATCGCCAACGTCATCGAACGCCAGTTCAAGCGCGCCAATGACTGGCCTTTCGGCGCGGCCATGTCCTTCCTGCTGATGTACATGACCTTCATCGCCATCGCGATCCAGGCCGTGCTGTCCCGCAAGACCCCGGAGGCGAAGTGATGGCCAAACGCAACGCCCCCGGGCCGCTGGAATATCTGCGTCGCTGGCAGATGCAGGCCTGGCTGGCGGCCGTCTTCATCTTCCTCTACGCGCCGTTGATCGCCCTGATGGCCTTCAGCTTCAATGACAGCCGGCGCAACATCGTCTGGAAGGGCTTCACGCTCAAATATTACGAAAAGGCCCTGAACAATGACGGTCTGATCGAGGCGTTCGGCAACAGCCTGACCATCGCCGCGGTCTCGACCGTGCTCAGCGTCGCGCTGGGCGCGATGATTGCTCTGGCGCTGTGGCGCTTCCGGTTCCCGGGCAAGCCGGCCGTTGACGGAGCCCTGGCCCTGCCCATCGTCGTGCCCGAGATCTGCATGGGCGTGGCCATGCTGGTGTTCTTCGCCAAGGTCCTGCCCTGGCCCCAGGGCCTCGGCTGGCCGCTGAATCTGGGGGCCATCATCATCGCCCACGTCTCGTTCTCCTTCCCCTTCGTGGCGGTGGTGGTGCGGGCGAGAATGAGCAGCTTCAACCGCGAGATGGAGGAAGCCGCGCGCGACCTCGGGGCCGGAGAGTTCCGGACCATCCGCGACGTGATCCTGCCGCACATGGCCCCGTCCCTGGTGGCGGGAGCCCTGCTGGCCTTTACGCTCAGCCTCGACGACTTCGTCATCACCTTCTTCACCGCCGGGCCCGATACGGTGACCTTCCCGGTGAAGGTCTATTCGATGGTCCGCTTCTCGGTGACGCCCGAAGTCAATGCGGCCTCGACCATCCTGATTGTGCTGACCGTGATCCTGACGGCCGTGGCGCTGAAGCTGCAGGGCAGTTCCGCAGCGACGGCCGGCCATGGCGGAGAAAAATCGTGACCAAGCAACCCATCATCACCTTCGAGAACGTCACCAAGCGCTTCGGCAAGATGGTGGCGGTCGACAATGTCTCGCTGTCGGTCGAGGAGGGCGAGTTCTTCTCGCTGCTCGGCCCGTCTGGGTGCGGCAAGACCACCCTCCTGCGGATGCTGGCCGGCTTCGAAACCCCGACCGAGGGCCGGATCCTGATCGACGGCGAGGATGTCTCGACCGTGCCGCCGAACAAGCGGCCGGTAAACATGGTGTTCCAGTCCTATGCCGTGTTCCCGCACATGACGGTCGCCGACAATGTCGCCTATGGCCTGAAGGTGGACCGCGTGCCGGCCGCAGAGCGGGCCCGGCGGGTCGAGGAAGCCCTGGAACTGGTGCAACTGGGCGGCCTCGGCGGGCGCAAGCCTGATCAGCTGTCCGGCGGCCAGCGCCAGCGCGTGGCCCTGGCCCGGGCCCTGGTCAAGCGTCCCCGCGTGCTGCTGCTGGACGAGCCGCTGTCGGCTCTGGATGCCAAGCTGCGCGAGCAGATGCGCACCGAACTCTGCACCCTGCAGGAGAAGGTCGGGATCACCTTCATCATGGTCACCCATGACCAGGACGAGGCCCTGGCCCTGGCCAGCCGCTGCGCGGTCATGAACCGGGGTGTGCTGCAGCAGGTCGCCACGCCCAACGATCTCTACGAGTTCCCCAACAGCCGCTTCGTGGCCGACTTCATCGGCAGCGTGAACCTGTTCGAGGGCGTTCTGGCCGTTGACGAGCCCAGCCATGCGGTAATCCGGTCGCCGGACATGCCGGTCGACATCTTCCTGGACCACGGGGTCACGGGGCCGCGCGGCGGCACCGCCTGGGCGGCGATCCGGCCCGAGAAGATCGAACTGCACAAGAAGGCCGGCGACGAGCCGCCCAATCTCGGGGATGCCCCCAAGGGCACCAATGCCGTGGCCGGCGTCATCACCCATGAGGCCTATCTGGGCGGCTCGTCGGTCTATGAGGTCGAGATCGCCGGCGGCCGGCGGGTCAAGGTGCACCGCTCCAACCTGACCCGCTGGGACCAGGAAGACTTCAAGCTGGGTGAGACGGTCTGGCTGTGCTGGCACGCCTGCTCGCCGGCCATCCTGCTGTCATGACCTGCTCCCTTCAAACCAACCAAAGCTTGTCATCCCGGCCGCAGCGAAGCGGAGAGCCGGGACCCAGGGGCAACCGCGATGCGCCGGCCCCTTGGTCCCGGATAGCGCTACGCGCTTCCGGGATGACAAGCGAAAGGCAGCGGAAAAGGACGCTGATCCCATGACCCGTCCCGTCGCCGGCATTATCTGCTGCACCCGCACCGTCGGGATCGAGCCTGCCCAGGCGGTCATGAACCGCTATGTCGCCGGCGCGATGCGCTATGCCGATGCGGCGGCTCTGCTTGTGCCGTCCATGCCCGACCTGATGAGAGCCTCTGAAGTCGCCACCCGGCTCGATGGTCTGATGCTGACGGGCAGCCCCTCCAACCTGGATCCGGTGCTCTACGGCGAGGAGATCGGCGATGCTCCGGGCCCGTTCGATGCCGCGCGCGACACCATGACCGCCGACCTGATCAAGGCCATGCTCGACCTCGGCCGCCCGGTGTTCGGCATCTGTCGCGGCTTCCAGGAGATCAATGTCGCCTTCGGCGGAACTCTCCGTCGCGACATGGCCCTGAACGAGGCGTTGATCCCGCACCATGCGCCGGACGATGTCGACTTCAACGGCATGTTCGACCACCAGCACCCGGTCGACCTGACGCCCGGCGGCGTGCTGGCGACCGCCTTCGGCGCGGACCGGGCCGTGGTCAATTCGGTCCACTATCAGGGTGTCGACCGGCTGGGCGAGGGCCTGACGGTCGAGGCGCAAGCGCCAGACGGCGTGGTCGAGGCGGTCTCCGCCACCGTCAATGGCGCGCCGCTGTTGGCCGTGCAGTGGCATCCGGAATGGCAAACCGCTGCCAACGCCCAGTCCCAGACCTTCTTCCAGCTGTTCGGCCGCGCTCTGCGGGGCGAGCCGGCGGTCCCTCCAAATCCCTAGTCTTTGATCCTCCGCGCAAGCGGGAACCCGGGCCGGGCTGGCGGCCGTTGCCCAGTCAGAACAACCAAACACCGCCCGGATCATCGCTTTCGCGGGGATCGGCGGACAAGAAAAGTCCAGGAGTAGCCCAGAATGAACGCCCCGATCCGCAATCACGACATCGCCGAACTCAAGCGCCTGGACCTGGCCCACCACCTGCCGGCCCAGGCTGACCACAAGGTCATCGCCGAACTGGGTGGCAGCCGGATCATCACCCGCGCAGACGGCGTGCATATCCACGACGGCGAGGGCAACCAGATCCTCGACGGCATGGCGGGGCTGTGGTGCGTTAATGTCGGCTATGGCCGCAAGGAACTGGCCGAAGCCGCCTATGAGCAGATGCTGGAGCTGCCCTACTACAACACCTTCTTCAAGACCGCGACGCCGCCGCCGATCAGGCTGGCCGCCAAGATCGCCGAGAAGATGGGCGGCGACCTGACCCACGTTTTCTACAACTCGTCGGGGTCAGAGGCCAATGACACGGTCTTCCGTCTGGCCCGTCACTACTGGAAGCTGAAGGGCCAGCCGCAGCGCACCGCCTTCATCAGCCGCTGGAACGCCTATCACGGCTCGACCGTGGCCGGCGTGTCGCTGGGCGGCATGAAGCACATGCATGTGCAGGGCGACCTGCCGATCCCCGGCGTGCATCACGTGATGCAGCCCTACTGGTTCGGTGAGGGCTTCGGCGAGGACAAGGCAGACTTCTGCGCCCGCGCGGTCAAGGAGATCGAGGACAAGATCCTCGAGCTCGGTCCCGAAAACGTCGCCGCCTTTATCGGCGAACCGGTGCAGGGCGCGGGCGGGGTGATCATTCCGCCGGACGGCTACTGGCCGGCAGTCGAGGCCCTTTGCCGCAAGTACGGCATCCTGCTGGTCTGCGACGAGGTGATCTGCGGCTACGGGCGTCTGGGCCAGTGGTTCGGCCACCAGCACTACGGCATCAAGCCGGACATGATCGCCATGGCCAAGGGTCTGTCGTCCGGCTACCTGCCGATCAGCGCCGTGGGCGTGGCCGACCACATCGTCGCCGAACTGCGCGAGAAGGGCGGCGACTTCATCCACGGCTTCACCTATTCGGGCCACCCGACCTGCTGCGCCGTGGCCCTGAAGAACATCGAGATCATGGAGCGCGAGGATCTGGTCACCCGCACCCGCGAGGATACGGGTCCTTACCTGGCCGAGGCCCTGGCCACCCTGAACGACCACCCGCTGGTCGGCGAGACCCGCTCGCTGGGCCTGATCGGTGCCGTCGAGATCGTCCGCGAGCCCGGCACCAATCTCCGCTTCCTCGACAAGGAAGGCGAGGCCGGTCCCATCGTCCGCGACCGCTGCATCGCCAATGGCCTGATGGTGCGCGGCATCCGTGACACCATCGTCTGCTGCCCGCCCCTGATCATCACCCACGCCGAGATCGACAAGCTTGTGGCGATCATCCGCAAGTCGCTGGACGAGGCGGAGCCGGTCCTGCGGGCCCTGAAGCCGGGGGATGTGTCATGAAGCCCAAGCACAAGAAGGCCAAGCCCGACCAGCGGATCAACCGCGGCGTCGCCTCGCTGGAGGAGGCGCAGGCCTGGTTCGCGCGGCAGAACATCGAGGAGATCGAGTGCGTCGTGCCCGATCTGGCCGGCGTGGCGCGCGGCAAGATCATGCCAGTGCGCAAGTTCCTCGGCACGCCGTCGATGAACCTGCCGCTGGCGGTGTTCTACCAGACGATCACCGGGGACTTCCCGGAGTTCGAGGGCGCGGTGAATGCCGTGCAGAGCGACACCGACATCTTCCTGACCCCGGACCTGGCCACCCTGGCTGTGGTGCCCTGGGCCCAGGATCCGACGGCCCAGGTGATCCATGATGCCTTCCATCCGGACGGGCGACCGGTCGAGGAGAGCCCCCGCCAGGTACTGCGCCGGGTGCTGGCCCTCTATGCCGACAAGGGCTGGACCCCGATCGTCGCGCCGGAGCTGGAATTCTATCTCGTCGACCGCAACACCGACCCGGACTATCCCCTCAAGCCCCCGATCGGACGGTCGGGCCGGCCCGAGACCGGGCGGCAGGGCTATTCGATCAGCGCGGTCAACGAGTTCGATGCCCTGTTCGAGGACATGTACGAATACTCCGAACGCCAGGGTCTGGAGATCGACACCCTGATCCACGAAAGCGGCGTGGCCCAGATGGAGATCAATCTGCGGCACGGTCCGCCGCTGGAACTGGCCGACCAGGTGTTCATGTTCAAGCGCACCATTCGCGAGGTGGCGCTGGAGCACGAGATCTACGCCACCTTCATGGCCAAGCCGATGGCGTCCGAGCCGGGCAGCGCCATGCACATTCACCAGTCGATCGTCGATGCCGACGGCCAGAACCTGTTCTCGCACGCCAAGACGGGCGAGGAGACGGCGCTGTTCCACAACTTCATCGCCGGACAGCAGACCTATCTGCCGGCAATCATGGCGATCCTGGCCCCCTATGTGAATTCCTACCGCCGGATCGCCCGGGGCAGCGGGGCCCCGGTCAACACCCAGTGGGGCTATGACAACCGCACCTGCGGCCTGCGCGTGCCGCCGTCCAATCCGGCCAATCGCCGCCTGGAAAACCGCATTCCATCGTCGGATGCCAATCCCTACCTGGCCATCGCCGCCACCCTGGCGGCCGGCTATCTGGGCATGGTGCAAGGCCTCACGCCATCCGATCCGGTTGCGACCGATGCCAGCGTCCGGGGGATCGAGCTGCCCCGCAGCCTCAGCGAGTCCCTGCGGTTGTTCGAGGCCTGCGAGCCGCTGGTCGAGATCCTGGGTCGCAACTTCTGCCAGGCCTATGACACGGTCAAGGAAGCCGAGTACGAGACCTTCATGCGGACGATCAGCCCGTGGGAGCGGGAGTTCCTGCTGCTGAATGTTTAGGGCGATCAGGCCCTTCCCTGAATATCGGGGCGGGCAATGAGCTACTACGCCGCCACCGCCAACCCGTTCGCCGATCAGCCGCCGCTGACCGGCGGCGCAGCGGCCGATGTCTGCGTTATCGGTGCAGGCTTCACGGGCCTGGGCGCGGCGCTGGCCCTCGCGCAGCGCGGCGTGTCGGTGATCGTGCTCGAGGCCGGCCGGGTCGGGGCCGGCGCTTCCGGTCTGAACGGCGGGCAGGTCCATACCGGTCAGCGCCGCGACCAGGTCTGGCTGGAGCAGACGGTCGGCAAGGACGATGCCCTTGCGCTCTGGCGGCTGGCCGAGGACGCCCGACATCATCTGCAGGCCACTATCGCCAGCCATGCCATCGCCTGCGACCTGAAGCCCGGCATGATCCATGCCCGCCACCGTCCGAACGGCGAGGCCGAGGACGCCGCCCATATCGACCATATGGCGAGGGTCTATGGCTGCGACGCGCTCAGCCTGATCGCGCCGGACGATCTGTCCCATGAGCTGGGGACGGACGTCTATCACGGCGGGCTGATTGACCGTGACGGGGCCCACCTGCACCCCCTCAACCTGGCGCGGGGCCTGGCCCGGGCCGCGATGTCCGCCGGGGCCGTGATCCACGAGCAGACCCGGGCCCTGGACTGGCGGCGCGAAGGGGGGCGGATCATCGTTGAGACCGCCTCCGGCACGGTGACCTGCGACCAGCTGATCCTCTCCGGCGACGGCTCCCTGAACCGTATGGCGCGCAGGGCTCGCGCCCGGGTCATGCCGATCAACAACTTCATCCTGACCACCGCGCCGCTCGGCGAGCGCGCCGGGGCGATCATCCGCTCGGACGCGGCGGTGGCCGACAGCCGCTTTGTCGTGAACTATTTCCGCAAGACCCCCGACGGCCGGCTGCTGTTCGGTGGCGGCGAGAACTACCGGCCCGGATTCCCGTCCGACCTGGCCGGCTTTGTGCGTCGGCACATGCTGAAGGTCTATCCGCAGCTGGCCGATGTGCCGATCGACCACGCCTGGGGCGGCACCCTGGGCATCACGATGAACCGGGTCCCGTTCGTGGGCGAGATTGCGCCGGGCGTGCGGGTGGCCTCGGGCTATTCGGGG
>NZ_QAII01000144.1:0-23548 GCF_003060965.1 Caulobacter sp. HMWF025 | reverse complement strand
CTGCTGGCCGACGCGGTGCTGGGCGAGACCGGCGGGGTGGAACTGCTGTCCCGCCTGCCCACCCCGCCGTTCCCGGGCGGCCGCCTGCTACGCTGGCCCCTGACCGTCGCAGGACTCAGCTGGTATGCGCTGCGCGACAGGCTTTAGCCGTTGCCCCATCGGGCCTCTGACCCAGGCCCGATGAGCCGCTCGGGCACCGATGGCAAGAGCGATCAAATATCCCGCCGGCTCAGCGCTTAGGACAGTCCGGACGAAAGACGGGTGGATGCCGTGAGCCTGACCGCAAAGATCATCTGGTACGTCGAGGCTCACCTCGACCAGGACCTGACCCTGAACCGCATTGCCCGGGGAGTCGGAGCCGGTCCATTCCATGTGGCGCGGGTCTTTGCCCTGACCTGCGCCATGCCGGTCATGGCCTATGTCCGGGCCCGGCGGCTGAGCCTCGCGGCGCGTTTGCTGCGGCCGGAAACGGACATCCTGTCCGTGGCCGTCAGTGCCGGCTACGGCTCGCATGAGGCCTTTTCCCGGGCCTTCCGGGCCCAGTTCGGGATTTCTCCCAAGACCTTTCGTCAAACCCAGGACCTGACAACCCTCAGACTGATGGAGCCCCTGACGATGACCGCATCCCATACCCTGCCTGTCCAGGCCCCCCGCATGGAGAAGGCCCCGGCCATGACCTTCGGGGGGCTGAACGCCTCCTACAGGCTGGCCAATCTGGCCGGGATCCCGGGCCAGTGGCAAAAGTTCCGCACTTGGCAGGGCCAGATCGAGGCCCAGACGGGCGAGGCCAGCTACGGCATTTCCCACAATTTCGCCGGGGAGGACCGGTTTGACTATATGTGCGCGGTCGAGATCGGCGGCGGTGAGCTGCCGGAGGGGTTCACGCGGCTCCGCATAGCGGCCCACACCTATGCCGTGTTCACCCACGAGGGCCATGTCAGTGGCATCGGCAATACCTGGCATCACATCTATGATTCGTGGCTGCCCGCTGCCGGGCTGAAACCCGGCAATGCCGCCAGTTTCGAGCGCATGGATGACCGGTTCGATAGCCGGACCGGCTCGGGAGTGATCGAGATCTGGGTGCCTGTGGCCTGATCCCGGCTCCGGCAGCGCGTGATTTGACATCGCGCCGCCGGGCCCGTCTCTTCGCGACATGACGACCTCGACCTCGCAAGCCCAGGCTGGCCTCGCCACGGCCCTTGACCACGCCCGGCGCCTCCTGGAGCGCGATCCGGCTCTGGCCCGGCAGCAGGCCGAGGCGATTCTGGAGGCCGTGCCGCGCCATGCCGAGACCACCGTCGTGCTGGCCGCCGCGTATCGGCTGGCTGGAGACCCTGCCCAGGCCCTTGGCGTGGTCGCGCCTCTGGCGAGGGCCTTGCCGACCATGGCCAGTGCGCAGCTGGAGCTGGGCTTTGCCCTCGCCGACCTTGGCCGCACCGCCGAGGCGGTGGCCGCGTTCCGGCGTGTCGTGGCTCTGGACCCCCGGGCGGGTGAAGCCTGGTTTGGGCTTGCCGAAGGCCTCGAACTGCTGGGTGACAGGGCCGGAGCCGAACAGGCCCTGGCCGAGCAGCTTCGGGCCTCGACGCGCGATCCGGCCCTGATCGCCGCCGCAGCCGCCCTGATCGACAATCAGCTGGGTGTGGCCGAGCAGCGGCTGCGGGATCATCTGGCCGATCATCCCGCCGATGTTGCGGCTCTGCGGATGCTGGCCGAGACCGGTGCGCGCCTCGGGCGCTATGAAGACGCCGAGCGGCTGCTGGTCGGCTGCCTGGAGATCGCCCCCGGCTTTGCCGCCGCCCGGCACAATCTGGCGACCATGCTCTATCGTCAGAACAAGACCCTTGAGGCCCGGCTCCAGATCGAGCGACTGACCGACCGCGATCCGAACCATCCGGGCTATGCCAATCTGCGCGCCGCCATCCTGTCGCGGCTGGGTGAATACGAGACGGCGATCGGAATCTACGAGACGATGCTGGCCCGCTACCCCAACCAGCCCAAGGGCTGGATGAGTTTTGGCCATGCCCTGAAGACGGTGGGGCGTCAGGCCGATTGCGTGGCCGCCTACCGCAAGGCTCTGGAACTGGCACCCGGACTGGGCGAGGCCTGGTGGAGCCTGGCCAACCTCAAGACGGTCAAGTTTGCCGAAGCCGATCGTGAAACCATGCTCGCCGCCCTCGGGCGCAAAGGCCTCTCGGACGATGACCGCCTGCACCTGCACTATGCCCTCGGCAAGGCGTTCGAGGACGCCGGCCACTATGCCCACTCGTTCGAACACTACGCACAGGGCGCGGCGATCCGGCGGACCCAGGTCGATTATGATCCGGAGGAGAACCACGCCGATGTCGGCCGGGCCCGGGCGGTGTTTACGCCGGCCCTGCTGGCCGCCACAGCGGGGCAGGGGTGCCAGGCTCCGGATCCGATCTTCGTCGTCGGTCTGCCCCGCTCCGGCTCGACCCTTGTGGAGCAGATCCTGGCCAGCCACAGCCAGGTCGAGGGCACGATGGAGTTGCCCGACCTGATCGTCATGGCCCGCCGGCTGGGCGGCAAGGCGGTCCGCCGGTCAGACTCGGCCTATCCGGAAATCCTGGCCGAGCTGTCGCCCGAGGCCCTGCGCGAACTGGGCGAGGAGTTCCTCGAACGCACCCGCGTGCAGCGCAAGACCGACCGGCCGTTCTTCATCGACAAGATGCCGAACAACTTTGCCCATACCGGCCTTATCCATCTGATCCTGCCGAACGCGAAGATTATCGACGCACGCCGGCATCCGCTGGGCTGCTGCTTCTCGGGCTTCAAGCAGCATTTCGCGCGGGGGCAGGCCTTCAGCTACGACCTGACGGACATCGGCCGCTACTATGCCGACTATGTGGCCCTGATGGATCACTTCGACACCGTGCTGCCGGGCCGCGTCCATCGGGTCATCTATGAACAGATGATCGAGGATCCAGAGGGTCAGATCCGGGCCCTGCTGGATCACTGTGGCCTGCCCTTCGAACCGGCCTGCCTGAACTTCCACGAGAACGACCGGGCCGTGCGTACAGCCAGTTCCGAGCAGGTCCGGCAGCCGATCTTCAAGAGCGCCGTCGAGCATTGGCAGAACTACGAATCATGCCTCCAGCCCCTGAAACAGGCCCTGGGCGAATGTCTGGAGACCTATCCGTGTGCGCCTAGAAAGTGACCAAGCCGGCGACGCTTTGCCATTTCTGCAACACTCGGAAGATTAGCCACTTTTTCACCTTTTCAGTCTTGCCGAGCTTCTGAACGCAGCGGAACATCCACGCCTTGAAACATGCGGGGAGTGGGCATGGCGTCGACGAAAAAAAGCGTGAAACGGGCGGGGCTGTATTCGGCTGCGCTTCTGGCTTCCACCATGCTGACTAGCGTGGCTGCGCATGCGCAGGACACCACAGCTGTGTCGCTGGAAGAGGTGGTGGTCACCGCCCAGAAGCGATCCGAGAATCTCCAGGACGTTCCGGTCAGCATCCAGGCGATGGGTGAGGCCAAGCTGGAGCAACTGCAGGTCGCCAGCTTCGTCGACTATGTGAAGTATCTGCCCAGCGTCTCGTTCACGACCTCGGGTCCCGGCTTTGGTCAGGTCTATATGCGCGGGGTCGCCAGCGGCGGCGACGGGAACCACTCGGGGTCCCTGCCCAGCGTCGGCGTCTATCTCGATGAACAGCCGACGACGACCATTCAGGGCGCGCTCGACCTGCACGTCTATGATGTGGCACGGGTCGAGGCGCTCGCCGGGCCACAGGGCACGCTGTACGGAGCCAGCTCGCAGGCCGGCACGCTGCGGATCATCACCAACAAGCCCAGCACGGCCGGGTTCTCGGCCGGGGTCGATGTCGAGGTGAACCAGGTCGATGGCGATGCCATGGGCCATGTCGAGGAAGCCTTCGTCAACATCCCGCTGTCGGACACCATCGCCGTGCGCCTGGTCGGCTGGAACGAGGAAACCGCCGGCTATATCGACAACGTCAAGGGCACCCGTACCTACGGCCGCGGCACAGCGACCAAGTCTGACGACCTGACCATCAGCAATGCCGGCATCGCCAAGGACAATTACAACAGTGCCAGCACCCTGGGCGGGCGTGCGGCCCTGCGGGTCGAACTGGGCGAGAACTGGATCATTACACCGGCCGTCATGGGGCAGCGCACCAAGTCGCGCGGCATCTATGCCTTTGACCCCAAGGTCGGAGACCTGAAGGTCACGCACTTCTATCCGGAGGGTTCGAACGACGAGTGGGTCCAGGCGGCCATGACCATCGAGGGGCAGGTTGCCAATCTCGACGTGACCTATGCCGGCTCCTACCTGAAGCGTGACGTCGACACCCGCCAGGACTATTCGGACTACTCGTATTTCTATGACCAGGTCGGCTACGGCTTCTACTGGACCGACGATGCGGGCGGCCTGGCCAATCCGTCGCAATACATCCAGGGCAAGGACGGCTTCACCAAGGAAAGCCACGAATTCCGCGTCGCCACGCCTGACGACAAGCGTTTGCGCTTCATCGGCGGCCTGTTCTACCAGCGCCAGCAGCACAACATCACCCAGCGCTACAAGATCGACGGCATCGGCTCCAGCATTGAGGTGCCCGGCTATAGCGATACCCTCTGGCTGACCGCCCAGCAGCGGATCGACCGTGACTATGCCGGTTTCGGTGAGGTCACGTTCGATGTTACGCCGAAGCTGACGGCCATGGCCGGTATCCGCTTCTTCAAGTCGGACAACTCGCTCGAAGGCTTCTACGGCTATGGCACCGGCTATGGCAGCACAGGTGAACGAGCCTGCTTCCGGACCGGCGGCGTCAATGGCGCGCCGTGTACGAACCTCGACAAGCGGGTCAAGGAAACCGGCCACGTTCCCAAGGTCACCGTCACCTACAAGTTCGATGACGACAAGCTGGCCTATGTCACCTACTCGGAAGGCTTCCGTCCGGGCGGTATCAACCGCCGCTCGACCCTGCCGCCCTACCAGGCCGACTATCTGAAGAACTACGAGTTCGGGTGGAAGACCAGCTGGCTCGAGAACCGGTTCCGCTGGAACGGTGCGGTCTTTATGGAAGACTGGAATAACTTCCAGTTCTCGATCGTAGGGCCCAACGGCCTGACCGAGATCAAGAACGCCAACCAGGCCCGCATCAAGGGCGTTGAGAGTGATGTCACGCTTGCGGTTGCCCGCGGCTTCACCATCAATGCCTCAGCGGCCTACACCGATGCCAAACTGGCTGCCAACTATTGTGGTGTTACCGACTCGGCTGGCAAACCGATTACCAACTGCGCCAGTCCACAGGCTCCGGACGGCACGTCGCTGCCCGTTACGCCCAAGTTCAAGTCCAACCTGACGGCGCGTTACGAGTTCGATCTGGGGCCCTACGAGTCCTTCGTTCAGGCTGCGGCCGTCTATCAGACCAGCAACTGGGCCAATCTCCGTCTGGCTGACCGGGCCTTTATCGGCCGCCAGCCCGCCTACACGCTGCTGGATCTTTCAGGGGGCGTGAGCCGGGACGAATGGTCCCTGTCGGTTTACATCAAGAATGTCACTGACAAGCGGGCCAGCCTGAACCGCTATACGGAGTGTGCGATTTCCGTGTGCGGGCCTCAGCCCTACACCGTGCCCAACCAGCCGCGCACGCTCGGTCTGAAAATTGGTCGTACATTCTGATTGTGATGGGGCGGCTCGCAAGAGCCGCCCCTTTTCAGTTCTGATCCTGTTTTGTGGCGTATCTCCATTCTCCCCGCTCGGTCCGGCGACGGCTGTTCACCGGCTCTGGGCCCGGCCGATCGGGACTTGATCCGCCTTCTGAGAGTGCCCGGCAGGCCGGCTTGCCGGCCCTGACCCGGAACCCGGCTGCGGCCGGAGAGAGCGGAAAGGGTATGCTTTCGTGAAAGTCGTCGAACCCAAGGCCCTGGGCTTCTGGATGTGTGTGGCCCTGGTTGTGGGCAACATGATCGGCTCGGGCGTCTTCATGCTGCCCGCGTCCCTGGCCCCCTATGGCTGGAACGCCGTTGTAGGCTGGGTCCTGACGATCGGTGGGGCGCTCTGCCTCGCCTTCGTATTCGCCCGTCTGGCCAAGGCCTTCCCGCAGGGCGGCGGTCCCTACATCTACACCCAGGAAGCTTTCGGGCCGTCGGCCGGCTTCATGGTGGCCTGGAGCTACTGGATCTCGGTGTGGGTCGGCAATGCCGCCATTGCCGCCGGGACGGTCAGCTATCTCAGCGTCTTCTATCCGGGAATCGCGACCCAGACCGGCCTGCACTGCGCCATTACCCTGATCATGATCTGGGGTCTGACGATCATGAACTGCTTCGGAGCCCGTCTCGCCGGCGGCATGCAGGTGATCACGACCGCCCTGAAGCTGTTGCCGCTGATGGGCGTCATCCTGCTGGCGGCCGTTGTGCTGGGCAAGACCGGCGGTTCGACCGTCCTGCCGTTCCATGCTTCGGACCTGACCCCGGTCGGGATCACCGCCGCCGCGACCCTGACCCTTTGGGCCCTGCTGGGCATGGAGTCGGCCACCGTGCCGGCCGGCAAGGTCGTGGACCCCGAACGGACCATTCCCCGGGCCACCCTGGTCGGTACGGCCTTTGCCGGAATCATCTATCTGATCGTCTGTTCAGCGGTGGTCCTGCTGACCCCGGCCGACCTGCTCAAGAGCTCCAACGCGCCGTTCGCCGACTTTGTCGGCCTGCACGGCGGCGGTGATGCCCAGCTGGTGCTGGCCGGTTTCGCGGCGATCAGCGGTTTCGGGGCCCTGAACGGCTGGATGCTGCTGCAGGGCGAGATCCCCTATGCCATGGCCAAGGGCGGGGTGTTCCCGGCCTTTCTCGCCAAGACCTCCAAGCGCGGAGCTCCGGTGCGGGCTCACCTGATTTCCAGCGTGTTCCTGACCATTCTGGTGACGATGAACTACGCCAAGTCGATGGTGGAGCTGTTCACCTTCATGGCGCTGCTGGCCACGGCCATCTCGCTGTTCGCCTATCTGCTCTGCGCCCTGGCGGCGGTGCGCCTGCAGATGGTGGGCCGTATGCCGCCCTCACGTTCGCTGATCGTCGTGGCCTTGGTGGCGACCGTCTATTCGTTCTGGACCCTGTACGGGGCCGGCGCGGCCAGCCTCTGGAGCCTGCTCCTGCTGGTGCTGGGACTGCCGATCCACTGGCTGATCAAGCGTGTGGCCGTCGTGCCGGCGTCGGAGTGAAGCTCATGAAACTCGCCATCCCTGGTCTTGCCGCCGTCGTCAGTCTGGTTCTGGCGTCGTCACCGGCCATGGCCCAGTCCGCGCCAAGCTACATCCATGCCGGCCGCCTTATCGATACTGAGGCCGGTCGGGTGCTGACCGACCAGTTGATCCGCGTCGAGGGAGACCGCGTCGTCGCGGTCACGCCCTGGAAAAAGGCCCCGACGGACGGCCCGGTGCTCGATTGGAGCGCCTATACCGTCCTGCCGGGCCTGATCGACTTGCACACCCACCTGGTCGACCAGGTGCAGACCGACAATATCGCCGAACCGCTGCTGACCACCGCAGCCGAGCAGGCCTATATCGGCGCGGCCCATGCTCGCGACACCCTGATGGCCGGCTTCACCAGCGTCCGCGATGTCGGCACCTGGCGCGCCTTCGGAGATGTGGCCCTGCGCAATGCCATCGACCAGGGACTCGTCCCGGGTCCGCGCATGTCGGTGGCCGGGGCCTATATCACCGCGCCCGGCGGGGGCGGTGAAATCACCGGGATTGCCGCCGATGTGGTCATTCCTCCGGAGATGCGCCGCGGGGTGGTCGAGGATGCGGCCGACACCCACCGCACGGCACGGGCCCTGCTGGTCGGCGGTGCCGACTTCCTCAAGCTGATCGCTACCGGCGCTGTCCTGACCGTCGGCACCGAGCCTGGTCAGCTGGAACTGTCAGAGGACGAAATCCGGGCCGCCGTCGAGGAGGCGGCCAGGCGCGGAACCTATGCCACGGCCCATGCGCACGGCGCCGAAGGCATCAAGGTCGCCCTGCGGGCAGGGGTCCGCTCCATCGAGCACGGCTCGCTGATTGATGACGAGGGCATCGCCCTGATGAAGGCCAAGGGCGCCTGGCTGGTCGCCGACATCTACAACGGTGACTTCATCGACGCCTACGGCAAGGCCCATGGCTGGCCCGCCGAGACCCTGCGCAAGAATACCGAGACCACCGACGCCCAGCGCGAAGGTTTCCGCAAGGCCGTCAAGGCCGGGGTGAAGATCGCCTATGGCACCGATGCCGGGGTGTTTCCGCATGGCTGGAACGCCCGTCAGTTGCCCTACATGGTTCGCTACGGCATGACGCCGATGCAGGCGATCCAGTCGGCGACGACCGTCGCAGCCGCCTTGATGGACAAGTCCCGCGACGTCGGCGCGATTTCGCCGGGCCACTATGCCGACCTGATCGCCGTTAAGGGCGATCCGATGGCGGACATTTCCATCATGTCAGCCGTCGACAAGGTGATGAAGGGCGGCGTGGTGGTGAAGGATTAGTGCCCCGCTTCCGCAGCCAGGCAGCGAAGCTCTGACGACCCTCGGAACCGATCAGGGTCCTGGCAGGTTTGTGTTCCCAGTGTGTAATTCTGAATTTGAAGTTCGGGCCGAGCCAGGTTCCGGTGCGCCAGAACCTCAGATCCAGCACGCTGATGGTCCGGGTGCCCGGTTAACGGGCGCTAACCGTGTGGCCCGGACCTTGCATTGTGCAGTGCAAACTAATCCTGCTGCATCGCAATGGCACATCTGTCATGATGGTGGGGCATAGACGATCCTGAGCCGGTCCAAGGAGGTCCATCATGGCCATCGAGAACACCTATTTCGTCCGCCCGGTCTCAGGTGTCTGGCATGTTACCTGGAACGATGCGCCCGACCTGATCGGTTCATGGTCGTGCCAGGCTGAAGCCCAGGCTGTTGCCGAGATGATGGCGCGCCACATGCGCGTTCAGGGTCGCAGCGCTCGCGTCGAAGTGGCCGAGCCTGAAGTTCGCCGCGCCTCCTGGGGTCGCAGCTTCGCCAGCCACGACGTCGCCGCCTAAACCAGCCAGCTTTCCAGAACCCGCCCGGCGATTGCTGCCGCCTCGCCGGGCGTAAAGACCGTGGCGTCGAGACACAGTTCCAGCCACAGGCCATCGACCACCGCAGTCAGGGCCACAGCCGCAAGCCGTGTTTGCGGAGCCCCGCAGTCGGTCAGCAGGCTTTCCAGCCTGGCCCGATAGACCGCATAGCTCGCCGCATGGATCGCGCCGATCGCCGGGCGAGTCTTGACCAGACTCCAGAAGGCAATCCAGGTCGCCAGCAGTTGCGGATCGAGAACCGGCGGCGCGAAGCTGGCCGTCAGATAAGCCGTGATCCGCGCGCGCGGATCAGGTCCCGCCGAGGCGACCGCCGCTTCCAGTGCCGCATCGATCCTTTGGCCCACGGCCTCGTAGGCGGCGGCGATCAGGGCATCGACGCCGTCGAAATAGTGTCGAAGCAGGCCGGGTGAGACACCGGCCTCCGCGCAGATGCTGCGTACGGACGTCCCGGCCACGCCCTCGCGAGCTAGCACCGCTTCCGCCGCAGCGACGAGGGTCTGGCGGCGGACATCCGGGGATTCGCGGGTAAAGCTGGCGCGCATGGTGTTAGCCCTGCCCCATCAAGGGGGAAGGGAGAAAAGTGCAAATCACCACCCCGTCGGCGGCCGGTTCAGCCGCGCCTCCGGGATCAGGTGGCGCATCTTGCGGCCAAAGCTGCGCAGTGAAACCTCAGAGGTCGCGAGCGGACCGGCCGTGAAGCTCTTCGACGCCATACCCTCCTGGACGCGGGCGACCAGCTCGGTGTCCTCGGCATTGACCTGGCGGTTGATGCGCCAGTTCAGATAGCGCGCCGCCTTCATCTCGCGACGGTCGTCAGGCAGGGCATAGGCGATTTCGCGGATCAGGGTCTGGGTGGCCGAGACCGGAATGAACTGCATGAAGTCCACCTGGTCCGGATAGATGTCGAAGGCGAAGTTCGGCCACAGCTTGAAATAGGTCCACAGCCGCTTGCGATCCGCCGGCAGGTGCGGAACGTCGGGCAGGATGCCTTGATAGATCCGTTCGGACGGGTTGTTCGACGGCTCGTCGATCAGTTGCCCCCACATCTTGTCGACCCAGGGTGCCGCTTCGACGCCGTAGCCCTTGCCGAACAGGCGCGTCAGGCCGGGATGGGCGACAGGGATGTGCAGGCCGTCGGAATAGTTGTCGCTGATGTTCTTCCAGTTCACCGTCCGGGGGCGCAGGGTGACGCGGCCGAACGGTTGCAGGTCCTCGAAGCGGTAGTGGGCCACCTCGTGCTCATAGGGAGCCATCATCTCGGCCACGGACGGTCCGTCGCCCTCCAGCCGTACGAAGACAAAGCCGCGCCAGACCTCGACCTCGACCTTGACCAGACCCTGTTTGTCCATCTCCAGGGCGGGATAGGTTTCCCGCATCGGCACGCCGATCAGGCGACCCTCGAGGTCATAGGTCCAGGCGTGATAGGGGCAGACGATCCGGCCGCCGCCCTTGCCGCAATGGCCGGCCGGTCCGTCCAGCAGGCGCGCGCCCCGGTGCCGGCAGACATTGGTGAACGCCCGCACCCCGCCGTCCTTGCCCCGGACGACCACGACGCTTTCGCCGATATAGTCGAGGGTGTGGAAATCGCCTGCCTTGGGGATGTCGTTCAGGTGACAGACGATCTGCCAGGAGGGCCGGAAGATCCGGTCCTGCTCTTCCCGGAAGAAGCGGTCGTTGTCGTAGGTCCAGCCGGGCAGGCCCCAGTCGGACTGGGGGTCGGTGTGAGTCATCATTGCACTGGCCCCCTACGGGCTGCTTCGCAGCCGTCTTCCCCCGCAGGGAGAAGATGAGATCGGTGCCGTCCATCTTCCCCCTGCGGGGGAAGACGATTGCGATGCGATCCGTAGGGGGCAAGTGACCTCGCCATCACCGCCCCACCACCGACAGCTTCAGGGCCGTGACGAAGTCCTTGTCGCGCAGGATCTCGCGCGCGGCATTGCGGCCCGGATTGCCCGAAACGCCGCCGCCCGGATGACAGCCGGCACCGCACATATAGAGCCCTTCAACCGGGCTGCGATGGCTGGCATGGCCCAGGACCGGGCGTGCGGCCCAAAGCTGGTCCAGCGACATGTGGCCATGCATGATGTCTCCACCGACTAGGCCCAGCTTCCGCTCGAGATCCAGCGGCGACAGGATCATCCGACCGACCACCGAGGCCTTGAAGTTGGGGGCCCAGGCATTGACCGTGTCGATGATCAGGTCGGCGGCGGCCTCGCGTTCGTCGTCCCACGACCGGCCGTCCGGCAGGGTCGGGGCAAACTGCTGGCAGAACAGGCTGGCCACATGCTGGCCCGCCGGAGCCAGGGTGGGGTCGAGGGTCGAGGGGATCAGCATCTCGACGATCGGCTTCTTGCTGATGCCGAACGCCTTGGCGTCGCGATAGGCCTCATCCATGTAGTCGAGGCTGGGCGAGATCACGATGCCGCACTGGTGGTGCTCGGCGGCGTCCTTGCCGGGCAGGCAGGTGAAGTCCGGCAGTTCCGACAGCGCCACGTTCATCCGGAAGGTGCCCGAGCCATTCTTGTAGCCCTTGATGGCCTTGCTGAAGGCCGGCGGCAGGGCCGAGGGCGCAACCAGCTTGCCGTAGAGCAGGGCCGGATTGAGGTTCGACGAGACGATCGGGGCCATGATCTGGCGACCATCGACCAACTGAACGCCCACCGCCCTGGAGCCCTTCTTGCCGGCCTCGACATGCACCGCCTCGACCGGCGCATCGGTCAGCAGTTCGACGCCGACGCCTTCACAGGCGCAGGCCATGGCCTGGGTGATCGCGCCCATGCCGCCGATGGCGTGGCCCCAGGCCCCCTTCTTGCCATTCACCTCGCCGAAAGTGTGGTGCAGCAGCACATAGGCCGAGCCCGGTGAGTCCGGGCTGGCGAAGTTGCCGACCACGGCGTCGAAGCCGAAGCTGGCCTTGACCGCGTCGCTCTCGAACCAGCCATCCAGGAAGTCGCGGGCGCTCTTGGTGAACAGGTCCAGCAGGTCGCGCTTGCGCTCGCGGCTCAGCAGGGCCAGGCGTGTGCCTTGCCGGGCGCCGCGTAGCAGGCCGTGGATGCCGTCACCCAGGTTCGGCGGAGTCTCGGCGGCGAGATCGCGCAGAACGTCGCCGATCTCGTCCAGCATAGCGTAATAGGCCGGCAGCACCTCGGCATCGCGACGGCTGTACTGGCGGAACGCCTCCTGGGTCCGCTCCAGCCCACCGCCCAGCTTGAGGTACTTGCTCTCGCTGATCGGCAGGAAGTTGGAGATCGGACGCTCGACGATCTTCAGCCCGTGGCGGTGAAGATCCATGTCGGCGATGACCCGGGGACTGAGCAGGCTGACCGTGTAGCTGGCGACCGAGTTGCGGAATCCGGGATGGAATTCTTCGGTCACGGCGGCCCCGCCCACAACGCTGCGCGCCTCGCAGACGGTGACCTTCAGGCCGGCCCGTGCGAGGTAGAAGGCGCAGACCAGCCCGTTATGGCCCCCGCCGATGATGACCGCGTCGCGCGTCGTAGTAGGCAGCATGCGTCTTCCCCCGAACCGTGAACGGGGAAATTGCTATACGACCGTATAATAGGCAAGGGCGATTGCAGGTTGGCCACGACGGCAGGTGAAGTGGTCCGGCCCTAAATCAGGCCTGAACGCGTTCGTCACCCCGTGCCGTCAGCCAGTACATCACCGGTGTCGCCACCCGAGAAAGCACGGTGCTGGTGACCAGACCGCCGATGATTGCGATCGCGAGCGGAGAATAGAGGCCCGACCGTTCCAGCGCCAGAGGCAGCAGACCACCGATCGCCGTAACGCTGGTCAGCAGCACCGGCAGGAAGCGGACTTCGCCAGCCTTCTCGATGGCGTCGTGCAGGCCCATGCCGTCCTTGCGCAACTGCTCGGTGAAGTCGACCAGCAGGATCGAGTTCTTGATCTCGATCCCGATCAACGCGATCAGACCGATCGTCGCCGTAAAGCTCAGGGAGTTGCCGGTCAGGGCCAGGGCCGCCACGGCGCCGAAGACGCCGAACGGAATGATCCCTGCGACCACCAGGGCGGTCTTGAACTTCTGGAACTCCAGAACCAGCACGGCGAGGATCCCGAAGACCGCGATAAGGATCGCGGCCCCCAGGCCCGAGAAGCTCTCGGACTGGGCCTCGGCCTGGCCGCCCAGGCTCAGCCGGTAGCCGGGGGGCATAGGCAGGTCCCGGGCCATGCGCGCGGCTGCATCCTCTGTGACCTTGGCGGCGAGGTAGCCGGTCGAGACATAGGACGTGATGGTCACCGTGCGTTCGCGGTCAAAGCGGTCGATCCGGGCCGGGCTCGACTTGAGGGTCGGGGTGGCAATCGCGTCGAGCCGGGCCGACAGGCCGTCGGCCGTCGGGACATAGACACCGTTCAGGGCCGAGAGGGCATTGCGGGCGGCACCATCAGCCTGTTCCATCGGCAGGCGAACCTTGACCGCATAGTCGTCGCCATCCGGGTCGCGGAAGCGGGCCGTCTCTTCGCCGGACAGGGCCAGGCGGGCAACCCGCCGCGCCGCGCCGGCCGGGATCCCGAGGGCCGAGGCCTTGGCCTCGTCAATGCCGAGGTCCAGGTCTGTCCGGTCCAGCCGGACGGGGTTGCTGACGTCGCGCGTGCCGGGCGTGGCCTTGAGAATGGCCTCGGCGCGGGCCGCCAGGGCCTTGAGGGCATCAAGGTTCTGGCCGGTCAGGCGAATGGCGATCGGGGCGTCGATCGGCGGACCGTTCTCGAAGGTGACGACGGTTATCCGCGCGCCGGGGAAGCTGTTGAAGTCCCGGCGCAGGCGATCGAGCACGACCTCGCTCTTGCCCGGATCCCATTTGTGCAGGCTGACAAAGACCTCGGCATAGGTGGTGGCGCTCTCGCGCTGGCTCTGGTTGTAGAAGATTTGCGGATTGCCCCGCCCGAGGTTTCCGGCCCGCCAGACGACGTCGGGTTCAGCCTTCAGGCGGGTCTCGACGAATTTCAGGACCCGGTCCGTGCGGGCCAGCGAACTGCCGTCGGGCGTCTCTATCCGGACCAGGAACTGCGGCGTCTCGGCCGGCGGGAACAGGCTGGAGCCGATGACCTTCAGCAGCGGAACCGTGGTGATGCAAAGGGCCAGCATCAGGGCCAGGGCCAGCCAGGGACGGGCCAGGGCCCGGTGCAGCAGCGGGCTGTAGAAGCGGTGAATGCCGCCATTGACCGCCTGCAGGATGGGGTTGCCTTCCGGGTCCGAATGCTTGTCCAGCAGCCGGCTGGCCAGGAACGGGATGATGGTCATCGAGACCAGCAGCGAGGCGGCGATCGTGCACAGCACGGTGACGGGCAGGGACTTGATATAGGCCCCCGACCCGGCGGGCAGGGCCATCAGCGGGAGGAAGGCCAGCATCAGCGTCGCGGTACAGCCCAGGACCGCCAGGCCGATCTGGCGCGTGCCGTTGATGGCCGCCTCGGTCCGTTCCTCACCCTCCCGGATGCGCCGGGCGATGTTCTCGGTGATGACGATACTGTCGTCGACCAGCAGGCCCAGGGCCAGGACGAAGCCGGCGATCGACAGCTGGTTCAGGGTGAAGCCGAAGCTCTGCAGCATCGACAGGCCGATCAGCAGGCTCAGCGGGATCGAAACCATGACCACCAGGCCGGCCCGCGGGCCCAGCGGCAGCAGGGTGATCAGCACCAGCACCAGGGCGATGCCGAAGTCCCGGAACAGGTTGTTCAGCCGGTGCTTGACGTTGTCGGCCTGAACGAAGCCGCGTTCCAGCTTTACCCCGGCGGGCAGGGTCTTCTCATAGTCGTCGAGAACGGCCTCGACTCCCTTGGTGATCCGGGCGACGTCCTGGCCGTCCTTCTGGGTCACGGTCAGGAAGACCGCTCGCTTGCCGTTGAAGCGGGCCAGGTGGGTGGGTTCCTGCTGGGCCCAGGCGACCCTGGCGACATCGCGAACGCGCGTGACCTGACCGCCGATCGAGCGGACCGGGGTATTCTCCACGGTCTCAAGCGACCGGAAGGCTCCGCCCGACTTGACGTTGAATCGGCGTTCCCCGGCCTGGACGGCCCCGATCGGTGCCTCGGCCCCGGCCGAGCGCAGGGCATCGGCGACGGCGGTCGCGGGCAGTTTGAGGGCCGCCAACCGGGCCAGATCGAGGGTGACCTGAACCTCCGACGGCGGGGCACCCCAGTACCTGGCTTCACGGACACCGGCCACGCGGTCGAGGCGTTCGCGCAGGCGGTCAGCGGTCTTCTCCAGCCGCCGCATGGGCAGGATGTCGCTGGTCAGGGCCACCTGGACGATCGAGACCTCAGTGGTTCGGGCCCGCTGGATATCAAGCCGCGCCAAGCCGGACGGCAGGTTGCCCCGGATGGCGTTCACCTCGCGCACGACCTGGTCGTACTTGCGCTCGGGGTCGACATCCCAGGTGAACTCAATCTTGACCACCGCCGCGCCGTCGAGGCTGGTCGACTCGACCTTGGTGACATTGTCGAGGCCGTCCACCGCATCTTCGATCGGATCGACGACCAGTTGCTCCATTTCTGCCGGCTCGGCCCCGGGCAGAACGGCGCGCACGATCACAAACGGGATCGGGAAATGCGGGTCCTCTGACCGCGGAATGGTCAGCAGGGCATTGATCCCCAGCATGACCAGCAGGCCGAAGGCGACGAGGGTGAACTGCCAGCGGCGAACCGCGAGGCCGGCCAGGTCGAACGACACGACTAACGGCTCCCAGCCGTCGTGGACGGCAGCTTGGCCGGATCGACCAGTCGAACCTTCTCGCCGTCACCGACAAATCCGGCTCCGGCGGTGATCACCTGCGCGCCGTCAGCCAGGCCCGAGACCAGGGCATCGTCTCCGTCAAAACCGCCGAAGCCGACGGCGGTCCGTCGTGCGATGCCGCCGTCGAGGCGCAGGACGAAGGCACGAGCACCCTCGGCTTCCAGAACCGCCTCGGCCGGAATTCGGGCAAAAGCCCCGGTCCGCTCCGGTGCGGTCCGGACGGACAGCTCCGCGCTGGCGATTTGACCGCTGCGCAGGTCCGGCCGGCCGGAAAGCTCGATTTCGACCGTGACGGCACCGGTCCGGGTATCGGCCGCCTCGCCGAGGCGGGTGACGGTTCCGTTCAGCGCCTGCTCCCCCATTTCGGCGACCCTGACCCGGGCGGCGTCGCCAACCCGGACCCGCCCGGCGTCGCGGGCCGAGAGCGGCAGGCGCAGCACGAGCGGACTGGTCAGGTCGGCGACCTTGAGCACCACCTGACCCGGTTGAACCACCTCGCCGGCCTGGGCATTGCGCGCCAGGACCACGCCGGACACCGGTGAAGTGAGCTGGGCCCAGCGCCGGTCGAAACTGGTTGAGCTGTAGGCGGCTTCGGCAGCCTTCAGCGCGCTGAGCCGGTCATCCAGGCGCTGACGGCTGACATAGCCCTTGTCGAACAGGGTCCGGTCGCGCTCGACGTCGCGGCGCGCCCGCTCGAGGTCTGCCGAGGTCTGCTGCTGGCGGGCTTCCAGATTGGCCGGATCGATGGCTGCCAGGGCCTGACCGGCGCGGACGCTGTCACCGGCCTCGACCGCCATCCGGGTCAGGACCCCGCCGATACGGAACGACAGCGCCATTTCGCGGCGGCGTTCCAGGGTCCCGGTGCCGGAAACCTGCGCCTCTGACTTGGGACCGGACACTGCGACAGCCTCAACCGGGGTCGCCGGGGCCTGGGCCTTGGGCGTCTTGTCCTTGCCGCCGCAGCCCGCCAGCAGGGGCAGGGTGGCGGACATGACAAGCAGGCCTCGCAGGGCCTTGAGCGTGGGCGGGGAGGAGCGCCGCATGGCCTTGTTCCAAATCAATCGACGATAAGTTATCAGTGATAGATTGTTGGGACTTGTCAAGGGCGGCAGGGGATGATGAAGGTCACGAGATGATGAAGGCGCCCAGCATAAGATCTCCGCGCAAGGCCAAGGGACATGGCGGCGAGCGGCGGGAAGAAATCCTCGACGCGGCCCTGTCCCTGTTCAGCGAGAAGGGCGTGCACGCGGTCTCGACGCGGCAGATTGCCGAGCTGGCGGGGATCTCGCAGCCGGCCCTCTATGCCTATTTCGCGACCAAGGATGACATGGCCGCCGAGCTCTGTGTGCGGGCCTTTGCCATCCTGACCAGTCGCATGGCGGCCGCCCGGGTCGGACACCAGCCGACGGCGGCCAATTTCGAGCGCTCGATGCGGGTCTATGTCGATTTCGGGGTCGAAAACCCCAATCCCTACCGGGTGGCCTTCATGATCGAGAAGAGCCAGCACGGCGAATTTCTCGACAAGATGAACAGCCGGCCGATGCTGGCCGGTCTTGAGGCCTTCCAGATGTTCAGCGACATCGTCGCCGAATACCAGGCGGTCGGCATGACCCTGCTCGACGATGTCCAGATCACGACCCAGACCCTCTGGGCCGGGCTGCACGGGCTGGTCTCGTTGCTGATCGCCCGCCCCGAGTTTCCATGGGCCGAGCGCGAGGTGCTGATCGCGGCGCACATCACCATGCTGCGCCGCGGGGCCCTGAAGCCCTAGATCGAGCGGTCTGCCCGCTCGCCGGGCTCTGGCAGGCGAAGACGGGGATCGCGGACCGGCTCGACCACGCCGTTCAGGGCCTCCAGCGCCCCGCCGAATTCGACCGGGCTGCGCCTGTCCTTCTTCCGGGCCTCCAGCGGGTCGTCGACCTTGTTCACGCCGTATGGACCGTCCTTCGGGTGGGCGGGATCGATGTGTTTCCGGGCATAGTCGACGTCCGTGCAGTCCTTGCACCGGAAGCCGTTGATGATCTCGATGGCCAAGTTCGCTGCTCCCGCCTGTTCTTGCTGCAGGCAAGGTCGTTCGGCGGCGGCGAAAGGTTACGTGGAAAAGTCGGGCGCGCGCGCCTATATCCGCGCCTTGGATTTATCGGAGCCTGTCATGGCCAAGCTGCAGCCCCTCCAGTCGTTCAGCCTGCAAGAGACCGAAGACGGTTATCGCCTGCTGGTGTCGGCCATCGGTGGCGACACCCTCTATGTCTCGATCACGCCGGACCAGATGGACGACATCATCGATTCCCTGGAGCTGGCGGTCGGCGGCGAGGGGGACGGCGAAGAGGATGAGGGCGAGGCGGAGTTCTAGGCCCGGCTCCTGATCCGCTTGGCCCTGGGTCAGGCTCTATTGCCTGTGGCGAGCAGTCCGGCCACTTCGCGCAGGGCGCGCGACAGGGTCGAGGCCTTTTGCGGCGCGCCCAGAGAGAGCCTTACACCCTCGCGTGTGATGCCCGGGGCCCTGAAGGAGCCGGCATCGACGAGTGAAAGGCCCCGGGCCCGGGCCCCCTCCAGCAGGAGGCCGGGACGCCCGCCCTCCGGCAATTCAAGCCAGACATGCAGGCTTTCGGGCCCGCCGAGCGCCACCGGCAGGATCTCCGCAGCGACGCGGCGGCGCACGATCGCCTCGCGCCGGACACCGTCAAGCACCCTTTGGGCATCGCCTTCGCGGATCCAGTGGGTGACAAGGGCCGCCATCAGCGGTGGCGGCATCTGGGCGATATCATGGAGGGCCTGGGACGTCTCGGCGACCCGCGCCACCGGAGCGACCACAAAGGCGATCCGCAGGCCCGGCGACAGGGTCTTGGCCGTGGTTGCGACGTGGAACACGCCTTCCGGCCACAGACTGGCCAGGGCGCGCAGGGGCTCTGTCGGCGACAGACCGTAGGCATCATCCTCAAGGATCAGCACCCCCGCTTTTCTGGCAATCTCGACGATCGCCTCGCGCCGCGCTTGACCCATGGTCGCCGTGGTCGGGTTCTGGAAGGTGGGCGTACAGCAGATCGCGACGGGCGCGTGCCGGGCAACCAGTTGCGCCAGCGCCTGGGGCTCCAGGCCCTGGTCATCCATAGGGCAGGCGATGACGCGCAGGCCGCGCTGGGCGGCGGCGGCCAGTAGACCCGGATAGGTCAGGGCCTCTACGATAAGGGTCTGGCCGGGACGGGCCAGTAGCCCCAGCAAGGCGGTCAGCGCGGTCTGGGCACCGCTCGCGATCAAGACGCGCTCGGATGCAACCTCGCCCAGGGTCGGTGCAAGCCAGTGGGCCGCCGCCGTGCGCTGGGCCAGGGACCCGGCACCGGGATGATAGGCCATCAGCACTGCGGGATCGGTGCGGGCCAGGATGAGGCCTGTTGTTTCGCGCAGCAGGGCACCCAGGTTCAGTCCCTGGGGCTGGGGCGGCAGGTTCATCGACAGGTCGACCAATCCGGCTTCATCTTCGCCGGTTTGCCGGCGAACAAAGGTGCCGCGCCCTGCGGTTCCCTCGATCAGGCCCCGGTCGCGCGCCAGGGCATAGGCCCGGGTGACGGTGGTGAAGTCGATCCCGAGCCGTCGCGCGACGTCGCGCTGGGCCGGGATCAGGTCCCCGGACTGCAGCTCTCCCTCCGCGATGGCGGCCTCCAGCGCCTGGGCCAGCCGTTTGTAGGCCGGACCTGACAGGGCTTCAGTGCGTTTCAGCCAGGCGACAGAGGGATGCGACGGCATGGTGGTTGTCTCGCAGGCCATAGATGCATACATTACATCAATATTGTATGTAACAAGTTTGCGATTGTAGGAAGGGCTCTTGATGGCCGATCCGCTTTACAATTCTCCGTCTCCGCTTCTGTCGGGCCTGCGCTGTCGCTGTCCGCGCTGCGGTGAGGGCAAGCTGTTCGCCGGCTTCCTGAAGCTGGCCCCGGCCTGCGACCGCTGCGGCCTGAGCTATGCCTTCGCCGACCCTGCCGACGGTCCGGCCTTCTTCGTGATGAGTGGCGTCGGCATTGTCGTGATCGGGGTCTTCACCTGGGTCGAGGTCGTCTATCGGCCGCCGCTCTGGGTCCACTTTGCCACGGTGTTCCCGGTGCTGATCGGTGCGTGCCTTGGCACGTTACGGCCGGTCAAGGCGTGGCTCGTGGCCTCGCAGTTCATTCACAAGGCCGAGGAAGGCCGGTTCGAGAGTGTCGGCCGACACGACTTCGATGAGCGGCGGCTCTAGGCCAGCAACTGCAGGCCGCGCTTTTCCAGCTCGGCCTTGATCTTGCCGGCGACCATGCCCAGCATGCCGGGCAGGGCGACGTCGAGGCGCACGTGATCCTCCATCACCGTGACAGCCCCGGTGATGGCCTGGCCCATGGCCTGGGCTGAGAAGTTCAGGACATCGCCGGTCCAGCTCTGGGTGAAGCGGGCCGCATCGCCGCCCGGAATCTGGCCGGCCATCTGCTCCAGTCCCGTCTCCAGACGCCGCCGCGCCTCGGCCGCGCCCAGCCGGTGGGGAAGGGTGAGGGTGATCATCTTGGCCATCACGGGTCTCGGCTGAGGAACAGGGGCGGAGGGTTTCGAAGCGGCGAATGTTCTGGCGACCGTTTCTGACGTAAGGGCGAGTCAGGTTCAAGCGTCCACGGAGCGTGGCCGCCGAAAGGGGATGCCAGTTTCGGTACCTGTCACGCTCCCAAGCTTTTGACTGGAGCCTGTCCCGCCGGACCGGCTCGGGAGACCGTCATGACCGACCTTGCCCTGGCCGACCTCGCCATGCCCCACGCCTTCCAGCCAACCCGCCGTCCCGCCCGGCCCGGCCGTCCGACCGGCCTGATCGGTGCGATCCACTATGCGGGGGTACTGCTGGTCTGGCTGGGCCTCTATGTCGTCGAACGCGACCTGGCCCTGAAGGTGTTTCGCGAGCGCCGCGCCGACTCCCCGCTCCGCCGCGACTGGCGCGGCTAGCCCCCTCGCCAGACACGGCAAACAGTGACAAGCCTTGCGCCATGTCGCTGCACCTGACCGCCCGCGCCGTCGATCACCCGCTCAAGGCCCCGTTCCGGATTTCGCGCGGGGTCAAGACCGCTGCCCAGGTCGTGGTGGTCGAGGCCCATCAGGACGGCCATGTCGGGCGCGGCGAGAGCGTGCCCTATGCCCGCTATGACGAGACCGTCGAGGGCGTTCTGGCCCAGTTGAAGCCGGTTCTGGACGCCCTGGTCGCAGACGGTGATGAGGCGGCAGCCCAGGATCTGCTGCCGCCCGGCGCGGCCCGCAACGCCCTGGACTGCGCCCTGTGGGACCTGCGGGCCCGGCGCACTGGGATCAGCGTCGCCGAAGCCACCGGCCTGCCGGTCCCGCCGTCCCTGATCACCGCCGTGACGGTCAGCCTCGACAGCCCCGAGGCCATGGGCATCGCCGCTCGCGCGGTGGCCGACGCCCCGCTGATCAAGATCAAGCTGTCGGCCGAGGACCCCGCCGCCTGCCTCCGGGCCGTGGCGGCGGCCGCACCGGAGAGCCGTTTCATCGTCGATCCGAACGAGGGCTGGACTTTCGAGATCCTGCACGGCCTGCGCAGCCTGCTGGCTGACCTGCCCATCGCCCTGGTCGAACAACCCCTGCCGGCCGGGGCCGATCACCAGCTCGACGGCTATGATCCGCCCTATGTGATCTGCGCCGACGAGTCGGTGCATGTCGGCGGCGACCTGGCCGCCCTGCGCGGCCGCTATGGCGCCGTGAACCTCAAGCTGGACAAGACCGGCGGCCTCTCCGAAGCCGTGCGCATGCTGGAAAAGGCCCGCGACCTGGGTTTCCAGCTGATGACCGGCTGCATGGTGGCCTCGTCCCTGAGCATTGCCCCGGCCCTGCACCTGGCGGGCGGATGCCAGTATGCCGACCTCGACGGTCCCTGGTGGCTGGCTCACGACCATCCGGGCGGTCTGCGCGTCGCGCGCGGCCGCATCACGCCCCCGGCGGCGGGCTTCTGGGGCGATGGGGTGAAGGCTGAGGGGCTGTGGTTGTAGGGCGGCTGACCACAAAGAAGCGTGTCGACGAAAAAGTTGTCATCCCGGACAAGCCCAGCGAAGCGGGGCGCAGATCCGGGACCGCCGGAAGCGCTGAGTTCACGCGACGGTCCCGGATCTTCGCGCTACGCGCTCGTCCGGGATGACAGTCATTTTCAGTCGCACGAGACGGCCACGCCCCGCTTTCGCGGGGATGAGCGCTGCGTCTACCCGTTCGCCGCCGCATAGGCGTCTACCGCGGCCACGCGCTCAGCCTTCTCGGCTGCGCTCAGGAACGAGCCGGTGAAGCTGTTCCGGGCCAGGGTCACCAGCTCCTCACGGGTCAGGCCCACGGCCGTCGCGGTAGCCATGTAGTTTTCCAGCAGATAGCCGCCGAAATAGGCCGGATCATCGGAATTGACCGTGGCCTTCAGGCCAAGCTCCAGCATCCGCTTCAGCGGGTGAACGTCCAGGCTGGGCACGCCGCACAGTTTCAGGTTCGACAGCGGGCAGACGGTCAGAGTGATGCCGTCGCGGACCAGACGCCCGGTCAGGGCCGCGTCTTCCAGCGCCCGGTTGCCGTGGTCGATGCGGTCGACCTTCACCAGATCGATGGCTTCCCAGACGTATGCCGGCGGGCCTTCCTCGCCGGCATGGGCCACGATCTTCAGGCCCAGTTCGCGGGCCGCTGCAAACACCCGCGCGAACTTGGCCGGTGGATGGCCGACCTCCGAGCTGTCCAGCCCCACACCGACGATCTTTGAGAGCCAGGGTCTGGCCTGGTCCAGGGTGGCGAAGGCCTCGTCTTCCGACAGGTGGCGCAGGAAGCACAGGATCAGCTTGGACGTGACGCCCAGCGTCTTTTCCGCCTCCTCCATGCCGGCCAGCAGGCCCTGCATCACCGTGCCGAAGGCGATCCCGCGCTCGGTATGGGTCTGGGGGTCGAAGAAGATCTCGGCATGGGTTCCGCCATCGGCCGCCAGCCGGGTGAAATAGGCGAGGGCCAGATCCCTGAAGTCCTCGGCCGTGATCAGCACCCCGGCCCCCTGGTAGTAGATGTCCAGGAAGTCCTGCAGGTTGGAAAAGGCATAGGCCGCGCGGATCTCGTCCACCGACTTGAACGGCAGCACAACCCCATTGCGCTCGGCCAGCTGGAACATCAGCTCGGGCTCGAGGCTGCCCTCGATGTGCATGTGCAGTTCAGCCTTGGGCAGGCCGCGAATGAAGGCGGTGAGATCGGTCATGGTCGGAGTCATCGGGGCAAGGCGCGGCGCGGTCAAGGGTAGGTGGAGGCGCAGATATCAGTTCTGAATTTGCAGAAAGCTGTTCAGGCGGAAAAAGCCTATAGCGAGAAGGGAAAAACAACTTCTAGGCCTTTACACGGCTAGAAAATCGGACATTATTTTTATTAGATAACTACGATCTGTGGAGGGACGAGTGCCTGAAACTGTAGAATTTGATATCGATTTACGCCCTCAGTTTCGTTGGTTGGAATTGGTAAATCTGAATGAGGGAAAAGTTATAGAAATAAGTTTAGAGTACTTGTCGGCAGAAAGTTTGTATAAGCCAAAAATTAGAAAAATTCCA
This sequence comes from Caulobacter sp. HMWF025, assembly GCF_003060965.1. Taxonomy (GTDB): domain Bacteria; phylum Pseudomonadota; class Alphaproteobacteria; order Caulobacterales; family Caulobacteraceae; genus Caulobacter. Next base: position 142 of record NZ_QAII01000144.1, on the reverse strand, counting down.
GGATCCATTAAGTCTAAAGGCGTTCTTGCTGTAGATCTTTACGGCCTATTTGAGAGAGTAAATGAAGTAAAAATTTTGTATAAAATTAATAAGAAATCATTGTCAGGGAATATTTTTGCTGATGATATTCCGGGTTCTAGGT
>NZ_QAII01000017.1 GCF_003060965.1 Caulobacter sp. HMWF025 | reverse complement strand
GTCCAAAGTCAGCAACCCACCCTTCCCGAAGCCCGCTTCCAGCCACCCCGCCTGCCCCATCGGGCGTTGATCCCCAGATCACCCCTTAACGCCGTCCGCGACGCTCTGTAGTTTCCCGGGCGATGAACGCCCCCGCCGCTCCCGCCATCCAGACCTATGACGCCACCGGCGCGACGCCGGTGATGCAGCAGTTCTTCGAGATGAAGGCGCGGCAGCCCGATGCCCTGATCTTTTTCCGGATGGGCGATTTCTACGAGCTGTTCTTCGACGACGCCTACAAGGCCGCCGCGGCGCTCGGCATCAGCCAGACCTTTCGTGGCAACCATAACGGCCAGCCGATCCCGATGGCGGGCGTGCCGCAGCATGCGGCCGAGGCCTATCTGTCGAAACTGATCCGCCTGGGCTTCAAGGTCGCGGTCTGCGAGCAGATGGAAGACCCGGCCGAGGCCAAGAAGCGCGGCTCCAAGGCGGTGGTCCGCCGCGACATCGTGCGGGTGGTCACACCAGGGACGCTCACCGAGGACGGCCTGCTGGACGCGCGCGGGGCCAATCGGCTGGCGGCGGTGGCCGTGCGGGCCGGGCAGGCGGCGGTGGCGGCGGTCGAGCTGTCGACCGGCGAGGTCGAGGTGTTCTCGGTCAGCAAGGACGGCGTCGCGGCGATCCTGGCGGCCCTGGCCCCGTCCGAGACCCTGGTCGCCGACCGGCTGCTGTCGGACGACGCCCTCGCCCAGACCCTGAAAATCTGTGGCGGTCTGGTTCAGCCCATGCCGTCGGCCCTGTCGGAGCCGCAGGCCTCCGAGACCCGGGTCAAGCGCCTGTATGGCGTCGACACGCTCGACGGCTTCGGCGGCCTGTCGCCGGCCGAGATCGGGGCCCTGGGCCTGATCGCCGCCCATCTGGAAATGACCCAGGCCGGCAGGCTGGCGGCCCTGCGCGCCCCGCGCCGGGCGGCCGATGCCGATGTCATGGCCATCGACCCGGCCACGCGCGGCAGCCTCGAGATCGACCGTACCCAGTCGGGCGACCGGAACGGCTCGCTGCTGGCCGCCATCGACCGCACGGTCAGCGCCGGCGGAGCCCGGCTGCTGGCCTCGCGCCTGGCCCGTCCGCTGCTGGACGTGGCGGCCATCGACCAGCGCCTCGATGCGATCCAGTGGTTTGTCGAGCACCGTCCGCTGCGCCAGAGACTGCGCGACAGCCTCAAGGGCTCCGGCGACATGGCCCGGGCCCTATCGCGCCTGGCACTGGGTCGCGGCGGCCCGCGCGACCTCGGCTGCATCCGCGATACCCTGAAGACCGGCGAGGCCCTGGCCGGCATGATCGCCGGCTCGGGCGATGGCCTGACCTCGCCGCCGTTCGAGCTGGAGCACGCCTTCCAGGCCCTGACCCCGGCGCTCAATCCGGACCTGGCCCGCTTCCTGGCCACGCTGGAGGCCGGGCTCGGCAGCGACCTGCCGGCCCTGGCCCGCGACGGCGGCTTTGTCGCTCCCGGCGTCCTGGCCGAGCTGGACGAGGCCCGGGCCCTGCGCGACGACAGCCGCAAGGTGATCATCGCCCTGGAGGCCCAGCTGGTGCTCGACAGCGGTGTGCCGCTGAAGATCCGCCACAACGGGGTTCTGGGCTATTTCGTCGAGGCCACGGCCGGCAAGGCCGACCCGCTGTTCCAGCCGCCGCTGAACGCCACCTTCATCCACCGCCAGACCCTGGCCAACCAGGTGCGCTTCACGACGGTGGAGCTGGCCGATCTGGACGCCCGCATCGCCCAGGCCGGCGAGCGGGTGCTGGCCATGGAGGTCGCCGCCTTCGAGACCTGGCGCGAAATGGCCCGGCTGCTGGCCGACGCCATCCAGATCGCCGCCGAGGCCCTGGCCCGCATCGACGTCGCCGCCGCCCTGGCCGAGTGGGCCCAGGACAGTGGTGCGACCCGGCCGATCGTCGACGCCTCGCTGGCCTTCGACGCCCAGGCCGCCCGCCATCCGGTGGTCGAGGCCGCCGTCAAGCGGGCCGGCGATCCCTATACGCCCAATGACTGCCGGCTGGACGCCTCGGGCGAGACCGCCGCGCGGCTGTCGATCGTCACCGGACCGAACATGGCCGGCAAGTCGACCTTCCTGCGCCAGAACGCGCTGCTGGCCATCCTGGCCCAGTCGGGCTGCTATGTGCCGGCCGCCCACTTCCGGCTGGGCGTGGTCGACCGCCTGTTCAGCCGGGTCGGGGCCGGGGACGACCTGGCGCGCGGCCGCTCGACCTTCATGATGGAGATGGTCGAGACCGCCGCCATCCTGACCCAGGCCACGCCGCGCAGCCTGGTGATCCTCGACGAGATCGGTCGGGGCACGGCCACCTATGACGGCCTGGCCATCGCCTGGGCCTGCGCCGAGGCCCTGCACGACACCAACCGCAGCCGCGCCCTGTTCGCCACCCACTATCACGAGCTGGCGACGCTCGAAGAGCGGCTGGCCCATGTCTCCAACCTGTCGCTGCGGGCCCGCGAGTGGAACGGCGACCTGGTGTTCCTGCACGAGGCCGCGCCGGGTCCGGCCGACCGCTCCTACGGCGTCCAGGTGGCCAAGCTGGCCGGGGTGCCCGGACCCGTGGTGGCCCGGGCCCGCGAGGTGCTGGACCGGCTGGAGAGCAAGGACCAGTCGCCCGCCCGACTCGATGATCTGCCGCTGTTTGCGGCCAGCCAGGCCGCTTCGGCCCCCGTCCAGACCGCGCCCAGTGCGGTAGAGGCCGGGCTGAAAGATCTGGATGTTGACGGAATGTCGCCCCGCGAAGCGCTCGAAGCCCTATATCGCCTTAAGGGTCTCCTCAGGACCTAGCCGGTAAACCTGTCAGCATCATGCCCCGTCGCCTTCGCCCCACCCCGCTGGAACACGTCGTCGACGGTCACGCCCTGCGCGCGCGCCTGTCTGCGGCCGCCCTGGATGCCCTCGGCGACGAGGCCGCCCAGCGCGCCCGCGCCATCGAGATCCTCAAACAGGCCCTGTTTCGCGGCCGGATGATCGCCAAGGAGCGGCTGGAGAACGGGGCCGGCGGTCTTGAGACCTCGCGCCTGCTCAGTGGCGTCACCGACGAGGTGATCACCGCCCTCTATGACTTCACCACGGTGCACGTGTTCCGGGCCCGCAACCCGACCGAGGGCGAGCGCCTGTGCCTGCTGGCCGTGGGCGGCTATGGCCGCCGCACCCTGGCCCCGTTCAGCGACATCGACCTGCTGTTCCTGCGGCCCTACAAGCAGACCCCGCACGCCGAGAGCGTCATCGAGTTCATGCTCTATGCGCTGTGGGACCTGGGCTTCAAGGTCGGCCACGCCTCGCGCACCGTCGAGGAATGCGTGCGCCTGTCGCGCGAGGACTTCACGATCCGCACGACCATCCTCGAAGCCCGCCGGCTGACGGGGGACGAGCGCCTGGCTGTGGACCTGAAAAAGCGCTTCCAGGACGACGTCATGAAGGGCACGGGCGCGGCCTTCGTCGCGGCCAAGCTCAAGGAACGCGACGACCGCCAGGCCCGGGCCGGGGCCAGCCGCTACATGGTCGAGCCCAACGTCAAGGAGGGCAAGGGCGGCCTGCGCGACCTGCACACCCTGATGTGGATTGCCGAATACCTGCACCCCGTCGACCGTCCGGAAGATGTGTTCAAGCTGGAGGTGTTCGACCGGCGCGAGGCGAAAGCCTTCATCCGCGCCTTCGACTTCCTGCATGCGGTACGGGCCCACCTGCATTTCGCCACCGGCCGGCCCGAGGAGCGCCTGACCTTCGACCTGCAGCCCGAGATCGCCCGCCGCATGGGCTATGGCGACCGCGGTGACGCCCCGGCGGTCGAGCGCTTCATGCGCCGCTACTTCCTGATCGCCAAGGAGGTCGGGACCCTGACCCGCGCCTTCTCGGCCAAGCTGGAAGCCGACAATTTCAAGCACGAGCCCAAGGGCATCTCGCGCTTCCTGCCCGGCGGCGGCCGGCCCAAGCGCAAGGCGCTGGACGTCGAGGGCTTCTATGAGGACGGCGGCCGGCTGAACATCGACGGCCAGGACGTGTTCGAGGCCGATCCGGTCAATCTGATCCGGCTGTTCCGGATCGCCGACGAGCGCGACCTGGATCTGCATCCCGACGCCTTCACCGCCGTCACCCGCAGCCTGCCGCTGATCACCTCGCGGGTCCGCCGCGACGAGGAGGCCTGCGCCGCCTTCCTGCACCTGCTGGCCCGGGGCAAGCGCTCCTACCGCACCCTGACCCTGATGAACGACGCCGGCGTGCTGGGCCGGTTCATCCCCGAGTTCGGACGCATCGTCGCCCAGATGCAGTTCAACATGTACCACTCCTATACCGTGGACGAGCACACCCTGCGGGCCGTCGGGGTGATCGGCGACATCGCCGCCGGACGCCTGGCCGACGACCATCCGCTGGCCGTGTCGATCATGCCGCTGATCGAGGACCGCGAGGCCCTGTTCCTGGCCATGCTGCTGCACGACACCGGCAAGGGCGGGGTGGGCGGCCAGGAAAAGGCCGGGGCCCGCAGCGCCCGCAGCGCCTGCGAGCGCCTGGGCGTCGACCGCGCCAAGGTCGAGCTGGTGGCCTGGCTGGTCGAGAACCACCTCGTGATGAGCGACTTTGCCCAGAAGCGCGACGTCTCCGACCCCGGCACGGTCGCCGCCTTCGCCCGCATCGTCGAAAATCCCGAGCGCCTGCGCCTGCTGCTGGTCATCACCGTGGCCGACATCCGGGCCGTCGGTCCGGGCGTCTGGAACGGCTGGAAGGGCCAGCTGCTGCGCGAGCTCTACAACGCCACCGAGGCGGTGTTTCGCGGCGGGCGTGGCAGCGATGCCGCCGCCAGCGTCCAGCGCCACCAGGAAGCCGCGGCCGAAGCGGCGCGCGAGGCCCTCGTCGCCGCCGATCCGGCCGCCAAGGGCTGGGCCTCGGCCATGGAGGCGGCCTATTTCGGGGCCTTCCCGGCCTCAGACCTCAAGGACCATGCGGCCCTGGCCCGCCGGGCCGCCATCCAGGGCGGGGCCGCCGCCGAGGGCCGGGTCACGCCCGGGGCCAATGCCGCCGAGATCGTGGTCGCCGCCCAGGACCGGCGCGGCCTGTTCGCCGACCTGGCCCTGGCCATCTCGTCCCTGGGCGGCAATGTGGTCGGGGCGCGGGTCTTCACCTCCCGCCAGGGCCAGGCGCTCGACGTGTTCTATGTGCAGGACATCACCGGCGCGCCGCTGGGCTGCGAAAACCCGCGCGCCCTGCGACGTCTGGCTGACGCCCTCGAGGCGGCCGGTCGCGGCGAGAGCCTCAGCTTCGAGCCCCGGCGCGGCGGCGAACAGGCCCGTACGGCGGCCTTCTCGATCACCCCCAGCGTGGTGATCGACAACGAGTCTTCGGATGATGCGACGGTGGTCGAGGCCTCGGGCCGCGACCGTCCCGGCCTGCTGCACGCCCTGGCCCAGACCCTGGCCCAGAACGGCCTGTCCATCCAGTCAGCCCATATCGACGGCTATGGCGAGCGGGCGGTCGACGCCTTCTATGTCCAGACCGCCGAGGGCGGCAAGGTCGCCGATACCCGCAAGGTCTCGACCCTGAAAGCCGACCTGCTGGCCGCCCTGGAAGCCAACGAAGCCGGCGCGCCGAACACGCGGCCGGGGCTCAAGCGCGCCCGGGCGAGCGTGGCGCGGTAGGGGAAGGCCGGCATCTGCGGGGGCTAGGCGGCCGACGCCGCAGGCCCCCACCTGACCGGCTTCGCCGGTCGTCCGCCCCCAGTGGGGGCGGATGAGCTCATCTTCCCCCTCCGGGGGAAGACGGTCGCGAAGCGACCCGTAGGGGGCAAGTGGGGGATGATCAATAGAGCACCTTTTCCTTGTCATCCCGGCCGCAGCGTAGCGGAGAGCCGGGACCCAGGGGCAACTGCAGTGCGCCGACCCCTGGGTCCCGGCGCTCCCGCCCTCCGGGCGTCCGGCCGGGATGACAAGGATTTTGGGCGTTAGAAAACGGGGATCCAGCGCCTACAATCCCCATCAACCGCCAAACAAACCCCAACCCGATCAACCCCTTACAAAAATCCCCATCGCACTTATCCGACGCACCCAAAACCCCCCGCATAATCATCCCACCAGATCGCACGGGAAGGGCGCACGTACGGCGACCGTTGCGGCGGTCTGGGGTGGTCGAGCGGGCAGCGTCCCGGCGGCCGTCATCTGGGGCCTCAAGTGCCCGGTTTGCGAGACGTGGCCTGTCCCTCCAGGGAAGGCGGGCGTTTCGGACCGGGGCTCGGGATCAGCTCTCCAGACGACGGTCCGGCGGACACGCAGCAGGTCCGGGCTGAAATCGCCCGGACGGTCTGGACGGGGTCGCTTCCCCTCCACCCGTCGGGGGCCGAAGTCGGGAGCGGGTTAAAACCCCGCGTCCTGAAGGCTCACCGGATAACGGACTACGCGGAGCGTCTGAACTTCGTCGAAACGGTACTTCTACAATCCCTCATCCGGGCGAGGCCCGGACGCTCCGCAGCCCTTCCCACACCTTCAGCGGCCAAACCGCGTGAGGCCGAAAGCCCATGTCTGAAACAGGGCTTGCCGCGACCGGGCGATGTCCCGGAAGCTGGACGGCAGGCCGGCACCGTTCAGGACCCTAGGTCAGGGCCGTGAAGATCAGGGTGACCACGGCAATGTCGAAGAAGCGGATGGCAGCGGACAGCATGGAGGCCTCGTCGGCGATGAGTTCACCCCCGGTTAAGCAAGACTGGCGCCAAGACGGGTGCCATGACGGGCGCAGGAGCCTGGAGGCCTGATGGCGCTGTTCTTCGATCGCGACTGGTATGAGGCCAGGCTGGCCGAGCGCGGGCTGGACCGCGCCGCCCTGGCCGCTGTCGCCGGGCTTGATGCGCACGCCCTCGATCTGGCCTTCAAGGACCAGCGCGAGCTGGCACGGCCGGAACTGGCGGCTTTTGCTGAACTTCTTGGCGTCCCGGTCGACGAGGCGGCCTCACGGGCCGGCGTGCGACTGTCGCCGGCCGCGATGCCGGACCCGGACGACAGGCTGGCCCGGCTGGAAGCCCGGGTGGCGGCCCTTGAGGCCCGCCTGGCCCGGGAGGCAGGTTAGATTTCGGTCTTGTTGAGACGGCCCGTCTTGGTCCGGCGGTCGGCCTGACCGGAATATTCCGTCCCGAGATAGGTCGATCGCGCCGAGTCGAGCACTTCCTGCCCACCGCGCAGGCCGCGCTTCTGCCCACTCTGACCCATCAGGTGGGCGGCGAAGGTCGCATAGGCCGCCCGGCGGGGCGGCGGCGGGGTGGCCGCCGGCTCCTCCTGGACCTGCACGACCTCATCCTCCGCCGCAGGACTGTCGGCGGACAGCAGGGCCGGCAGCATGCGCCGCGACTGCGCCGTGCGCCGAACAGGATGGATGGGGTCGTTCATGAGCCAAAGCCTAGGGCCAGGATCGTTAAGAACGGATGGGTCGTCGTGGTTTGCAGAGGGTTAAGGCTTGGTCGCCAGCTTTTCGATCTGCTGCTGCATGGCTTCCAGCTGGCGCTTCAGGTCGGCCAGGGAGTCCTCGCTGGGCTGAGGCGCGGGCGCGCTGGCCGGGGCCGGATCACCCGAAGCCGCCTGGGCGGCGGCGGCGGCGTCCTCGGGACGGGCATAGGCGAACGGCGAAAACATCTTCATGGCGCGATCGAACAGGGCCATGTTCTGGCGCACCTGCTCTTCATAGACCCCCATGCCGATCGGCATCTTGCCCGGGGTGACGCCGGCGAACTGGGTGCGCATCCGCTCCTGCTGCTTGGTGAAGCTCTCCAGCGACATCTCCAGATAGCTGGGCAGGAAGGCCTGCATGGAGTTGCCGTAGAAGCCGATCAGCTGGCGCAGGAACTGGATCGGAAGCAGGTTCTGACCGCCGCCGCGATTTTCTTCCTCAAAGATGATCTGGGTCAGGACCGAGCGGGTGATGTCGTCATTGGACTTGGCGTCATAGACCACGAAGTCGACGCCCTCCTTGACCATGTCCGAGAGGTGCTCGAGCGTCACATAGGAGCTGGAGGCTGTGTTGTAGAGGCGACGGTTCGCGTATTTCTTGATGATGACGCGCTGCCCGGCCGGCTTTTCGGCGCCGGCGGAGGTTTCGCCTTTTGAAGGGTTCTCGGACATTTCGTTCCCTAGGACAGCGGTGTCGCCCGCTTTTCGCATTGCACTATCGCGAATGCAAAGGCATGGCGCCAGTGCTGTGATCACTTGGAACCGTCGGCAAGGCGTGAAAATGTGCTGATGACGAACGCGGTTCGGTTATGCATGGTGCTGCTGCACTGCAAAAGCACGGGCGCCGCAACTGCGAAGGCGTCACGTTAGATCGTCACGGGAGCTTCGCCATGAGCGACATCGTCATCGTTTCCGCCGCCCGCACGCCGGTCGGTTCCTTCAACGGGGCGCTGTCCAGCCTGCCCGCCTCAGACCTCGGCAAGGTGGCCATCGAAGCCGCCATCGCCCGCGCCGGCATCACCGCCGCCGACGTCGATGAAGTGATCCTGGGCCAGGTGCTGCAGGCCGGCGCCGGTCAGGGCCCCGCCCGCCAGGCCGCCGTCAAGGCCGGCATCCCGGTCGAGAGCCCTGCCTGGAGCCTCAACCAGCTGTGCGGCTCGGGCCTGCGTGCCGTGGCCCTGGCGGCCCAGCAGATCGCTGCCGGCGATGCCAGGATCGTCGTGGCCGGCGGCCAGGAGAGCATGAGCCAGGCCCCGCACGCCCAGCAGCTGCGCAACGGCCAGAAGATGGGCGACCTCAGCTTCGTCGACACCATGATCAAGGACGGCCTGTGGGACGCCTTCCACGGCTACCATATGGGCCAGACCGCCGAAAACATCGCCTCGCGCTGGCAGATCACCCGCGGCGACCAGGACAACTTCGCCGTCGCCAGCCAGAACAAGGCCGAAGCCGCCCAGAAGGCCGGACGCTTCGACGCCGAGATCGCGCCGGTCACCGTCAAGGGCCGCAAGGGCGACACCATTGTCGACAAGGACGAGTTCATCCGTCACGGCGTGACCCTGGACGCCATTTCGGGCCTGCGCCCGGCCTTCACCAAGGACGGTTCGGTCACCGCCGCCAACGCCTCGGGCCTCAATGACGGGGCCGCCGCCCTGGTCCTGATGAGCGCCGACGAGGCCAAGGCCCGTGGCCTCAAGCCGCTGGCCCGCATCGCCTCGTGGGCCAATGCCGGCGTCGATCCCGAGATCATGGGCACCGGCCCGATCCCGGCCAGCAAGAAGGCCCTCGAAAAGGCCGGCTGGACCGTCGCCGACCTCGACCTGGTCGAATCCAACGAAGCCTTCGCCGCCCAGTCGCTGTGCGTCGTTCGCGAACTCGGCCTGGACGCCAGCAAGGTCAATGTGAACGGCGGCGCCATCGCCATCGGTCACCCGATCGGGGCCTCCGGTGCGCGCATCCTCACCACCCTCCTCCACGAAATGCAGCGCTCGGGGGCCAAGAAGGGCCTGGCGACCCTGTGCATCGGTGGCGGCATGGGCGTGGCCATGTGCGTGGAAGCGGTCTGACCCACAAACCCAGAACCATAAAAACACTATCGGGAGAGAGTTATGACGAGAGTTGCATTCGTGACCGGCGGCACCCGGGGTATCGGCCGGGCGATCTGCGAGCGCCTGGTGGCGGACGGCATGAAGGTGGCCGCCGGCTATTCCGGCAATGAAGCCGCCGCCGAAGCCTGCGCCAAGGAACTGGGCGTCATGGTGGTCAAGGGCAATGTCGGCTCGTTCGACGACTGCGCCGCCGCCGTGAAGAAGGTCGAGGCCGAACTCGGTCCGATCGACGTTCTGGTCAACAACGCCGGCATCACCCGCGACGGCATGCTGCACAAGATGACCTACGACCAGTGGTCGGAAGTGATCCGGGTCAATATGGACTCGGCCTTCAACATGACCCGTCCGGTCATTGAAGGCATGCGCGAGCGCAACTGGGGCCGGATCGTCAACATCAGCTCCATCAACGGCCAGAAGGGCCAGATGGGCCAGACCAACTACTCGGCCGCCAAGGCCGGCCTGATCGGCTTCACCAAGGCCCTCGCCCTTGAGAATGCCAAGAAGGGCGTGACCGTCAACGTGATCTGCCCCGGCTATATCGATACCGAGATGGTCGCGGCCGTGCCGGAAAACGTCCTGGCCGGCATCATTGCTGGCATCCCCGTCGGCCGTCTCGGCAAGGGCGAGGAAATTGCCGACATGGTCTCGTTCCTGGCCGGCGAGCGGGCCGGTTTCGTGACCGGTGCCACCCTGACCCTGAACGGCGGCCAGTACATGGCCGCCTAAGGCTTGAGGACCTCGGACTACAGGCACGGCCCGGGCGGGAACCTCGCCCGGGCCGTTGTCGTCAGAGTTGACGCGTCCGGCGTTTCATCGTGAAAACGCTGCGACGCGGGGGCGTCAGGACCGTACGGCGACGATTGGGCCGGAAGCGTCCAAGATTCGCCCCACTCGACGGGCATAACGGGTCCTATGAAGAGTTTGATGGCGGAGAAAAGCGGTCTGGGGACATTCGTCGTCCTCGCGATAGCCGCCACCTTCTCGCTTGCCCCCACGACGTCCCATGCCCAGCAGACCGCGCAGTCCCTGCGCGACGCCCTTCTGGGTCATCACGGCTTTTCGGCCTCGCGCCGATCCGCCGCGCCGCCCGTGGCCCGCTACGTGTCCGAAAGCGGCAGCGCCTTCGTCCTCGATCGCGCGACCGCCCAGCCCCTGCTGAAGTTCGAAAACAGCCAGGAGGTCTGGGTCCTGTCGTCCCAGCCGGCACCACGCGGCGACATCATCTACCGCAACGAGATGGGCGAGCCGGTCCTGCGGGCGACCAAGCTGGGCGGGATGACCCTGTTCACCGAGGACAACCCCATGGGCGCGGCCGCCGCGCTCACCGGCAAGGCTACGTCGATCCAGCCGCCACAGGTGATCTCGATCAATGCCCTGTTCCAGCGCCTGGGCCAGGCCAGCAGCCGCGCCAGCCGCGCCGCCCAGCGCCTGATCCCGTTCGAGACGGTCCAGGATGTCCGGCCCGAAACCTCGGTTCTGGTCGCCGACAGCGCCACCATCACGGCCGAGGCTTTCGAGCGCCTGGCCCGCAACGGCGACCGAACGGTGCTGTCCAGGGTCATGCGGGTGCTACTGGCCGAAGGCGACAAGCCCGGGGCAACGATCCGCAACGGCGCACTGATCATCACCTATGCACCCGGACAGGGCCTCGCCGGGCGGCCGTCCTCGAAGCGCATCGTCAAGATCGTCGACCGATAGGGCCTTGTATCAGCTCGCCTCAACGCCCAACTGCTTCAGTTCCTTCAGGAACCGCAGAAGGCTGGTGTGCGAGCGCTTCAGACTGTTGATCAGTTCAGGCCGGCCAAGCGCCTCGACCGGAACGATGAAACCCTCGCGACCCACCTTGCGGGCCATACCCCGCTCCAGCATCTCGACGACCCGCCGGCGAACGGTTTCATAGGGAAGGCCGAGAGAGTCGGCGACCTGGCGGATCGTGATCGGCCGGCGCTCCTCGTCAGGCGGCAGGTCCTCGACCTCCGCATAGGCTTCCTTGCCCCGCAGGTGCGAGACATTGCCCGCCCACAGGGTGGTGAAGACCAGGGAGTAGATGATGTCTGCGCCATGGACCTCGTTGGCGATCTCGACCCAGCGCAGGATGTAGTCCGTGGCGCTGCGCGCCGCCGCCCGCGCGACATTGTAGTCATCAGACATAGCGATTCCCGAGCCCCCTGCATCAACCATAGATATAGAACACGGGTGTGAAAAGGATTGCAGGATCTATTGACACAAATCGTGCAGAAAGACTGAAGAAACCTGATTACCGAGGCCCGCGAAGTCAGGCCTGACTGGGTCTCCAATCGGGTGGAGCCAGCTCAAAACCTTCGAACCTGAACCCCGGTGCGACGGTGCAGCCGACCAAGGTCCAGGCCCCCAGACTGACCGCTGTCTGCCACCACAGGGTCGGCACGACGACCTGGGGCCGGCATCCCGCCCGAAGATCAGGACCCAGTACGTGGGCGGTCGCCCCCCGGCCCTCCGGTGGCGACAGCGTCAGGGAGATCGGTGCGCCGGCATGATAGTGCCAGATCTCCACCGCATCCACGCGATGCCAGGCCGACATCTGCTCGGCCTCCAGCAGATAGTAGATCGCCGTCGACAGCGGCCGGCCGTCCTGCTGGGCCGGGTCCTCATAGGTCCGCCGGTACCAGCCGCCCTCGGGATGGGGCTGCATCTCGAGCATGCGGACGATCTCGCGGGCCCCCAGATCCCCGGAGATGCCGGGCATGACGTTCTTCGGGCTCATCCCTTGAAGCCGTCCTTGGCGGCCCGGACAGCGGCAAAGGCGGCGGCCGGTGCCAGGTCCGGATGAAGGCGCGGCGCGCGCAGAAACGGATTGGTCGCCTTCTCGAGACCGATCGAGGTCGGCACGGTCGGCTCGCCCCGTTCGCGGGCCGCAAAAACGGCGTCGGTGCGGGACTTCACGGCCGGATCATCATCCACCGACAGTGCGAAGCGGGCATTTGAGGCCGTGTACTCGTGGGCGCAGTAGACCGTGGTGGCATCCGGCAGGGCCGTCAGCCGCCCTAGGGAGTCCCACATCTGTTCGGCCGTGCCCTCGAACAGCCGGCCACAGCCAAGCGCAAACAGCGTGTCGCCGACAAAGGCGATGCCGTCGGCGGCGTCGTGAAAGGCGACATGCCCGAGGGTATGCCCCCCGGTGTCGATGACCGAAAAGCGCGTCTCACCCAGTTCGACGATGTCGCCGTCCCCGACTTCACGGTCGAGGGGCGCGATGCGGGTGACTTCCTGCGGGCCGACTATGGTCGCGCCAGTGGCCGCCTTCAGGGCGGCATTGCCGCCGGCATGGTCGGGATGCCAGTGGGTGTTGAGGATCAGATCCAGCCCCCAGCCCAGCTTGCCGAGCTCCGCCAGGATGGCATCGGCGTCCGGCGTGTCGATGGTCGCGGTCTTGCCGGTGGCCTCGTCGCGCACGAGAAAGCCATAGTTATCCGACAGGCAGGGAAACTGGTGAACGGTCAGCGACATGAACGGCCTTGTTCCTGAGGAGGCGGTGACGCGGGCCGCGTCAACGCCTACATAAATGAACTGGCCGCCCCGGAGACTCAATGCGTCGCGACGTGCTCGATCTCAGAGCCTTCTATGCCACTCCGCTGGGGCGGGCCGCGCGCGTCATGCTGGCCCGCAAGGTCGAGGAGGCGTGGGGCGACACGCGCGGGCTCGATGTGCTGGGCCTGGGCTATGCAACGCCGTTCCTGGAGCCCGCCTCACGCCGGGCCAGACGGGTCGTGGCCGCCATGCCAGCGACCCAGGGCGTCGAGGTCTGGCCGCTCGGCGACCGGAACCAGGCCTGCCTGGTCGAGGAAACCGCCCTGCCCCTGCCCAATGCGATGTTCGACAGGGTGCTGGCCGTCCACGCCCTGGAAGAGGCCGATGATCCCGGCGCACTGCTGGCCGAAATCGGCCGGGTCATGGCTCCGACGGGCCGGCTGATCGTGGCGGTCGCGTCCCGGGACGGAGCCTGGGCCGGAGCCGAGACCACGCCCTTCGGACATGGGCGTCCTTTCAGTCGCAGCCAGCTCGAGCGCCTGATCCGCGACGCAGAACTGGAGCCTGCAGGCTGGACCCGGGCGCTCTATGTTCCGCCCATGACGTTCGCGGCGGGATGGGCCGAGGGTTTCGAGCAGGTCGGTGCCCGACTCTGGCCGCGCTTCGCCGGCGTGATCCTGATGGAAGCTGTCAAACAGACCTTCGCCGTCAAGCCGCGCGGCCACCGGGCCCGGGTCCGGGTCTTCACGCCGGGCGTCCTGGCACCCAGTCCTGTCGGTCCTGCGGCGGTCCGTGCCGTGCCTTCCCGGAAAGCAACCACCATGGAACCGTGCGGATCGCACTTGGAGCCTTCGCAATCCAAGCCTAGCTTGGGGTCGTAAACTCTGTTCGCTGCGGGAGCCGCGCCATGAAAATGATCGTCGCCATCATCAAACCCAGCCGGCTGGACGCAGTGCTTGAAGCCGTGACTGAAGCGGGGGCCTCCGGCCTGACCGTGACCGAGGTTCGCGGCTATGGCCGGCAGAAGGGCAAGACCGAGGTCTATCGCGGTGCCGAGTACGAGGTGAAACTGCTGCCCAAGGTAAAGCTGGAAATCGCCGTACCGACCGACGTGGTCGAGGCGGTCGTGGAAGCCCTGCAGCGCACTGCCAATACCGGCAAGATCGGCGACGGCAAGGTCTTCGTGATGGACCTCGAGCAGGCCCTGCGCATCCGCACCGGCGAGCGCGACGCTGCTGCGATCGCCGGCTAGGTCCACCTCAAGGCCCTCTCGCACGACTTGCGACAAGCGCACGGAGCCCCAACGCGGCTTCGGGCGTTGTCGCAGTTCATCGCGATAGGAACGTCATGGACGAGCGTCCTTCCGTTTTTCAACCGGACCTGAACTGCTGGCGGGTCGAGCCCGCTGACAGGGTCGCCCTGCTGATCGACAATGACGAAACCTTCGACGCCCTGAAGCCGCTTCTGCTGGCGGCCAAACGCTCGATCTGGATCCTGGCCTGGGTGTTCGACCCCTTGACCCGTCTGGATCCGGACCGCGTCCGCAAGAGTCGGGATCCTGGAAATGCCGACCGGATTGGCCTGATCCTGCGCCGGCAGGCCGCCCTCAACCCGGCCTTGGACGTCCGGGTCCTCACCTGGGACATGCCGTTTCCGATTGCTGCTGCGCAACTGTTCGGGCCCCAGCGCGGTGCCGCCTTCTTCGCCGGCTCCCGGGTGAAGTACCAGATGGACGCCACCCTGCCGGCCTCGGCCTGTCACCATCAGAAGGTGGTCGTCATCGACGGGGCCACCGCCCTGCTCAGTGGCGGCGATATCGGGGTCGATCGCTGGGACGCCTGCGAACACCTCGACAACGACCCCCGGCGCCGCCTGCCGACCGGACGGCACTATCCGGCCCGTCACGAGGTCGCGATGCTGGTCGACGGTGCCGCTGCCCGCGCCCTGGGCGAGCTGTTTATTGCGCGCTGGAAAAATGCCACCGGCGAAAGCCTCGCCCTTCCCGACCGGCCCGCAGATGCCCCGTGGCCGGACAGCCTCGTGCCAGACCTGCGCAGGGCCGATATCGCCATCGCCCGAACCCAGGCGGCCTGGAAGGGCCGTCCTGAGATCATCGAGAGCCTGATGCTGCATCTGGCCGGCATCCGGTCGGCAAGGCGACTGATCTATCTTGAGAACCAGTACCTGACCTCTCCGCTCATCGTCGAAGCCCTGGCCGAACGGCTGGCCGAGCCGGATGGTCCGGAGGTGGTGACTATCGGCCCTTCCCGCAGTCCGAGCTATTTTGACCGGATCACAATGGACAGTGCCCGCACTTCGGCGATCAACCGCCTGCTCGCAACAGACATTCACGGACGCTTCTCGGCCTTCAGCGCCCATACGCCCGGTGGCGGGCCGATCATCGTCCATTCCAAGGTGGCGATCATGGACGACAGGATGCTCCGCGTCGGATCGGCCAATCTGAACAACCGCTCGATCGGCCTGGATACGGAATGTGACCTGGCGCTCGAGGGCGGCTCGCCGCTGAATCGCGAGGTCATTGCCGCCTTTCTCGCCCGGTTGATCGGTCACTTCCTGGGCCGCGAGCCGCTCGACGTCCAGATGGCGCTCGAGCAGGAAGGCGGGCTGGCAGCGGCCATCACCCTGCTGGACGGCAAGCGCGATGGGCCTCGCCGGCTGCAGCCGGTTCCCCACCGCAAGCTGACCGGCGTTCAGCAGTTCATCGCCGACTGGAACCTGGGCGACTCCCTGTCGCCCGAGGATGCCTGGCGACCTTGGGGCCGACGTGCGCGGCTCAGGCGGGACCTGCTGCGACTGACGGCCCCGCCGCCGCCGGCACCGGAGTTCCTGCAGCCGTAAGCTCCAGTTCAACGACCAGCGGCAGGTGATCCGAAGCCAGCCGGGCCCGGGCATCCCGGGGCGACCAGACCCGGAGGGTGCTCAGGCCCGGGGTCAGGAACACATGGTCGATCCGCATGAACGGGAAGCTGGACGGAAAGGTCGCAATCGACCGTCCCGTCCCTTGCCCCGCAGGCGACTGGGCATCGCGCATCGCCGCGCGCAACATCCGGTAGGTCGCCGACGCGGGCGCGGCATTGAAGTCCCCCAGAAGCACCCCCGGAGCCGTCCAGCCGTCCGACGCCATCCAGCGATCCCCCAGAAGCGCCGCCGCCTGCCGGCGCTGTTCCTGCGGAACGAGGCCCAGATGGGTGTTGATGATCTGCACGGGCTGGTCGCCGAGCATGACCTCAACCCAAAGGGCCCCGCGAGGCTCAAGGCCAGGGATTCGACGGTAGAGCGGCAGCCCCTCAGCCCTGATCCGGCGTTCGGGAAGCGCGGTGAGGATGGCGTCGCCATAGAGCTCTTCCTCCACCGTCATCGCCGGGTGGAAATGGAAGCTCATTTTCAGAAGATCGGCCAGCCGGTGGGCCTGGTCTTCGCGCCGGGTCCGGAGGCGGCCCACATCGAGCTCCTGCAGCGCCACCACATCGGGGGCTTCGGCAGCGATGACCTCGGCGACGCGCTCGATGTCGAGGCGGCGATCCGTGCCCACGCAGCGGTGGACATTGTAGGTCATCAGGCGAAGCGTCATCCGTCGAAGAGATCGCCTGAAGCCGGAGGAAGTTCCCGGGCCGTCGCCGCTGAAGCCGGTGTCGCCCGGCTGAGCATGAAGAGACAGCTCTCGGCCCGCCAGTTCTCGAGCGGACTGGACGGATTGATCGGCCGGCCCGGTCCCGTTCCGGCGAAGGCTGCGCAGGCGTCGACCCGGACGTTCAGGTCATCGGTCAGGGCCAGAAAGTCGACGAGCGTGCAGAGGTGAATGTTGGGCGTCGACCACCAGGGCATGGGCAGGGCCTTGGTCTCGGGCATCCGCCCGCGGCTCAGCAGCGACCAGCGGACGCGCCAGTGCCCAAAGTTGGGAAAGGACACGATGGCGCGGTCAGCGATGCGCAGCAGCTCGTTCAGGACATGGCGCGGCTGGCGCGTCGCCTGCAGGGTCTGGGACAGGATGGCGTAGTCGAACGTGCGGTCCGGGAAGTGATCCAGATCCTGGTCGGCATCGCCCTGCACAACCGAAAGACCGCGCGCCATGCAGGCGGCGACGCCCTTGGCGCTGATCTCAAGCCCGCGGCCGTCGACCTGCTTGTCGTGGGCCAGCAGATCCAGCAGGGCCCCTTCGCCGCAGCCCACATCGAGCACCCGCGAGCCGGGCCGGACGAGGCGGAGGATCTCGCGAAAATCTTCGCGCGTGGTCGTCATGCCAGGCCCCGATCCCGTTCAACCGAACCCAGGAAGCCGGAGAGGGCCGCGTCCATGACCGGCTCGTCCAGCAGGAAGGCGTCGTGGCCCTTGTCGCTCTCGATTTCGACAAAGGCCACCCGGCAGCCGGACGCGGTCAGGGCCCGCACGATGTGGCGGCTCTCGGGAGTCGGATAGAGCCAGTCGCTGGTGAACGACAGGACGCAGAAGCGCATGTGGCGGGCTCGCGTAAAGGCATTGGCCAGGACGCCGCCGTGCCCGGCCGCGATGTCGAAATAGTCCATCGCCCGGGTGATGTAGAGATAGCTGTTGGCATCGAAGCGGTCGACAAAACTGGCCCCCTGGTGGCGCAGATAGCTTTCCACCTGGAAGTCAGCGTCAAAGCCCCAGGACAGGCCGTCGCGCTGCAGCTCCCGGCCGAACTTCCGTTGCAGGGCCGGTTCGGACAGATAGGTGATGTGGGCGGCCATCCGGGCCACGGCGAGGCCCTTCTCGGGACGTGTGCCATGGTCGGCATAGGCCCCGCCGCGCCAGTCGGGGTCGGCCATGATCGCCTGGCGGCCGACCTCGTGGAACGCGATGTTCTGGGCTGAATGCCGGGAGGCCGAAGCGATGATCACCGCACTGGCCAGGCGTTCGGGATAGTCCACGGCCCATTGCTGGACCTGCATGCCGCCCATCGAACCGCCGACCACCGCGAACAGGGTCTCGACGCCCAGCGCCCTGACGAGCATGGCCTGGGCCCGGACCATGTCAGCGATGGTGATCACCGGGAACGACAGAGCCCAGGGCTTGCCGGTGGCGGGATTGATCGAGGCCGGACCGGTCGAGCCCATGCAGCCGCCGATGACATTGCTGCAGATGATGAAGTGACGGGCGGGATCCAAAGGCTTGCCCGGGCCGACCAGACGCGGCCACCAGCCCGGCTTGCCGGTCGTCGGATGCGCCGAGGCCACATACTGGTCCATGGTCAGGGCGTGGCAGATCAGGACGGCATTCGAACGATCCGCGTTGAGCTGGCCATAGGTCTGATAGGCGACCTCAAGGCCCTCGATCACACCCCCGGAGTCGAGGCGCAGGGGCTCGCTCGCCGGAAACCGCCAGGTTCCGCCGTCGTTGAGCGCGGATGAGGCCATATCGAGGTCAGCCATGACCGCCTTGGACCGCTTGGCGAAGAAGGTGTCAACCGCTGGCTTCCGGTGGACCCGCACCAAGGCTATGGAGGGCGTATGGACCGACTGATCCTCATGCGCCACGGCCAGGCCGAGCGGCACGCCGCCACGGGCGGCGACTTCGAACGCAGCCTGACGCTGCGTGGCCGCGAGGACGCGGCCCTGATGGGACAGTTGGTGGCCCAGCGCGGTGCCAGGCCTGACCTCGTGCTGGTCTCGGCCGCCCGTCGGACCCGTGAGACCTGGGCCTCGCTGTCGTCCATCGCGCCGACGTCCAAGGTCGAGCTGCGCCGGGACCTCTATCATGCCGAACCCGAGGACGTGGTCGCCGCACTCGAGGACGAGGGCGAGGGCTTCGGAACAGTGATGGTCATCGGACATAATCCCGGACTGCACGAGCTGGCCCTCAGGCTGGCCGTCCAGGGCGGCACGCCGCCAAAGACCATGAATGCACTACGCAGCCGGTTTCCGACCTCGACGATTACGGTCTTCGCATTCGGCGACGGCGGCCCGCCCGTGCTGGAGCATCTGCTCTACGCGGCCGAACATGGCGGTACGGGCGCAGAATGACCCTTATCTACAAGATCCTGGCCCGCTCCGAGTGGGACGCCGCTGAAGCGGCCGGAGCCTTCACAGGGTCCGCCGTCGATCTGGCGGACGGCTTCATCCATTTTTCCGCCGCCGATCAGGCCCAGGCCACAGCCGCCAAATGGTTCGTCGGCCAAAGCGACCTTCTCCTTCTCGGGGTCGAGGCCGAAAGCCTGGGCGATGCCCTCCGCTGGGAAGAGTCCCGCGACGGTGCCCTGTTTCCCCATCTCTACCGGCCGCTGCTGCCGTCCGAGGTCCTCAGCCGCATGGCTGTCGAGCTGGATGGCCAGGGCGTGCCGCAGCTTGGCAGTCTTCCCGCATGAGCCTTCATGACATTGCCGCTCGGGCCCTGCACGCCCTGGACCCTGAAGACGCCCACGGCATGGCGATCCGCGGCCTGAAGCTGGGCCTCGGGCCCCGTCAGGGCGAACCCTCGGACCCGATTCTGGCCATCAGCCTCGCCGGCCTCGCCCTGCCCAGCTGCGTGGGCCTGGCCGCCGGCTTCGACAAGGATGCCGAGGTTCCCGATGCCATGCTGGCCGCCGGGTTCGGCTTTGTGGAATGCGGAACCGTCACCCCCCTGCCCC
>NZ_QAII01000143.1 GCF_003060965.1 Caulobacter sp. HMWF025 | reverse complement strand
GGCGGACCATTGACCGGGGGCAGACGAGGCGGGCGACGGCCACGGTGCGCACGAACTCGACCGGATCGATCTCGCCGTCCCGCTTGACCCGGTCACCCAGCGGCGTGCCGGCCACCGGGACCAGGGCATTGACCGGCAGGCTGTCGGGATGGACCGGCAGGGTGGCCAGCTGGTGCAGCAGGCTGGCGCGGTCGCGGCGCGTCTCGCCCATGCCGACAATGCCGCCGCAGCAGGTGCTCATGCCCGCATCGCGCACATGGCTCAGGGTCTCCAGCCGCTCCTGATAGGTGCGGGTGGTGACGACGTCGGCATAGTATTCCGGACCGGTGTCGAGGTTGTGGTTGTAGTAGTCGAGCCCGGCGTCCTTCAGCTGTTTGGCCTGGTCGGCCGTCAGCATGCCCAGGGTGGCGCAGGTCTCGAGGCCGAGCGCCTTGACGCCGCCGATCATGGCGGCCAGGCGCGGCAGGTCGCGGTCCTTCAGCTCGCGCCAGGCCGCGCCCATGCAGAAGCGCTGGGCCCCGCCGTCGCGCGCCGCGCGGGCCCGGGCCAGGACCTCGTCGGTCTCCATCAGCTTCTCGGCCTTGAGGCCGGTCTTGAAATGGGCGCTCTGGCTGCAATAGCCGCAGTTCTCGGCGCAGCCGCCGGTCTTGACCGACAGCAGCTGGGAAAGCTGCAGTTCGCTGGGGTCAAAATGGACCCGGTGGACAGAGGCGGCCTGGTAGACCAGCTCCATGAAGGGCAGGTCGAAAAGGGCTTCAACCTGCGGCAGGGTCCAGTCGTGGCGGGGCTCGGCGGCGTTGATTTGCGTCATGGCGCGCACGTTTGAACCGGCCGATCAGGCTTGGCAAGTCGTCGTCGCGGCCTCATAGGCGATGGAGCGATGTAGCGCGCGCGGGGTTAGGGTCTGATGATGGACCGCGAGATCGAGCTGAAATTCCTGATCGCGCCCGAGGCGGCCGACGGGATTCTGTCGTTCCTGCAGGGCGAGGAAGCGGTTCGCGCCCTCACGGCCACCTATTTCGATACGGCCGATCACGCCCTGCGCCGGGCGGGGTTTGGCCTGCGGGTCCGCGACGGCGAGGGCGGCCGCAAACAGACCCTGAAATCGGCCTCGGCCGGCGGTATCTTTGCGCGCGGCGAGTGGGAGACGGTGATCGCCGGGCCCGGTCCCGACGAGGCAGCCCTGGCGGCCACACCGGCCGCCGGCCTGCTGGGCGGCCAGGTCCTGGCCCCGGTCTTCACTACCCGGGTCGAGCGCCAGGTCCGGATGATCCGCCTGGGCGATACCGTCATTGAGGCGGTCGTCGACCGGGGCGAGCTGATCGCCGCGACCGGCCGCGCCGCCGTCTGCGAGCTGGAGCTGGAACTGAAATCCGGGCCGCCGTCGGCCCTGTTCGACCTGGCCCGGCAACTGGCCCACCAGGTTCCGCTGCGCCTCTCGCTGGTCAGCAAGGCCGAGCGTGGCTACGGCCTGGTCATGCCGGCCGAGGCCGGCGCGCCGCGCCGCACGGCGGCGACCCTCGATCCGGCCATGCGGGTCGGAGCCGCCCTGCAGGCTATCGGCCGCGAGGCCCTGTCCCACCTCTGCGCAGCGAGCGAGGCCCTGCGCGATCGCCCCGGCCCGGATCAGGTCCACCAGCTGCGGGTGGCGATCCGGCGGCTGCGGTCGCTGCTGAAGACCTTCAAGGCCCTGGCCAGAGACCCCGAGGCCCGCGCCCTCGACAGCGCGCTCGATGCCCTGGCCGGCGAGCTCGACGCGGCCCGCGAGCTGGATGTCTTCATCGCCGAGGTCTGGCGGCCGGCCAGCGATGCCGCCCCCTCCCCGCCGCTGGCGGCGTTCGGGCGGGCCCTGCTGGCGGCCCAGACCCGGGCCTATCTGCACATGGAGGCCGCGCTGGAAGGTCCGGCCGCCCGGGCCCTGTTGCTGGAGGCCGCCGCCTGGCTGGAGGCCGGCCCCTGGACGTCCGATCCGGCCCTGGCCGCCCTGCGCGACCAGCCCGCCACGGCCTTCGCCGCCGACCTGCTGGACCACCGCCTCGCCAAGGTCCTCAAGGTCGCCCAGCGGCTGGATGACCTCGAACCGGCGGCGCGGCACCGCCTGCGTCTGAAGGTCAAGACCCTGCGCTATGCCGTCGAGGACCTGGCCGCGCTGTTTCCCGACCACCCCCGCCGGGTCGAGCGGTTCCTGGCAGCGGCCAAGGCGGTGCAGGACACCCTCGGGGCCCTCAACGACCAGGCTCGCGCCGCCACCCTGGCCCATGAGGTGGCCGTCGCCCACGGCGATGCCGACGCGGCTTTCGTGGCGGGCCAGCTGACGGCTCCGCTGCCGGAGCAGACCGGCGTCGCCCTGCGGTCCGCCCGCAAGGCCCTGGACGCGCTCGGCGCGGAAACCCCCTTCTGGCGCATGACATAAAGATATCTTTATGCGTTAATTGCCCGGAAGGGCTCCCGGGGCTATAAGGCGGTCAAGACATCATCCGACCGCAGGAGCCGACCGTGGCCGACTATATCGTCAAGGACATCTCGCTCGCCGATTACGGCCGCAAGGAACTCGCCATCGCCGAGACCGAAATGCCGGGTCTGATGGCTACCCGCGCCGAATACGGCCCGGCCCAGGTGCTGAAGGGGGCCCGCATCGCCGGCAGCCTGCACATGACCATCCAGACCGGCGTGCTGATCGAGACCCTCACCGCCCTGGGCGCCGAAGTGCGCTGGGCCTCGTGCAACATCTTCTCGACCCAGGACCATGCCGCGGCGGCCATCGCCGCCTCGGGCGTGCCGGTGTTCGCCTTCAAGGGCGAGAACCTGGTCGAGTACTGGGAATATGCCCACAAGATCTTCGAGTGGCACGACGGCGGCTATCCGAACCTGATCCTCGACGACGGCGGCGACGCCACCCTGCTCTGCGTGCTGGGCCCCAAGGCCGAGAAGGATCCGACCCTTCTCGACAACCCGCAGAACGAGGAAGAAGAAGCCCTCTATGCGGTGATGAAGAAATATCTGGCCGAGAAGCCGGGCTTCTACACCGCCATCCGCAATGCCATCACCGGCGTGTCGGAAGAAACCACCACGGGCGTCCACCGCCTGTACCAGATGGCCGCCAAGGGCGACCTGCCGTTCCCGGCCATCAACGTCAATGACAGCGTCACCAAGTCCAAGTTCGACAACCTGTACGGCTGTCGCGAAAGCCTGGTCGACGCCATCCGTCGCGGCACCGACGTCATGCTGTCGGGCAAGGTCGCCGTGGTCTGCGGCTATGGCGACGTGGGCAAGGGCTCGGCCGCCTCGCTGCGCCAGGGCGGCGCCCGCGTCATCGTCACCGAAATCGACCCGATCTGCGCCCTGCAGGCGGCGATGGAAGGCTACGAGGTCCAGACCCTGCAGGACGTCGCCGCCAAGGCCGACATCTTCGTCACCGCGACGGGCAACAAGGACGTCATCACGCTGGACGACATGCGGATGATGAAAAACAACGCCATCGTCTGCAATATCGGCCACTTCGACTCGGAAATTCAGATCGCCGCCCTGCGCAACTTCAAGTGGGACGAGATCAAGCCGCAGGTCCACCATGTGGAATTCCCGGACGGCAAGAAGCTGATCGTGCTGTCGGAAGGCCGGCTGGTGAACCTGGGCAATGCGACGGGCCACCCATCGTTCGTGATGTCGGCCTCGTTCACCAACCAGACCCTGGCCCAGATCGAGCTGTGGACCAACCGCGCCCGGTACGAGAACCAGGTCTACACCCTGCCCAAGCACCTCGACGAGAAGGTCGCCTTCCTCCACCTGGAGAAGCTGGGGGCCAAGCTCTCGACCCTGCGCAAGGACCAGGCCGACTATATCGGCGTGCCGGAAAAGGGCCCGTTCAAGCCGGATCACTACCGCTACTAGGATCGCCTCACGGCGACCTGACAGGGCCCGCTCGCGGAAACGCGGCGGGCCTTTTTCGTTTTGGACGCTGTTCGATGGGCCCGACAGGGTCGCTGTGACGTTGATGGGGTGCCAGGAGCCGCCCATGTCCAGTGAACACGACGCAAAACTCGCCGCCCTGATCCTCGAGAACGCCCTCGGCTACGCCATTTTCACGATGGATCTCGACGGAAAGATCACCAGCTGGAGCCGGGGGGCCGAGCAGATTCTCGGCTACAGCCGGGCCGAAGCGATCGGTCTGCACTTCGGCGAGCTCTTCACGCCCCCCGACCGCGAGGCCCGGGCCGACCGGCACGAACTCGAGAACGCCAAGCAGCAGGGGCGCGCCGAAGATACCCGCTGGCATCTGCGCAAGGACGGCTCGCGGTTCTGGGGCAACGGCATGACCATGGGCATCTTCAGCCCCGAGCTGACCGGCCTGATGAAGATCCTGCGCGACGAGACCCCGGCCAAGCTGGCCGAGGACCAGCGGGTCCTGCTGCTCAACGAACTGAACCACCGGATCAAGAACACCCTGGCCACGGTCCAGTCGATCGCCGAACAGACCCTGCGGGCCGCCCAGGTCGATCCCAGGGTACGTCGGGAGCTGACCGATCGGCTGATGGCGATGTCCGATGCCCACAATGTTCTGGTCAACGAGAGCTGGGCCGGCGCAGACCTCGGTACCATCGTGCGACAGGCCGTGGCGCATCATGATCATCGGGGACACAGCCGGTTCAGGATCGACGGCCCCCTGGTCTGGCTCAGCCCGCAGCAGGCCGTGGCCATGGCCCTGGCCCTGCACGAACTGGCGACCAACGCGCTCAAGTACGGCGCCCTGTCGACGCAGGGCGGCCAGGTCGAGCTGACCTGGAACCTGGCGCACACCCAGCTGGGGGCCCGCCAGGTCAACATGCTGTGGCGAGAGCTTGGCGGGCCGTCCGTATCACCGCCTCGCCATACGGGCTTTGGATCCAGGCTGATCGCCCGCACCTTCAGTCAGGAAAACGGCGGGCAGGCGCGGATAGACTATCTGCCCCAGGGCGTGCAGTGCGTGATGCAACTGCAACTGTCGGGGGCCGATGAAGCGCCGGCCGAATGGTCCTCACTTGTCGCCGGTCAGGTTGGCGAACCCTTGGGCGAGGTCCTGGCCCAGGCAGGGGCCCCAAGGCCGTCTGGCCCCGAAAACGTGCAGGGTTGATCCCGCCGTGGTCGTGACGCCCTGTTCAAGACCGCCCTGCTCGGCTAAGCCGCTTGCATGCCGCTAGCCCTGATCATCTCCAGCCATGTCGCCGGCAGCCGCGTGGGCGCGTCGGCCCAGGCTGCAGCCCTTGTGCAGTTCAAGATCGACTCGATGGTCGTGCCGACCGTCCTCTTCGGCCGCCATCCCGGCTGGGGGATCCCGGGCGGTGCCCCGGCCCCGATCGAGGTCGTCGAGGGCATGCTCGACGGCATTGAGGCCAACGGGCTGTTTGGTCTGACCGATCTGGTGATCACCGGCTATTTCGCCACCGCTGCCCAGGTACGGGCCGCCGCGCGAGCCATCGACGCGGTGCGGGATGCGCCGCGCGAGGGGGCCGCCACCCGCAGGCCCTCGGTGATCATCGACCCCACCATGGGCGACGCCGGCAAGGGGCTCTATGTGCCGCAGGAGGTGGCCGAGGCCATCATCGCCGAGCTGATCCCCCGCGCCGATATCGTCGCCTGCAATGCCTGGGAGCTGCAGAAGCTGACCGGGGCCGATGCCCGCGACCCGCTGTCGGCGATGCGAGCCGCCCGCCTGCTGAACAAGCCCACCCTGGTATCGTCCGTGCACAGAGGAGCCGAAATCGGCGTCGTTCTGGCCGATCGCAAGGAGGCCTGGCTGGCCGCCCACGCGAAGGCGACGCGGGCCCCGAACGGCACCGGCGACCTGCTGACCGCGCTCTATGCCGCCTCGATCCTCGAAGGCCAGACCCTGTCCTACGGCCTGGCCCGGGCCGTCGGCGGCGTGGCCGAGACCGTGACGGCCGCCAATATCTGGAACGCCCCGGAACTGCCGATCGTGGCCATGGGGGCCCGGATCAAGCAGACCTCGCCCACCGTGCGCATCGAGCGCCTGGCCTGAGACCCGTTATGACCATCGAAATCACCGGAGTCTGCCCCGACCGCTTCGCCGCCGTGCGCGAGGTGTTCACCGCCAATTTCGAGGACGGCGGCGAGCTGGGCGCGCGCTTTGCCTTCGCCGTCGATGGCGAGGTGGTTATCGACCTGATGGGCGGCCATGCCGACCGCAAGCGCACCGTGCCATTCGGCCCCGACACCCTGACCGCCCTGTTCTCGACCACCAAGGCGGTCGCCGCCCTGATGGTGGCCCGCCTCGTCGACGAGGGCCGCCTGGCCTATGACCAGCCCGTGGCCGACGTCTGGCCCGAGTTCGCCCAGGCCGGCAAGCAGGACATCACCGTCGAACAGGCCCTGTCGCACCAGGCGGGCCTGTCGGGCTTTCCCGACGAGACCGATCCGGCCATCTGGTTCGACTGGGACGCTACCTGCGCCAAGCTGGCGGCCATGGCCCCGCTGTTTCCGGTCGGCTCGGCCAGCGGCTACCACCCGGTGACCTACGGCTATCTCGCCGGGGAAATCTTCCGCCGGGTCGATGGCCGCACGATGGGCACGGCCCTGCGCGAGGATCTCTGCGTGCCACTGGGCCTGGACCTGTGGATCGGCCTGCCCGACAGCGAGCACGACCGCTGCGCCGAGCTGATGCGGCCGTCGGCCCTGCCCAAGTTCGGCGAGATCAATGACGCGGTGAAGGCCGCCTTCCTGACCCCGTGGGCCGCGCCCGGCGGGCGCGGCACGGCCGACTGGCGGCGGGTCGAGATTCCCTCGGCCAACGGCCATGCCACCGCCCCGGCCCTGGCGCGGCTGATGGGGGCCCTGGCCTGCGGCGGCACGCTCGATGGTCGCTCGCTGATCACCCCGGCCGGCATCCGCGCCGCCACCGCCGAGCGCATCGTCGGCCAGGACCTGGTGCTGCCGTTCGTGATCAGCTGGGGCGCGGGCTTCATGCGCAATACGCCGAACTTCTTCTATGGCCCCAATCCCGAGACCTTCGGCCACTCCGGCTGGGGCGGCTCCTGCGCCTTCGCCGATCCGGCCCGGGGGGTCTCGGGAGCCTATGTGATGAACAAGCAGGGCAGCGCCCTGATCGGCGACCCACGCGCCGTCCGCCTGATCGAGGCGGCCTACGCCGGGCTTTAGGCTCCGAGAGCGCGTTCCGAAAAGTGGCAACCGGTTTTCGGAATGAAACGCGCGGGAAAACAGAAGACTAGAGCGGGTGATATGACGCCATCAAATCGCCCGCTCTAGCAGCAGCCCGGCCAGGCGCTCCTCCTGGCGGGTCAGGCGCGAGCGGCCGGGGTGGGTTTCCAGCGGGGCGGCTCGGCCGGTGAGCAGCCAGGCCAGGCCCTGACTCGAGTGCGGATCGACCCACAGGCCCGAGGTCAGGCCATAGGCGTCGCCGGCATGGCC
>NZ_QAII01000142.1:7107-41462 GCF_003060965.1 Caulobacter sp. HMWF025 | reverse complement strand
GGGGCGGGCGACGGGTGCCGCTTCACCCAGATCTCAGATCCGCGCTCTCCGCACTTCTGCGGGCCACGGATGGCGTAGGTCCCGTCATTCGATCAGCCAAAGATGGAGCGCTGCGCGCAAACAGCATCGTCAATTGGTTTAGCTCGCTCTATCGCGAGATCGGAGCCGTTGGCTGTTCGTCACATAGCGGGCGGCGCACGTTCATCACCAACGCGGCTCGATCAGCACACCGTGCGGGCGCGAGCTTGCGGGACGTCCAGCTACTCGCTGGGCACCGTTCTATCGAGACGACACAGCGTTACATCGATGGTGACACCGACGCGCAGCGTCGCTTGGTCCAGTACCTGTAGGAGGTGGGCCGTGAATCTCAAATCCATCGCCGATATCCAGCCGGTAGCGGTCGCGCTGGAGGATGTTCAGGGCGTCCACGATCTCCGGTTCAATGGCATCGATCTGGAAACGGGCAACCGAATTAGCATCTTGATCGAACGCGATATTCGCGACCACGCCATCGCTACAGACCGCCAGTTCTCAGCAACGGGTCTAGTTCTGCTTCTCAGCATCAAGCGGCTCGCTGACCTGGTCTGAGCCTTCAAGCGCGACGCGCTAAAAATCGGGAAACATCATGATCAATGCCAAAACGGCGTCCATTCGGGCGCTGAATGACAAACTGCGTCGCGAGCTCATCGGTGGGCGAGTAATGGTGACGCCAGGCATCACTGCGGAGGGCGGTGATTTCCTTAGGGCGGTCCTCGCCGCGGTAAGCCAGTTCGCAGACTTTAATCCGGACAACGATCCCTATGACGAGCACGACTTTGGAGCCGTCGATGTTTGTGGCCAGAGGGTGTTTTGGAAGATCGACTACTACAACGCTGATCTGATGACCGGCTGCGATCGCCCCGAAGATCCCCTCCGATGCACGCGCGTGATGACGATCATGCTGGCGGAGGAATACTAGGCAGAGATGCCATCCCGGATTTGAACTACTGTCTATTCGAAAAAATCACTCGAAGTGTGAACTAGAGGCTCGGTCTTGATCGAAGCCTAAACGCCACTCGCGGGCGGCGGATATGCGATAGTGTATATTTAGAGAAATGCACTGTGATGGATTGTTGGCAGAGGGTTGTAACTCGTGGGGGGGGGGGCGAATGACGCGTCCGTCGAAGCCCCGTCGGCTAAGCCTCTGGACAGTTACGCTTCTATGACGGTGGTAGGCACTCACTCTCGATAGACCGGAGCTAACGCTTAGGCAACCTTGGGAACGGTCCGGTTGTTGGCGGAGAAATGGGCGACCGCTGAAAGGGATTCTTCAGTAGATCCAGCCGGGGTGCCAAAGCGTGAAAGTCGACTGCTCGAAAACATTGTCTGGGCTGTGCGTATTGGCTTATCTTGACGAAAGTCGACGGTAGCGTCGTTGAGAGGCGGAACAAGCCTGCGATGTACGACACCGATCCTGCGGGAACCTATTCCGCCTATATCGAAAGGGCGACAAAGCGCGCGCTCGAAAGCTTCGTCGGCACGATCGACGAACACGGGGACTATCTGTCGCCCATTTATGCCGGCGCGGCCAGCATGGGCGAAGCCATAGCCGCCGATTACCACGGCCGGTTTCTGATCGAGCTGATCCAGAACGCCAACGACGTTCATCCCAACGGCCGGTCTGACGGTGAGATCGAAGTCCTGTTCGATCGGTGCGGGACTGGAGGGGTTCTCTATGTCGCCAACCGCGGCGCACCCTTTTCGGAGAAGAATGTCGACGCCCTGAGAAACATGGGACTCTCGAGCAAGCCCCCCGGCGAATCCATTGGCAACAAGGGCCTTGGATTTCGCAGCGTGGGTCACATCTGCGATTCCCCGGCCGTCTATTCGCAAGCCGGCGATTGGGCCGGGGGGCATGGTTTCGAAGGGTTCTGCTTCCGCTTCGCGCAGGCCGAGGACCTGCAAGCGTTGCTCGGAAACGAGCGCCATCGTGAACTGGCGCGACAGGATCTTCCGCTCTTCCACGTCCCGATCTGGTTGAAAGAACAGCCTGAAGCGGTGCGGGCCTTCGCAAAGCGAGGATTTGCGACCGTCATTGCGCTGCCGGTCCGCTCCGAGGCCGCCGCGCAGGATGTCTTGAGCGAGATCGCAGAACTTCAGGCGCAAAAAGCGCCCGTCTTGCTTTTTCTCTCCAGGCTCGAGCGCCTGACCGTGCGCCTGATCGATGAACATGGGGTCGAACGCCGGGCCCTGAGCCTTGAGCGACATGAACGGCATAGCGGGGAGGTGTCTATTGCGGACCTAGGAACCGCCGGGCGCTACATGATCTCGCGCAGGCGCATCGCCGAGGCGACCATGACGGCGTGCGTCCTGGACGGCGTTGAGAAGAAGCAACTGCACAAACATTGGCTCAAGTGGGAAGGCGAGGGGGAGGTGGCCCTGGCCGTACGGCTGGACGGCGTGGTGGCCACGCCGCGCCTCTACACCTTTCTCCCGATGGGGGAAGAAGCCGTAGCGCCGTTTTCCGGCTATTTGCATGGAAGCTTCTTCCCAAGCTCCAACCGCAAGAATTTGGATGCGTCGGTTCACCTCAACGCGGTGCTGTTGAAGGCTGCGGCCCATCTTGCGGCCGATACGGTTGCCCGCCTGGTCGGTCCCGACGCCGATTTTGAGCTCGACATTGATCCGCAAGAACGCGCGCGCATGGTCGTGGACCTGATGTGCTGGCGGAAGGTCGACAGCCTTCAAACCCTGGAGGACCTGCCGGCGGAAATAGGCCGCCGCATCGCCACGCGCCTCGGCGCGGTCAATCTGGGCCAGGCGCCCGTCGTTCCGGTGCTGACGTTCGCCGATGAGGTCGAAGGCGTGGGCTGGGCGCGAGCGGTCGCGGCTCGGCAATGGACGAACAAGAGCCGGACATTCGGCGTCCAAACCGCCGCGGCCCTTGCGCAAACAACGGGAGCCTCTCCGATCTGGCCAGGACTGGAATTTCGTGCTCCCATTCTGACCGCCTATCTGGCCAAGCACGTCGCCGGCTATTCGGAAGCGCCCAATGCAATGGAACGGGGCACGCTGGCCGTTCAGGTCGCCCAGGACATCGCCGCCGCAAAACTGCCTTCCACAGCCCGATGGTCAGCCTATTATAAGGATCTAGTCGAGTTGCTCGACAAATCCGGCCATGTCCTTGCCGGCAAACCTGTGTTGCTGTGCGCCGACGGCAAGCTGCGGGCTGCCATGGCCGCGGCGCCCGAAATCCAGGCGGCCACCAAGCGGCGGCGGCGCGCGCCTATCGCTGTCGCCGTCTTTTCGCCACCGGCCCGGCGCGGTGGCGACAAAGCCGACCCGGAGCAATTGTCGCCGCCCCAGAGCCTGGCCGATAACTTTGCGTTCCTGTCGGACGCCCTTGAGTGGCATGGCGAGCTTTCGGAAGCGCGGGGATATCTCGAAAAACAGGGGCTCGTGCTCGAATTTGACCGCGAGACCATCCTGACCCAGCTTTCGCGCGTGGTGCGCGCCGATCATCGTGCCGCGCCCAGGGCGGCCGGTCTGCGTTGGGCGTTCCAGATCTGGCGCCGGCCTCAGGAGACGGGGCGGGGCTTCCAACTGCAGCCCTCCCATCGCTTCTTGGTGCCGACGATGGACGGAGAGTTCATCGAAGCCGGCGAGGCGATATTTTCGGAGACTTGGCCTGAGGAGACGAGTGGTCGGCTGCTGCAGAGATTTTTGAACGCAGCGCCCCCGACGAGCGCCGATGTCGTCGCACTTGGGAAGAGACGGTTGGCACCCAAGACGCACTACTCGCTGAAGGTAGGTGGCAATACGGAGCTTTGGACGACGTTCCTGACGCAGCTGGGTGTCAAGCGCGGGCTCCAACCTACAAAGCAAGAGGTGGCGACGAAGGTCCAAGGTTGGCGCTTGCGCGACATGGTCTTTTGCAATGCGCTCGGCATCTCGCTGCAAGCGGCGCAGGCATGGAAAGCCGACATTCTCGCCGAAAACGCTCACGCCATGGCGATGACCCCCACAAGCGAATACTTCATTCGTGGAGAAATACTCTGGATGCCGGGGCAGGGCGACGTCGCCGAATTTAGTCGGGAATGCCTGGAGTATTATGCCCAGTTGGTGATCGGTTGGCTTGGTGAGGCGCAGCCGACCTATTGGGATCTGAACGTCCATCATTATCATTTCATCCACGACGACGCGCGGACCTGGCCGACGCCGCTGAAGTCCTTCCTGAGGTCCGCCGCCTGGGTCCCAGCGGACGAGCCTTCGGTTTCCGGCGGACGCCGGGTTTTGGCGCGCCCGTCCGATATCTGGATGGCGCCGGAGGCCGGCGACCGGTTCCCAAGCTTTCTTCGTCGTCCGGCCGTTCCTGTAATGCGCGCTTTGGAGCGAGCAGGACCTAATCAGATCCAGATCCTGCAGGCGCGCGGCGGACTTCATATTTTCGATGACCCGAACGGCCTCGTCGACCAAGCCGTCTTCTTGGCCGAGCAGTACGCCAAGGAGGGGTTTGATCGTTACTTCGAACGGCGGCTGCTTAATCTTTATTTTGCAACCTGGCGCAAGATCGCCGAGCGTTTCGGGCGCGGGCAGCTGGGGACCCAGGCGCACCCGCCTCACATTCTGCTCGCGCGAAGGGGAGCCGACACCGAGGTTGTGCGTCCGGCGTTGATCGCACAGGGCGATGAGCCCTTCTACGTGCGCGACGGTGACGACGAAACGGCCGTTAGCTTGCTCGAAGCGGCGGGGCGATTGCTGTTTGACGCCCGGACCGACCACGTCGGGGTCGGGAACGTGATGCGCGCTTTCTACGGCGAAAAGGTCCGGCTTTTGTCGCAGGTGAACTACGCGATGAGCGTCGACGGCCGGGATGTGGGCGAGGGGGAGGTCGCCCCAATCGTTGTACGATGGCCGCGGCTGAAGGGCATGGTTGCGGTGGCGATGGAAGCACTCAAGGGACCGGAGGCCCAAAGATTGCCGGCCGACCGGCATGCGATCATCGACCGGCTCGAACGCTTACTGTTCCAGGGCGCGGCGACGATCGGCTTTAAGATCGACGGTCTGGATGTTGACCAAGAAGTGGACGGGCGAAGCGCATTTGCGCTCAAGACTGCGGACGGCCGCGCGATCGTCGTCTGCAGAACCACCGGACCGGCGAACTGGTCGGTGCTAGACGAAGCACTGGGCGCGCTCTGCGAAGCGATCGATCAGCCCGTCCTGGAATCGGTGCTTCGAATTTTGCTTCTCGGGCAACGCTCAGCGGGTGCGGCCCCGACTGAGGCCGCCTTTACAGACCTGGACCTGGAAGACATGTGCGGCACGCTCCGTCTTTCTCGATCGGCCAGACGTGCGGTCCGGGAGACGCTCGGCGCGGGACTGGAGCGTCACCTGCCTTGGCTTCGAGCCCTGCTCTACATGGCCGACGGCAGTGAGGCCTTGGACACGTTCGTGGTGCGGGAGGCAGAGGTCGTTAAGGACATCGCAGATCTGCGCCGGGCGATCTCGCCCTGGCTTGGACCCTTGGAGCGGGACGCCGACCAGGTGCTTGAAGCCTGCAAGACGGCGCTGACGATCGCGGAGCTGCGCGACGCCTTGGGATTGGATTTCGAAGCGCTGAACCTTGCCCTGATCGCTGTTGGCGAAAAGCCCGACACCTACGCCGAACTCCACGTCGGCCTCGTCGTCGGCTACGCTGGTGCCCATGATCTGGAAATCACCGATCTGCTGCGTGCGGCCTATGCGCCGACGTTGAGCGAGGGCTCCCTTGCACCGCAATACGCTCAGGCGCGCGAGGCCGCGCGCGCGTTGTCGCCCGATCCTGACTGGTTGTTGAAATACAAGGAAGTCCCCGACGCGCTGATCCGGGCTCACATCGACCTGTGGCTCCAGGCCCATGGCGCGCTACCGCTCGGCTCGGATCCTCCCGGACTTGAAGCCCTCGATCGGGTTCGCCGCACCAACGTCGCTGCTCTGAAGGTCTTTGTCGAGAGCGCGGGGCCACTGGTGCGGGCGTGGAGCAAGACCAGGGCGACGCCCCATCAGATCTGGCGCGAGGCCGACGGGGGGCTGGCGGGACTGCGGGCGCTGCTGGATCAATCGGGGGCCTTTGACTGGCGCACGCTCAATTCCGAAGACTTGCTGGCCTGGACGGATAGGGTTGGCGCCTGGCCTCCAAGCATGGACCTGACCTTGGACCGTACTGTGCACAAGATTGTCGAGAGGGACATCGCCGCCGAGCAGGCTCAAGCCAATCTGGCGGCGGAGGCCCGCAGGAAAGCGGCTCGGTCGGTGCCGTTCAACGGCCGCCCGGTAGATCCTGAAGGGGCCGATTGGGCGGCTCTGGAGGCCGAACTCGTTCAATGCTTGTCGCCCAAGCTTTTCGCCACGCCCTTGGGCCGCAAGGCGGGCTTGGCACCGGCTCGGGGCAAGGTAGGCGGTTCGAACGCACCTGCGTCCGGAGGCGGCGGGGGCGGTGGTGCAAATGACGTCCCGTCGCAGAAGACGGACATGATCGGCCGGCTGGGCGAACTGGCCGTCCGCCATTGGCTGATGCGTAAGGCGTCGGATCAGGACATCGACGCGGCGTGGAAATCGAAGATCGGCGAGCAATTCACCAGTCGCCCGGGCAATGACGGTCTGGGCTATGATTTTGCAATCAATGTCGGTCGCCAGGTGTGGCAGATCGAGGTCAAGGCGAGCCTCAACGACCCTCTCTCCTTCAAGATGGGTGAGACGGAAGTCAGGGCGGGCAGGGCGGCGGCGCGTGCGCGCAGCGGCGTGCAGTACTGGATTGCATATGTGAGCAATCTGAGCACCCCGGCGCACGCCAGGGTCGAAATGATCCCCAATCCGATGAGTGAGGAGGGCGAGGCGGTGTTGGACCTGTTGGGCCAAGGCTTGCGCTATGGATTTCGACGGTCCTGATCGGCTCATGGTGAAACGCTGCCACGGCTAACGGCATACGGGTTAGCGCCAGCCCTTGCCAGCGCAGAACGCCTCAAGCTGCCGCCGTTGGTCGGGAATGGAGAGGTCGCTCTCGGCCTGGCGGCCGGTCGAGACCCGCAGATACAGAGCCGCCCGATCCGGGGCGGTGGTGGTCGGCTCCGGTGGGACTAGGCGGCCCATGGCGATGTCTCCAGGGTGTCAGGGGATGGCACCGAACAGCTAGTCCAGCAGGTCGGCGAAGAAGGCTTCGATGATCCGCGCCTCGTGGTCGGTGACCGGCACGAAGTCGGGCCAGTTGTCGGTGACGGTGATGGGCGGATAGACGCGCACCCTTGACGCTCATCGGCCAATCCGGCCTTCGTTCCACCAAGCGCACCAGGGCGGGATGCGGCGAGTAGAAGTTGGGCAGATGGTAGACGCTGGACCGAAACGTTATCTGGTTAACGCCGTGACCCTCCCCGGCCAATTTCCCACCCATTGGCACCCGGTAGCCTTTTGGGAGGCCTTGGGTCGGGTCGTGGCTACATTCGGGTTTTTGGAAGAGGTCCTTGGCAAGGCGATCTTCGCCTTCACGGCAACTCGCCAGCACCCGCAGGACGAAATCGAAGCCGCATATGAGCAATGGCTGCCGACGTTGCAGCGCGCGCTATCAAACCCTTTGGGCGGCCTCATCGACACTTACAGCAAGGCTGTGCGCGACAACGATAAGGCCACGATCGCGAACCTTCCCGAGCTAGTGACAGATCTCAGGGAAGCGGCAGATCTCAGGAATGTGCTCTGCCATGGCTCTTGGCGTGCCCCAGATGCGCAAGGTCGATCGGTGCCCCTGTACGTCAACAAGCGAGATGAGATTTTCACGACACCCGTTGATGTGGCTTACCTAAACCAAGTCCGAACGCACACCGCTGAACTTGCCTGCGCGATCATCAACACAGTCACGCACATGGGATGGCAGTTTCCTGGGTCGAGCGGGCCGGGATCAGAGGTATTCAGAAGGCCAATCGATACGCCGTCCTCGTCGTGAAGTTGGCTGCGCGTGTGTCAGTTGAAGTTGAGGCCGATGTCGCGGCTGTGAAGCTTTAGCTTCCAAACGGCCTCAAGGCCGAGAATCTCATCGACCGTCGCATTCGAGCCCGCCACTTCCAAAATGCTGACGAAGTAGTCGCTCGGATCGCGCATCTTGAGACCTATGTTGCCGCCGTGACCGGTCGTTGCGTAGGTCAACCAACGACCTAGAAACCCGTCCTCCCCATACGCCGATCCAACGTAGTGCTCTCGCGTCCGGGGGCAGGCCAGCAAGTAGACACCGCGCGTAGCGCGCAAGACTGCTTGCCATGTCAGCGGCATGGTCTCGATGTCAGAAAGCGGTCGTAGGAGCTTTGTGAAACCGGGGAATTCCTCCTCGCGGAAAGTTCGCGTCAGTTCGACGATCGCCTTGTCCTGATTATCAGCTCTCTGAACCCAGGCGCGGCTTGCGCTGGCCGTGTCGCCCCAATGGATGAAGAGGCGGCCAATGTAGTCGCTGAGTTGCTGGACCCGCGTACATTCGTAATGGTCATAAGGGGCGATGAGGCCCTTCGGGCCGCCGACGTTAACGCCGGTCAAAGGGTCGATCGTCCCGGATGGCACGGTGCCAGCGAGCGCGACCGCGTAGAGACCGACAAACATGGTGGCTCCGCTCGGCGGGACCACGAAGCTTGCCCAGTAGCGCCCACGGAAACGGGAGCGCTCACGCGGCGCACTAACCTGGGTGCTCTGGTAAGTCTCGAAGCTGCCGGGGTCATCGCGCCAGAGCGTGTAGGGCGTGCGCCCGCGAACCTTCGACGTCTGATGCCGCAAAAGGCGGACGTCGGCAGGATCGATTCCTTCGTCGCGGAGCAGGTTGTTGAGGCGTAACGGCATGTGCCGAAGCTTGGCCGAACACGGGCCGCTCGTCGATTGCCGCTTTGTCGGCATAGGCGGCTATTTGGCCGGTGGTCCCGGATAACCTGTTGAGCTTAGGCGACAAGCTCTAGAAACCGGGACCCGACCTGAGATTGAGGTCCCGGAAATTCTTCAACATCATTAAGGCCATGGACCAGAATGGTCCCGGCCCTTTTATCTCGCCGTCACTGCTAACCTATCCCGGCCCGGGCAAAACGACCCAGTTGCCACAAATTACAGATAGCTTTGCCAATGGTGCCGACACCCGTCACACTTGCATTCGAGCTTGCCAAGCTAGGCAGGAAAGCCGGTAGAATTTTCGTAATCCAATTGTTTTGACTCGGAGCCAACGGCCTTGTTGGAAGCGTCCCTGCAGCAGATGCGCAAAGCCTGCCTCAAAAATCTCAAAGCGGCGGGAGCGCTCCAAGGGGCTCACGATTCTGGAAAGGGCATGCTGCTATTTTACAGCGCCGAATGCGGACTTAAGCACCTCGTGATGAAGGACCGAGGGCAGAAAACCACCGCCGCGGTCGCCGGGGAGTTCGGTCATAACATCAGGGCTTTGATCGCTGTTGCCCAGATATCTCGATCTGAACTCGCCCAAGCTGGAAATGGCCCTGTTACGGTGCCCGACATCCGCAAAAGCGGCGAGTCGAACACCATCTCCCTCTCCGAGTTCCATGTAGCCATGCGATATAGCGTCGATCTTCAAGGTGACGATGAAGCAAAAGCGCTTCAATTTTTCGATAAGCTAACATCGGCTCTCAAAGGCCGCCTCTTCGCCTAGGTACTGTACATGGACACGAAAAGTTTTCCGTATAGCTGGGGTGACATCGCCGACACGTTGAACGTGGCGAGGTCGCGAGGCGAATTTCCGTCATCTCTAGTTAAAGCTGAAGTGTATTGGGATCAAATATCTCTATATGCTGAATCTATTAGTTATTATAGCGAAATTAAAGATTGGGTTTCATCTTTGTTTCCGCTGAGATACAAAGATAATTCTATTGTTCTTGATGGACCTCAATTTTCAACGTCGCTTCCTATTGAAATATTGGAATATGATAGTGAGATTGCCGGAGATCCGCCGTTAGCGCTGGCGTCGCAGTATGTAGCCGCCTCCACCCAAATCTGGTTCAGGCGGGTCGAGAGTGCCGAGAAAATCCAAGAGACAGATTTCCCAAGCTTCGCCTTTCACTCTGTAAAAGGAGGTGTGGGGCGGACAACATCCGCGCTTTCATTTACATTATCTCTGGCGGAGAAATTCAACCTCAAACCTATGCTTGTTGATGCGGATTTCGAAGCTCCGGGGATAAGCTATCTTTTCTTAAGCGATGGTAGGGAGTGCCATTTCTCGCTTGAGGATTTGATTGTTCTTGCTCATGCGGACCCCGATGCAAGCGCCGATGGCGCAATCGCGTTTGGCGCTGAAAAGTTGGCCAACCAGACGCATGAGGGCATCACGTTCCTTCCATGCCTCCGCCGCGCGGATATGCTTTCGGCATTCGCAATCCGGCCGGAACAGCTCCAGAAATCGCACTCCGATAAGCCGTTTTTCCTTTTGGATATTCTCCAGAAGCTTGCACGCGCGGCAGGTTGCAACGCTCTGGTCATCGATCTCCGCGCCGGGTTCACCGATTTGGCCGCTATGGTGCTCTGCGCGCCAGGCGTTGCGCCTGTTTTTGTCACCACACCAAGCGGTCAAGCGGTGATGTCTACGAGGGAAATGCTGAGCTTTATTGGGCGCGAGACCCAGGCAAATGGCGGCTGGCGAGGGCGTCCGGCGATCGTAATCAACAATGTCATACCCCAGGTCCGGAGGAGCGCCGAGTTCGCCCGTGTAGCTGCGAGTCTTGAGGAAAGCGCATCCAATTTCATCGACGATCCGAACGATGGCGCTGCCGCTGGTGACATTATTCAACTGAGTACCGAGGATGTAGCTGGCCCGCCGATCGTAGTGCTCGATCATGCGCCAGCGTTAACGGCCGCGCCTAGTGGTTTGAAGGATTTCATAGACGATCTCCGTGGGCAAAGTTGTTTCGATCAGATTGCCAGCGGGCTTGCAGATTGGATCGAGGACCACCTGGAGGCTCGAGCAGCGCACATCGCTGTTGAGCTGCCTCAGATCGATGTCTCAGCGCCAGTGACAGTCAGTCTGCCGTCGCAAAAATCTAAGCGCCAAAGGCTGCACGAATTTGCAAGGGATCGCGTCTTTGCCGAGTCGGGGCAGGAGGTCAGTGATGACTTTCTCACGGTGCGGGCACTGAGAGAGCTTGGAGAGCGCTTCAGGACCGAGTCGCCCAATGCCACATGCATCGGAATGAAGGGGGCCGGGAAGACTTTCACGTTCCGCGTCCTTGCTCAGATGGGCACATGGGGAACCTTCACGAACAAGCTGAAAGTTCATCCGGCGGGTGCAGGATCGCGCGATGCGCTTATTGCTCCGGTGCTGCCTGCCAGAAATATTCAAGCTTCCACAAGCATCGCTCAGTCGCGTGAGACAATCTCGAACGCTGTTGGGGGCGGGGCTCCTATAGCTTTTTCGCGCTTGAACGAACTCATTGATCAGGCCTCCAAGCAACTTACGTCTGAGAGTGAATGGGGCGCATTCTGGCTCGACGTTATCGCGTGGAGCAGCGGGGTGGCGCTTGAAGCACCCAAAGCGGGAGAGGAGCTAATCCAGCGCCTCCTGAACGCTCCCGTTCGAATAGTCGCGCTGTTCGATGGTTTGGAAGAAAGTTTCCAGTCATTCCGCGCCGACGCAAACCAACAAGCAGCAATTCGCGGCCTTACATCGTCTCTTCCACAGCGCCTTCTTGAGCTTCCTGGAAGGCCGTTGGGGCAAGTTAATTTTGTGCGTTCAGACCTCGTTGCTTCCGCATATCCTAATAATTATCGACAGTTTGCAGATCGAAATCGCGCTTTCGCGCTAACGTGGTTTGATCGCGATATTTTGGAACTTGCAGCTTGGCTGGCTCAGCAAGCTGGTGTGGCCAATACCTGGGATCCGAAATTCCAAGACGCGGAAAATCAAGCAATCGAAGAGCGGCTTGTGCCGCTTTGGGGAAGAAAGCTTGGCAAGGCCGACGATCTGGCTCGCGGAGGCCGTACTCGGGAGGCGCGGTCGTCGGAGTGGGTGATTGCAGCACTATCGGATTTGCGCGGTCGTTTGACTGCTCGCGACCTAGTCGGTTTCGTCGCAAGTAGTGCAGAAACCTCCGCCGGGGACGACAATGCCGTTTTCTTCGACCGACTTTTGGTCCCCAGAGCGATGGCGAGCGCCATTGCGCCTGTGGGGCGTCAGAAAATCGAGTCGATGGGGGAGGAAAACCCGGGACTGAAACCCGTCCTGGATGCGTTGCGGCAAGCCCCGCAATTTGCGGTTCCAATGAGCTTATCTGAATTCAAAGAGAAGATTTCTGAAGTCAACGATGAACGCATGAAAATGCTCGAAGATAACGGAATCATTCTGATTGAGGGAAACACTGTGGAAATGCCGGAAATATTCCGGACTGGTCTTGGAAATGTTGTCAGAAAGACGGGCGGTAGGAAGAGCATCATTGGTTTGATGAATAAAGCTCGCCAACTTAGAAGCAGCGATGCCGGGCTCTGAGCGAGCTGGTGGACCGTGTAGGCGTTTCTATCCTACAGTATTGGCGCTCCATTCATTCTGCGAATGGGTGGTGCCTGAGCTGAAACATTGCGCAGCCTAGATAGATTTATGGACCAACACGAGCTGATCACAAATGTCCTTTGCTCCGCTGGTGGTCACCATGCCGAGCAACTGCTTCCGCTCGGATACTCCGGTGAACGCGCGGACGTGGTGTTCATCTCGGAAAACCTGATAGCCGAAGTTAAGTCATTCACGAGCGACCGTCGGCGAGATCCGCAGGTCGCGACTAAACTTGGTTCCGTTATGGAACGCAACGTTGGCTTTGGTGCTCCTGTTGTGTTTGGCACCATGAACGTCAAGCTCCACGACCTCCCAAAGCCTGTTGCGGAACAGGCACTTAGAGTGGTGGGCGCGCGCATCCGAAAAGAGGTGACGAAAGCCCGAAGGCAAGTTGAGGCTACCCGAACCGTTCTCGATATGCCCGACGCATATGGTCTGATTGTCCTCATCAGTCCGCCCGAGCGCTTAGGCAATCAAACGGTAGCTTGGCTAGTCAACGATGCTTTGAAGCACAGTGGGCAAATGGCCGGTCTCGACGGAGCGATGGTCATCGAAACGCCTTTGGCATTTCCCGCTAGCAAATCCCAAAGCCTGAACACGTTTTCGTCGCTCTGGTCGATCAGTGGGCGGCCTTTCCCAAGCGGTTTGGCGGACCGCGTTGCGGAAGCGTGGGAGCAAATGACGTCTCAAATCGCTCGACACGCGGACGCTGACGACTTCGTGGCCTTGGGGGGCAGCGAATAGCCATCGTTGCGTGTCGCGCAGTCATCGGTCAGGCTTGACCTTAAGGACGGGCTAGTGGCTGTCGCAGACCGCTTAGCTCCAATCCATCAGGAGGCTATAATGTCACTCGGCCCTATACCGCTTAAGCAGCTTGTCGAGACAGGCGCCAACTTGGACATCGACTGTTCGCACCTTGGCCCAATCCCGATAGAGGATTTGCTTCGTGCAGCCCGCCCTGGACAGAGGCTCCGCCTTTATTGCCCTCAACTCGGCCCGGCCCCGCTCCTGAAGCTTGCGAATCTAGCTGGGGCGGACATCACCATCGCCGTCTAAGTCGTCGAAGCCTAAACCTAGAGGCAAAAGGTTTCAGCGTAGGCGTACGAGGACGACAAGAATGAGAGATGAGGGCTCTCACACGCCGTTTTGGATGGCCGCCGACTGCGCTACCGAGCCTTGCGCCACTGACCTCTATGCGATGGTAGTCAATGAAAGCCGGCTGCCGTGGCGTGGCGGACGCGGGGCACGTCTGCGGTGCGGCGGGGAGAAGATAGCCAAGTGCGGTCCCCGCATCCGCACCCATTGGGCTCACCGGCCGGTCGGCGATTGGGACAAATGGTCCGAGGCCGAGACGGCGTGGCATCGCGGGTGGAAGGACTGCTTCCCTTCAACGTGGCATGAGAAATGCCATACTGATCCGGTTACCCGAGAGCATCACAGGTCAGACGTTGGCACGCCGAAAGGCATCTTCGTCGAAGTGCAAAACTCCCCAATGAGCGACTTAGAGCGGCGGTCGCGGGAAAACTTTTACGAGAACTTAGTCTGGGTCGTGAACGGTTCATCGTTTCAACGAAACTTCGAAATTTGTCACCGATTACCGGATCCTGCTGCTGCGGGGGCTGACGATCTCGTCTGGTACCCCGCTCAGCCGGGGTTGCTGGTTACGATTGACGGCATGTGCTGGCGACGCTCCGAAACCCACCACACGACGACGATCCTCGCCGGTTGGTGAAGCTGCTGGGCTGGCAAGAGTGCGATCGAATTGTTCAGGAGACCTATCGCGGGCATCACCAGTTCACCTGGCTCCGCATGCGAGGCGGTTGGCTAGATGCCGCCAGCCCCGTGTTTTTGGATTTCGGAGGCGGATGACTATAGAGACTTGAGCGCTATGACGCGCGTGGACTGCGGTCAGTTCGGGCGGTTTCTGAATCTGCGTTCGTCGCAGATGTGATGGCCTTCAGCGACGCTGCCCAGGTCGGCTCGTTGAGAGAGCCAGCGCCCGTTGACCACCCTAGCGTCCCTCCAAGCCTCCTACTTAGTCAGGTGCCGAAATCGTAAGTTAGAGGGCAATGGCGTAGGCGAAGTGATCTTGGCCTACCGATTCTGCGCACCTACGCTTTTCCACGAAATTGTATCCGCAAGTGCGCTGGAACCGCCGAAAGTACGCTAGTCACGCCTGCTTTCAGCGCTGGCTCTCGTATGGCTTTCCGTTCCTCAGCTCCGATAAATCTCGCGATGGCTCCACGCTTCGTGTTCATGATATGTACCGGGCAATCTTTCACGACTCATGCGGTCCACTATGTTCGAGAACTTGCAGAAGGAACTGCGCCGCCTCGCTGAACTTCAACAAGTCGAAGTGCCACTCGAGGGGGATGCGGAGGGATACGCTGACAAGGAATGCCCGGCGGAGGCATGCCTTTTCCAGTTCAAAATTCACGGTGACGATTGGAAGGACATCGTGCGTGACGAAGAGGTGTTTTGCCCTTCGTGTCGACACACTGCGCCGGCTCGCTCCTGGTTCACGACCGCGCAGGTCGAAGCAGCAAAGCAGTACGCCCTCGGGACGGTAGTCAATCGTCTAAACGGTGCAATGCGCGCTGACGCCCAAGCGTCGAAGCGACGTCAGAAGCCGGGAGCATTTCTAAGTATCACGCTCGACGTCAAGGGTGGGCGCGACGCGGTGCTTGTGCCGGTGGCAGCAGCGGAACCGATGCGGCTTCGGACCACCTGTGAGGATTGCGCGTGTCGATACTCCTATGTGGGCGCGGCCTACTTTTGTCCCAGCTGCGGGAAGAATTCGGCGAGCCATACGTTCCTGCAAACTCTTGCGACCATCCGTACCGCCGCCGGCCTCGGTGAAACCCTGCGCACGGCGCTTGGTCCCGACGAAGCGGAGGTCATGACGCGTGCGCTGCTCGAGAAGGCGATGCAGGACACCGTGACCTCGTTCCAGCGCCTCGCTGAGCAGCTCTACGAAGCACGAACGGGAAATGCCGCGCGCCGCAATGCCTTCCAAAATCTCGATGCTGGTTCGGAACTGTGGCAAGCGGAGCTCGGCGGCTCCTACGAGCAGCTTCTTGATGTCGCCGCAATGAAGGAGTTGCGTGTCTACTATCAGCAGCGCCACCTTTTAGCCCATCAACAGGGTATCGTTGACAGTGACTACGTGAGCCGCAGCGGCGATGTGGGCTATGCGGTGGGGCAGCGGTTGGTCATCAAAGACAGTGCTGTCTTGCGGTTTGCCAACTTGGTTGAAGGGCTAGGCAACGCGCTCCTGGCTCGCTGCACTCCTTGAGCGCCCTATGAAGATGACCGACGATGAAATTCGGCTCGACGCGGCGCGAAAGCTGGCGGCCGATCGTCAGGGCTTACCGACCAATCCCGAAGGACCACCTGCCGAAATCACCCCAGCAATCTTGGCGTTTTGTCAGAGCTTGAGTCCGGTTATGCCACAATACCTGGCTCTCACCGCCGACCCGCTCGGCCGATATGGTTGGTGTAACGAGGGAGTGCGCTTGAAGGTGGCGACGGCTGGCGGCGAGCCCGTTCACGGTTGGAACGTGGTCGAGTGGCCGCCGGGCCTGCTGACCGCAGAGTTCCATTGTGTTTGGAAAAGCCCCGAGGGCGAGTTGATCGAGATGACTCCCAAGCCCTGGCCCTGGGGCAGGATCCTGTTCGTAGAGGACCCCAACTATCCGGCCGACTTCAACTTCGAAGGCCGTCCGCGCAATCGTCGCCATCGCACCTATGAGCCCGTGGCACGAGAGGCGCGGTTGCATGCCCAGATCGACGCCATGACGGAATCGCAGCGTGCCTATGAGGAAGGCCGCGCGGCCAAAGCCGGCCTTTCCCTGACTGCTTGGCTCGACCGCAAAGCAGTGCCGGACGTTCTGGTGTCGGCGATCGATGAGTTCATAGCGCTATGCCAGGACTTCGAGGCACACTACGACAGCCTGGGAGCCAGCGGCAGTATTAGGGCCGACGCCAAGTTCATCGCTCTAGCCACTAGGCGCCAGGCTTTGCAGCCACGGCTGCGTCAGTTGATGGGCCTGGCGGTCAAGGGGCAGGTCATCTAAGCGGCTTTTCGCCCAAGTAGCCCGCCTGTATCGTCTGCCGGCCAAAATCGCAGTTTCGAGGGCTGCGGCGTAGGCGTAGTGATCCTGGCCGACCGATTCTGCGCGCCGCTTCACCTAGCGAACGTCGAGTTCCTGGAGATGCGCCAAGGTCCGTTCATGGCGCAGTGTGCCCCTTGGGGTAGATTGAGCGCACACGGCGCGTATGCGGCGCATAGTGTAGATGGAGACAAAGGCACTATCGCTAGTCAGTACGGGTCGAAGCTGCGCTTCCGTGGGATCTGAGCAGGCTTAATAGGCCCGAAGCAAGAGCTAGCACTGCCCCGATCCCGAGCCCAATTCTCGGCGCTGTAGACGAGGGGGTAACGGTGAAGAGCAGGGTCATGAGCACGGCCCCAGTAGTCTGCCCACTCAGACGAGCAGTGCCCTGCATCCCGCCGGCAGCGCCACTC
Organism: Caulobacter sp. HMWF025; assembly: GCF_003060965.1. Taxonomy (GTDB): domain Bacteria; phylum Pseudomonadota; class Alphaproteobacteria; order Caulobacterales; family Caulobacteraceae; genus Caulobacter. The sequence continues at coordinate 24,417 of NZ_QAII01000142.1, read as the reverse complement.
CGTTCCGGCGGTGCAGCCAGGAACATGTTGCGGTTGTTGGGGACTTGGAAGAGCCCGAAGCCGACGCCGCAGACCGCCGACAGGGCGATGAGTGGATGAAGGCTGCCGTGCAGAGGCCATAAGGCCATAGCCGCTAGGCCAAGGGCGAGGAGCCCGCCGCCAAGGGCGCAGAGGAAGGCTGTGGACATGCGATCGGCTAGGCGGCCCGAAATTGCTGCGGTGACCGCCACGCTCAGTGGCCATGGAGACATGTAGAGCCCGACCATGAGCGGCGACTGATTGAGGCCGTGCTGCAGGTAAAAGGGCAGGGCGACCAGGGCCGCAGAGGTTGCGGTGAAGCAGGACATCGAGGCGATAACTGAGAGCCGGAATGATCGGCTGCCCAAAAGATCCAGCGGTACGAGGGGCAAGGCTTTCGGGGCCTCGCGGCGCACGAGGGCGGTGAGGGAGAACGCTGCGGCCCCCATGAGCAGGAGCGCCACTTTCGGCGACTTCGGCAAGAGCTCCGCGCCGATGACCAAAAGCCCAAACGTGGCCCCGTTCAAAGCCATGCTGGGCAAGTCCAGGCGGGTCGCCATCCCTGGGAGCCCAGGCAGGGCAAGGGAGGCGAGCAACGCCATCCCACCGATCGGAAGGTTGACCAAGAAGAGCCACGGCCAATCGCAATGCCCGATGATCAGGGCTCCAAGTGTCGGCGCCGCCGCTGACGAGAGCGCGACAGTGAGCGCGTTCCAGCCGATCGCAGCGCCCAACTCGCTAGGCGCAACCGAAAACCGGAGAAGCGCCACGCCCAGCGCCATGACGGCTGCGCCCCCTAGCCCCTGGAGAAAGCGTGCGGCAACGAGCCACGGCAGTGAGGTGGAGATGGCGCATAGAACGGAGCCGGTGACGAAGATTACGACGCCGACCTGAAACACTCGGCGATTGCCGAACCGTTCGCCGAGCGCCGCGCAAGGCAGCAGCGCCATGACCAATGCGGTCTGGTAGGCGGTGATGACCAACACCACATGCGCCGGCGTCGTCGCTAGGGCGCGCATCATCGATGGCAGCGCGACGTTGGCCATGCCCGCATCCAGGACGACCAAGGCCATCGCCGCCAGCACGGCGCTGATCGCCAGGGCGCGTTGCGGTTGGCCTAGGCCCGCTGAAGGCGCGTGCCGCGCTTCAGCTGTCTCAGCGCCCCGATTGGCGTCGGGAGCGGCTGTCATTCCGACCCCACGGTCCAGACGCCGTTGCGCTGATGATAGCGCGTCACCCGGTGCTCTTGCCGGTCCTCGACCCGCAAATCCCGCTCGGTGAACCGAAACAGCAGGGCGGAGTCGCTCATGCAGCGCGTGTCGTGAATGTCGCCGGGCAGGTAGACCTGCACTTGGCCTGTGCGGACCAAGGTACTGTTGCGCTTCACCAGCCTCATCGCGCCATCCGAGTCCTCGATCCGGGCATAGGTGCCCATCTCGATCTCTCCTTCCTGCATGGCATAGATCACCCATCCCCGGCCGTGATCGTGGGGCGGTCGGTACAAGCCTGCATTTTCCGTGTGGGCGAGCAGGACGAAGCCGTGGTCGGGATCGCGGTAGAGCTCCTCGTTGACGGGTTTGTCCCTGTGGAGTGCGGCCAGCCAGGGTTCTGCCGCAGGCGTTTGGACCAGGCGCTCCAGCAGGCTTTGGCATTGAGCAACAAGCTCACTGGAGAGCGGCCCCCAGGCCGTATTGAAGCTTCTCATGCAGGTCTGGAGTGAGTTGCTCGGCATTGGCTTGCCCCTTGTTCGGTGATGGTCACGAAGGGTAGCGACAAGCCATGGGTGGCGGAACGCGCAGCATTTGCATTCAAATGATGCATCAGGCGCTCTCTATTCTCGCCGGGCTATGCTAGGCTCTAGGCGTGTCATCCCCCGACCTCAACCTGCTGATCACCCTGGACGCGCTGCTTGCCGAGGGCAGCGTCGTGGGCGCCGCAAAGCGGCTGAGGCTAAGCCCGTCCGCAATGAGCCGGGCGCTAACCCGACTTCGAGAGACGACGGGCGACCCACTCCTCGTCCGCGCAGGACGCGGCCTAGTGCCCACACCGCGTGCGCAGGCGCTTCGCGATCGCGTGCATCAGCTGGTCGAAGAGGTCGAGGCGGTTTTGCGTCCGGATGAATCGCTCGATCTGACGGCTATGGTGCGAACCTTCACGCTCAGGACTAGCGATGGCTTTGTCGAAAACTTCGGGGCCGATCTGATCGCCAAGGCTCGCGCTGAAGCTCCAGGTGTTCGCTTCAACTTCCTGCAGAAGCCGGACAAGGATAGTACGCCGCTACGGGATGGTCGGGTCGACCTTGAAACGGGTGTCGTTGAAGAGTCGCTCGGCCCCGAGGTACGCACGCAGGCGCTGTTCCGGGACCGCCTTGTTGGCGTCGTCCGCAAAGGACATCCGATCGATCAAAACGGCGTCACCCCGTCCTGGTATTCTGACGCCGAGCATGTGGTCGTATCCCGAAGCGGGCTTGAGACAAGCGCGGTCGATCTGCCCTTTCTGCCTGCAAGTTTGCAGAGGAGGGTTGGCAGCATTGTCAGCGGATTTTCAGCTGCATTGGCCCTCGCCAGGGCCTCCGATCTCGTTGCTACAGTGCCCGAGAAGCACACAGCAAACCTCCGCGATGGAATGGTCAGCTTGTTGCTTCCGATGCCCGCCACCGAGTTCAGTGTCTCGATGCTATGGCACCCACGCATGGACGCCGATCCGGCCCACAGATGGTTGCGAACCTGTGTCCGTGAGATCTGCGCCTAGTGATTGTCGGCGGGATTGGGGAACGGTCTAAGCGCCGGTCGATCCCCGGGGGCCAGGGAATGAAGGCAGCAAGAGCCTTATCGACCATGATCGGTCCTGTTCAATCTAGCGGCCCGGCACCTTGAGGTAGGCGGTCGCGAAGTTTGTGGCGATGGTGTCAGGTGAGGTGTTCGTCTGGTTGGTGAGCACGGCCACTGTCAGATTTTCAGCCGGATAATAGTCGAGCTCGCTGACGAAGCCGTTGATGCCTCCCGAGTGAAAATACCGGGTGTGACCGAAGGTCTTGCCGATGAACTCGCCAAAGCCGTAGCCGTCGCCCCAGTTGGTAAACATGGCTGTCAGGGAGGCAGCCTTGATCAGCTTGCCGCTCTGCAAGGCCTCTTCCCATGTCGCGAGGTCGTCCACGGTCGAATAGAGCGAACCGGCTGCGTAGGGCAGGCTCATGTCCAGGTAGTCGGCGTTGTACGCCTTGCCCTTTCTGACGTCGTAGCCGCGCGCACGCATCGGCAGGACCTCACCGCTCACATCATAGCCGGTGTTGGACATACCCAGCGGCGCAAGGAACTGGGTCCCAACATAGTCTGCGTAGGCTTGGCCTGAGACCTTCTCGATCACCATGCCGAGCAGGATGTAGCCGGTGTTGTCATAGACAAATCTTGTGCCTGGCTCGAACTCCAGTCGTTTGTCGCGCGTGAGGGCGACGATCTGATCAGGCGTAAGGGCGACGTGAGACTGGGCGTCGAAAAAGCCAGCAATGGCCGTGTAGCTGGGTATGCCCGAGCCATGGGTAAGAAGGTGTTTGATCGTCACTTTCGACCAGGCGGCCGGCGCTTGCGGGTAGAACTTGGAGACCGGGTCGTCGATCGACAGCTTGCCCGCTTCCTGCAGTTTCAGGATCGAGACTGCGGTGAACTGCTTGGTCAACGAGCCAACGCGGAACTTCGTCGTCGGGGTGTTGGGGACTGACCATTCGCGGTCGGCAAGACCCCACGCCTCATGGAACAAAACCCTGCCGTCTTGAACAACGAGGATTGCGCCGCTGAAGCGGCCCGCCTTTGCTTGCTGGTCGACTTCGGCGCGAGCCTGCTCCGCCTGGGCGAAGACGCACGTCGGCGCAGCAAACGCGACGATTCCAATTACGGCCGCGATAGAGCGTAGCGCTGATCTCTCCAGACAGGTCTTGGACAGGCTTCTAACCCCAAGCCCCGTTTGGGAGGGCCGCCGCGATGGCATTGTCATTTCGGAGGCAGGGTCCGGATTGCCAACGCCCGACCCTTGCGGGGCGCTGAAACATGCAGGACTGCAGCGGCGACCTTGAGCGCTGTGCTGGGCTCCTGGACGGGTTCAAGGATGATGGCATCCGCGCCAAGCTTGGCCGCCTCCTTTCGCATGGACTCAAACATTGCCTTTTCGCTGGTCCACAGCGAGTCGCCGCTGGCGTGGAGAAGGGCCACCTCCGAGTAGGGGCGCAACACCTGATCAGGGGTTCGATAGAAGGTCACCGATCCCGGGGCGATCGCAGATAGCGTCTGTGGCGCGCCGAGCAGGGTGGAGTTGGTCGAAACGCAACCGGCTAGGGTGGCGGCGACGGCGAGAACCATGAGAGTTCGCATTTTGGGGAGGCCCTCCTGGGCCATGGTCTAGGTTTGACTTGAGGCTGGGTTGAGCTTCGATGCAGCCGGTCTTCGAGCGAGGATCCACTCGGCTAAGGCGAGGTTGATCACCCAGCCGGCACCCATCGTCGCGGCCCTCGACATTTCGTGGGTCGGACCAATCAGCAGTACCCACAGGACGGTCGTAAACACCTGCGTTCCGGCACCCATGCCAATGGCGTAGCCCCGTAGCATGCACGCTCCGTGTTCGACGAAGGCGCGTCGCCGTAACGCTGCCAGCCCGCACAGCAGCGACACGGCCATGGCCGAACCGAAAACGAGGCGCAGCGCGAACAGCACTGGGCCGTCGTCAGTGCCCGGAGGGTAGTAGAGCGTCATCCAAAGACCTGTGGAGGCCGCGATGAGACCGGCGGGTGCGAGCACCCGTCCAGCGGCTCGGTGCCAGTGCGGCCAGCGCCGCCGAAGGCTAGGGGTGAACATAAAGGCGCCAAGACACCCGAACACGACGATGCTGAGGATGTGGAGCGCTAGCGGAACCGGCATGGACGCAAACCTGCCGCTGTCTGGGCGGATCACGCCGCCGGCAAGCCAAATCAGGCGGGCGACGCCGACGATGATGGGAACTGCGGACAGCGAGAGAAGCAAAACGGGCAGGAGCCAGTTGACCTTGGGTGCGATGGCTCGGCCCATGTCAGAGCCCGCTCGCGGGCAAGGAGCTGAGCGTGACTACCGGCGACACGCCCCAGACCAGATTGAAGCTTCTCATGCTGGTCTTGAGTGCGTTGCTCGGCATTGGCTTGCCCTTTGATCGGTGATGATCCCGAAGGGTAGCGACAAGCCATAGGTGGCGGAATGCGCAGCATTTGCATTCAAATGATGCGTCAAACGCCCGCTATTCTCGCCTGGCAATCACAGGCCGTAAGTGTGAGCGGCGGCCCCATCCAATTCTAGGAAATCAGCGAAGGCTCAAAACGGCACTGCTTGCCCGTCCAGTGGGGCCAGGCCTTCGAAGAAGGTGGAGATCTCCATTTTCATGGTCCGCGCCGCCTCATAGAGTTTGGACGCCGAGATCCGGTTCGAGCCGCGTTCGTATTTTTGGACCTGCTGAAAGGTGATCCCCAGAGTTTCGGCCAGCTCGGTCTGTGACATGCCGAGTGCCTTTCGGCGGGCTCTGACCATTTTGCCGACGTGGACATCGATCGGATTGGCAGCGTCGCTCGGCTTTGGGTTCATGCTTCAGATCTCTTCCTGGTCAGCCCACCGGCAAACTCGGCGCTTGTCGCGAACCTGCGGCGATCGAGGTTATTGCGCGCTTCTGACTCAGACTATGCCGTCGGCGGCTCGAGATCGAGGAAGGGCTCTCCACGTTGGCCAGCTTCGTCACGGGTAAGGACGCGATTGTCTTCCTGGCGGCTGACAATGACGCGGATGCCGCGGTGGCGGATCCCCAGGGCAGGTATGGTGCAGAGGGCTGGTAGGCGAGGGGACATGGCGACCCAGTTGTCGGCATGGACCGTGATCAGTCCGGGCTTCAGGCCCTCATGTTCTCCAGCTTGTTCGTGTAGGGCCTGAACGGCGGTGGCGATCTGTTCTGCGGTCATGGCGCGCGATAACGCGATTCCAGAGCGAGCGGCTCATCGGCAAGAAGTCGGTGGGGGGCTTCGCGAGCGTGAGACTTTCCAGCTTCGGGCGCAGCTTGAAGCCAAGCGCTGAAGGGATGAGTTTCAAACTGCGCCAGCGATGTCGGGTGCCTGCTGCCCGTTAAGCCGAACTCGCGTCGATAGTGTAGATCAAGACAAATCCACTATCGGGAGTGACGTCTGTCAATGGCTAGCAGGCGTTGTGTCCGAAGAGTTCGCGGTTGCGTCCGATTGCTGGTTCGTCATCCCTAGGGCGCGCGCGTTTTTCGATCCAGTAGCGGTCTGTCTAGGGGCACACCGCCGGCTCAAAGGGATCTAAAGATTGTCTTCAGCGTTCATTTAGTGTGTATATCAATCTAAATGGATATAAGAGACCATGGAAGCGAAGCGAAAAATCATCCGAGTTCGACCGGGCAATCGGCCAAAGGCCAAAAGTGCCGCCCCTGATGAACAGGTCGAAGCGAGGGTTGCAGTTACCGAGGTGACTGCACTGGGCAAGAGTGACGGCGGGAAAAGCAGGAGGGGCAGGAGTGGCCCCGGCCCCAGAAATCGCGCGTTTGCCGCGCGCGAGGCGCGAAGAGCTGAGGCTTTGGAACTGCTTACCAGCGGTTCCCTTTTAAGCGGATTCAACGGCCCGCTGGAATACGACCCCAATCTCGACATTGATCGAGAAGTTGAGCGGGCGGCAGAAGGGCTGATCGATTTCAAGGACGAGCTAAGGCGCTATGAGAAAGGTGCTCGGACGAGGCACTATCGGTGTCTTGCATGCGTATTGGAGCTAAAGCGCCGTTACGATAAGTGGCCGCCAGCAGCGCAGCGGAAACTGCTAACCAGGTTCTGCTCTGGGCTAAAATTGACCAAGCGGATAACCGGCACACATGCGCTTTTGCGCGTGCTTATCGACTATCCAGAAGGAGCAGAGAAACGAAACGGGGGGTGGGTTGCCTCTCGCGACGCTGCGGTCATTGCTGAGGCTGAACTTCAAAAACTTGATGGGCAGGAGTTTTTCGAAAGATTGAAGAGCCGAAAGGGGGGCGGTCTAAGTGGCTTTTTCGAAGAGAACCGCGCTCGCAGGCGGGATAGCACCGGGAAAACTTCAAGGTCTGGTGAAGCTCCGAGTTATCTCAAGGTAGCGAAATCGAGTCCTATTGCAGGCGGACTTGCGCTTAAATCGACGCCCGTTAGCGAGCAGAAAAAGACTGTTGAAAATGAACCGCATCTCGTTTGGAACGGGCTAACCTACGAAGAGCTAACAGAAACGATCAAACGACGGCACGATTTCCTGCTGCAGGTGCGAATTGATCCCCACAAGAAATCTATAGAAATCATAGGTGCTCTGGGTACCGCTGAAGCCACTTTGAAGAGTGAAGACGCTAAGGAAATCTTCGAGATGTTGATGCGGCATCCTAAAATCGTGGACTACAAAGAGACCTTCTGAAGCTCCGTGAGTGCTCGAATTTAGAGCTATTATCCATTGGCGAATTAGCACCCATCGATGATGCAGCCATTTGACGTTCGTCGAATTGGCTATCTCTCATCCACGCTAAAACGCCATATCGTGAAGAGATATATCTTGGTGTGTCTGAAGTCAGATCAGATCCGATGACTGATGGATTGGATTGGTTCTAAGAACCGTTTGTCCATCGATGGTCGTAAAAAACCGACCTCAGACACACCTCCGGCGATGCACCCTACGCCAGGGGAACTCCTGCTCGGCATCGACGAGTATCGAAGATGCGTCATTGCATTCGTTCAGATGAAATTAGTTTATTGAATTTTTCGGTGCGGGCCGCGCATGTCCGGGCGATTAAAATAGTAGACGGAATCCCGAACCTCCTCCCTCCATATTTCTTTGGTGATGTAGCAGGCGTATTTTTCCGGGTCCTTTATTCCGTCATAGTAGTAGTGAGCGCCGGGGCGAATTTTCCTCCATATTCTCTCTCCTCTATCGAGTGCGCTCCTAGCGAATGGCGTTGGAGCCTTAAGAGCGAAATGAACGTGTGTGTTGCTGGCAAGGTGCTCGTAGACCCCGATCGCAACGATACCTTCGACAGAATCTCGTTTGTGCCAGTTGCGGCCATAGGCCTCCCGATGGATGCATTTGAAAAAATGATCGATTTTTCGGGAGAGGATTTCTGGTTTGCACGGCCGTCCCATACCCAGAGTTAGGATCGAGTTTGGGCAAATGTCCAAGATGTGCTTGATGTAAGCAGCCCGGAAGACCCTCTTTTCCGCGTTTGTTGTTCTACGTTCCATAACTGATGTCCCCTGCTTCAGAAGCGAAGCCATCTAAATTTACAGTTTTGGAATCTGAGGCTTTGGGGTGTCGGCGAGCGAGCACGGCGCTGCAATCGCGCCAGATCAACGAAGGGTCTTTGCCCTTCTCCAACTGACGACGTTCGCAGCTTGCTTGATGATGATGGGAGAGGATGAAGCGCTTCGTTCCAACGCTGGCGCGCGCTTCAGAACCATCTGATGGCCGGAAGGCGAGGGGGGCGGAACAGGAGCACCTCCCAGCCACCCGCCAATGGCGTCTTTCTGCCAATCTACACTATGGGCCTTATCGTGCTCGGAGAGGGGCCAAAGCTGTCTCTTAGGCGACCTTGGGAAGGTCCACTTTCATGCAGTATGAAAGGTGCCAATCGTTCCGCCACCTGCATTAGGGCGTCGGATCTCGCTGCACCTCAGAGTGCTCTTTGCGAGCCGCTCGCCACACGGCACTGGCAGCGTCGATGTTCATCACGGCGATGCCCAGACCGACGAGGATGTCTGGCCAGAGCGACCGCGTGAACAGGGTGGCGACCCCGGCAGCGATGATCGCGATATTGGCCAGGGCGTCATTGCGGGCCGAAAGGAACGCTGCTTTCGTAAGGCTGCCTGAATGGTGCCGGAAGCGGGCAAGGGAGAAGGCGCAGAACAGGTTGATGACCAGGGCACCGACGCCAGTGACGGTGAGCGGGATAGCCTCAGGTGAAACAGGGGCAGCATACTTGCGCCAGAGGGCCCAGAAGAAGGCCAGGGCCGGGACCAGCAGGAGGCCCGCGAGCGCCATTCCGACCCTGGCCCGCTGGCGCAGGCTCCAGGCCAGCGCCGCGAAGATTAGGAAATTGACGGCGGCGTCCTCGAGAAAATCGACGCTGTCGGCGAGCAGGGACACCGAGCCGATGTGCAGTGCCATGGCGAACTCGACGCCGAAATAGGCCAGGTTCAGCAGCGCCACGAGCTTTATGGCGCGGCCAAGAGCCTCGTCACGCGTCATGATGTCCAGTCTCCAGTCGAGGAATGCCGCCGAGATGGATCGCCTTGCGAAGTGGCACCGACAAACTTGCCATTTCAGGATCGCGCTCGCGGCCTTCTTGATTTTGCGGTCTGATCCGGGATGGGGGTGCTTGAGTCAGCGCTATGCGGCTGTATCGCCAGCCAACCCATCGAGCGCTGAACCTGTCCCGAGCCTGCGATGAAAGTTAACGATCTCTTAGCCCGATCGGCGAGTCAATCCACCCAAACATTGAGAAATCTCAATCCGCGCGCCGGCCCGGTGATTTGAGAATTTTATTTATTTAAAACAGATATTTAGAGCAAGGACATGAAAGTGTAATGCCTTGGTCGCGAAGTCTTCACACGCCATGGAGGGACCTCCGAACTAATCGCCGGTCAAGCTGACGAGGCGCGCGAGGGGCGCGTCTCCGTTGGGTATGAACGGGGATAGTTTCATGATCATTCGCACGCGCCTTGGGGCCCTGGCCTCAGGCTCTTTCCTCGCCCTGGCGGCATCTGTTGGCCTTGGTGGTTCGGTCCGCGCCGCCGACGCCCCGGCGATCGAGCCGGAAAAAGAAGTCGAAGCGGTTATTGTCACCGCCCTGAAGGGCAAGGCGGCCGATGTGGCCCCGGTGTCGTCCTCGCTGACGGCGACCCAGCCGCAGGCGCTGATCACCCGCAAGTTCATTGAGGAAAGCGCACCGCGCGTCGGCGACTACACAACGACGGCCATCCTGGCACCCTCGATGGCCACGACGCCCAATTCCAACGGTTCGGGTGCCACGGACGGTGCCAAGATCACCATGCGCGGCTTTCAGGACGGTGAGTTCAACGTCACCTATGACGGCATCGCCTGGGGCGACACCAACGGTCCGTCGCACCACTCCAATTCGTTCTTCCCGTCCTCGACCATCGGCGGCATCGTCATCGACCGCGGCCCGGGCCGGGCGGGCGATTTCGGCCAGGCCAATTTCGGCGGCTCGGTGAACCTGTTCTCGCTGCCGTTCGAGGACAAGCCCTCGTTCCGTCAGACCCTGACGACGGGCAGCTTCCAGACCGTTCAGGCGGTGACCACTCTGGCGTCGGGCCCAATCGAGCGGCTGCACGGTGCCAGTGGCGTCATGAACTTCATGGAGTACAAGACCAACGGTTATCTGAGCAACAGTGCCAGCGACGGCTACAATCAGTTCCTGAAGGTCAATGTGCCGATCACCGACAAGATCTCGGTCACCGCGCTCTATACGCACAACTACAATACCTATTATCAGGGCGACGCCAGCGCGAACGCCACCGTCGCCCAGACCGAACTCTACGGAAAGCGGTTCGCGCTCGGCAATGATCCGACGCTGCAGACCTACAAGGAATACAACTACACCAAGAAGTCGACCGAGTTCGGCTATGTGAAGATTGCGGGAGAGATTACCGAAGGTCTGAACTTCGACAACACCGCCTATCAATACTGGTATTCAAACAAGACGCTGTCGGCCAATGATAACGGGGCCGACGCCAGCATCGGGGCTACCGCCCTGGCGGCCGCCAACAAGGTGATCCTCAATCCGCCGGCGACCTATCCGGCCGGCACCGCAGGCTATCCCTCGTCTGCCAAAGTCTTTGGTTTGCCGGGCTACACCAAGCGCAACAAGTACCGGGTGCGCGGCGACAGCCTGAAGTTCACCAAGGAATTCGACGACGTCGGCACGCTCAGCTTCGGCAGCCTCTTTGAAATGGCCAAGACCGGTCGCTCGCGGTTCGACTTCGACCTGATCAGCAAGCGTCCTGACTATCGCGAAAAGGCCGCCCAGTTCACGGGGCCGTCGCCCTGCCGGGGCCTGCCGAAACAGGTTGCCCCGGGCAAGACCTGGGACGGTGCCTGCCAGGTGCCGTTGAACATCGCCTACAACGAGTATTCCGGCTGGCACCAGTATCAGCCGTTCGTTGAGTTCGCCTGGCGCGCTACCGACAAGCTGATTGTGACCCCGGGCGTCAAATATGTGCACTTCAAGCTCTACAACGACGCGCCGGCCGTGGCGGTGAAGGGCTCGATCCAGCCGCTGGACATCGAAAGCACTTTCACCAAGACCCTGCCGTTCCTGACCGCCAACTACCGGGTCCGCGACAACTGGTCAGTTTACGGACAATATGCCCAGGGCTTCCTGGTGCCCAATATCAGCTCGTTCTATGTGAATAATCCCGGCTCAAACAAGCTGGTCCCGCAGGAATCGACCAACTACCAGATCGGCTCGGTCTTCAACTCGGGGCACCTGACCCTCGACGGCGACGTCTACTACATCGACTTCAAGCACAAGATCCAAACCCTGACGGATCTGGCGACCAACGAGACCTACCAGTCCAACCTCGGTGGCGCGACTTACAGGGGGATTGAAGCCCAGGCGACCTATGTGCTGCCCTACGGCTTCAGCCTGTTTGCCAACGGCTCGGTCAACGAGGCCAAGGGCAAGGGTGATCCGCTCAATCCGGGCTACAACGGCCACCAACTGGCCAAGGTCCCGCGCGGTACCGCGGCCCTGGGCGTCCGCTCGGAACGCCATGACCTGTTGATGCCAAATGACAGCCTGATCGTAACGCTGAACGACAAGCTGATCGGTCCGCAGTACGCCACGGCCGCCACCGGCGCGACGCCGCCGACGGGGCTCGTCAAGGCGTTCAGCCAGGCCGACCTCAGCGCGACCTATCACACGGGACACTACAGCCTGCAGGCCCAGGTCCTGAATCTGGCCGACACCCAGGACATCACCTCGTTCAAGGGCAAGGCGCTGCTTCCCGGCACCCGGACACCCGCCGAGACGGTGGCCCAGGGCGGTGCGGCCAATGTCTTCACCTATCAGGTTGGCCGAAGCTATCAGGTCACCCTGAAAGCCGCGTTCTGATCTCCCTCATTCTTTTAGGAAGACACCCGATGATTGGACGCCTGTTTCTCACCGCCACGGCCGTGGCGGTGCTCTCCGGGCCTTGCCTGGCTCAAACGGCCCCGGCGGCAGCGACAGCTGCCGCCGCCAAGCCGGTCAAGGTGCTCAAATATCTGACCGAAAGCGATATCGACCCCAGGCGCTTGCTGCCGCCGCCCGCAATGGACGGTTCGGACGCCCAGAAGGCTGAACTGGCTGAACTGCACCGCATCATCGCCAACGCCACGCCTGAACGCGCGGCGCAGGCCCAGTGGGACGACGATCATGAGGATCCCTCGGCCTATGCCGCGACGGTCGGGGCCGGCTTCGATCTGACCAGGTTGACGGCTACGGCTGAGGTGCTCGGCATCGTCCAGAATGACGCCTCGATCGCCGCCAGCGCCGGCAAGAAGACCTTCCAGCGCAAGCGTCCCTGGGTCCTGGATGCCACGATCAAGACCTGCGATCCCGACGACAAGCCGCTGACCTCCTATCCCAGCGGTCATGCCACGATCGGCTACTCGCTGGCCATGACCCTGGCCGTGCTGATCCCGGAGAAAGCCCAGGCCTTGATGACCCGCGCCGACGACTATGCCTACAGCCGCACGGTTTGCGGGTCGCACTACCCGTCCGACACCCGGGCCAGCCAGGCCCTGGCGGCATCGTTCGTCACGGCGTTGCTGAAGAATCCGGACTTTCAGGCCAAGATGGCGGCGGCCCATGCCGAGCTCCAGGCGGCCAAGCTCGCGCAATAGTCCGCAGACGCGCGAGCCCGGCCAGTCCTCGGTGAGGGCAGGGCGGGCTCGCGGCGTCATATGAATTATCCGTTTGCCCGCCGCAGGACCTCCGATGAAAATCAAGCTGTTCGCCGCCGTCGCCGTGTTCGGCTTCTCGACCCTGACGTCAGCCATTGCGGCCGAGGGGCCCGCGCAGCTCGAGATCGTCGATCGCATCGCGGGGCCGGACGGGTCCTGGGACTATGTCAGTTTCGACCCCGTTCATCGCCGGCTCTATGTGGCCCACGACACCGCGGTCACAGTGATCGACGTCGACAGTGGCAAGGTCACGCCGTCGCTGGTCGCAGCGCAGAAGGCGCACAGTGCTCTGCCGCTGGCCGGCGGCGACGAGATCCTGGTCACCAATGGGGCCAGCAACACCGCCACCATCGTCAATGCCCAGACGGGCGTGATCCGCGCGACCATCCCGACGGGGACCAGCCCCGACGCTGCCCTTGTCGAACCGACCACGGGCCTTGGGTTCGTGATGAACGCCCACGGCGGCGGGATCACCCTGATCGACCTGAAGGCCGGCGTCGCGGCGGGCACGATTCCGCTTGAGGGTGCGCTGGAGTTCGGCGTCGCTGACGGTCTGGGTCGGGTGTTCGTCAATATCGAAGACAAGGGCGAGATCGCCGTCATTGACGCCACGGCGCGCAAGGTCGTCGCGCATTGGCCGATGGCCGGCTGCGAGGAGCCCAGTGGCCTCGCCTATGCCGCGGACGCCGGGGTGCTGATCGCCGCCTGTGCCAATGGCACCGCCAAGGTCGTGTCGACGGCCTCGGGCCAGGTCACGGCCAGCCTGGCGATCGGTGAGAAGCCCGATGCGGCCTTCTATGATGCCCAGCGTCACCTGGCCTATATCCCCAGCGGCGGCGACGGCACGCTGTCGGTGATCGCGGTACGGGGACCGACCGACCTGGCGGTGATCGGGACGGTAGTGACCAGGGTCAGGGCCAAGACCGGAGCTGTCGATCCGGTGACCGGCAAGGTCTATCTGCCTTCAGCCGACTATGACGCGCCGGTCGCGGCGGGCGGGCGCCCGACGATGAAGCCCGGCAGTTTCGCCGTGCTGGTGCTCGGCCGCTGATCGACAGCGCGTTCCGAAAAGTGGGAACCGGTTTTCAGAATGAAATGCGCGTGAAAACAAAAACCTAGAGCGACAGTGGAGCGCCGGGGACACCGGGCTCTGGCGCTTTCGGACCCGCCCACACCGCCACCGGAAAGGCCAGCGCGACCCTCAAGCCGGGCCGTGCATCGCCGAGCTCAAGCCGGGCACCGTGGCGTGCGGCAATGGCCGCCACGATCGACAAGCCAAGGCCAGATCCCTTGGTGGTGCGGCTGCGATCCAGACGCACGAAAGGCTTCAGGGCCTCCTGGCGGTCCTCGGGGTTTACGCCTGGACCGTCGTCGGCGACCAGCAGGCGCGCGCCCTGGCCTTCGCGTTCGACCCGGACCTGGATGGTCGTGCCGGATGGGGTGTGGCGCAGGGCGTTTTCGAGCAGATTGGCGCAGACCTGGGTCAGCAGGGCGCTGTCAGCGGCGACCAGCCAGGCTTCGCCAGATGCCTGCAGATGTCGCCCACTGGCTTCAATGTCCGGCCTGAAAGCCTCGGCGACGTCCAGGGCAATGTTGCCCAGGTCCACCGGGGCGAAGGCCATGACCCCGTTATGGGTCTCGATTTCGGCCAGCTGCAGCAGCGCATCGAAGGTTCTGAGGATCTCGCCGACATCATCGTCCAGATCGCCGATGGCCCGTGCCAGCGGCGGGTGAGGCCTGGCGTCCGACTGCAAGCGCTCGATCTTGTTCCGCAGCCGGGTGAGCGGCGTACGCATGTCGTGGGCGATGTCGGTGGTGACCTGCCGGAGCTGCCCGATCAGGGCCCCGATGCGATCGAGCATGGCATTGAACGTCACCCCGAGGTCGTCAATGTCGTCGGGCTGTCTGGTCCGGCGTACGGGAACGCGCTGGCTCAATTGGCCTTCGGTGACCTGTTGTGCAGCGCTCGAGACCTGGGCGATGCGGCGCCAGGCCTGCCGCGTAAACAGGAACGAGGTGGCCAGGCAAAACACTGTCCCGAGCAAGCCGCACAGCAGCAGGATACGGTTCACCGCCGCCGTCTGGCCGGCGGCGATCGCCATATCCTGGCCCACCGAAAGGCGCGAGCCATTGAACAGGGTTTCAGTCAAAACCAGGAACCGATGGTCGGGCTCGCCGTGATGCGACGGTACGCCGTCCAGCTCCGTCCAGCCGACCACGCCGGGATCGGGCAACCGCCCGGCCAGCAAAACACCCTGACGGCTGACCAGGCGGTACTCGAAACCACGCCATAACCGCGTGCGCTTGGCCACCGTATAGGGCAGGTGACCGATGCCCTTCTGGCGGATCTCGTCGCGCAGCGAGGCGGCCTCGCCCTGCACGTGCTCGCGGATCTCGCCTTGCTCCAGCCGGCGGATGGCAACCTGGGTCAGGTAGCCGGCCAGCAGGAAGGCGGTCACGACGATGACCATCTGAATCAAGGCCAGACGTGCCCCGGCGTTGCGCATGAGGCGGTTTGCGGCCCCGCTCCTCATGCGGGCTCGGTCCTTATGCAGTAGCCGATGCCCCGCAGCGTGGTGATCAGGGGCAAGGTGCCCGGCAGGTCAATCTTGCCGCGCAACCGGCTGATATGGGTCTCGACGATGTTGGTGCGGGGGTCGAAGTGGAAGCCCCAGACGTTCTCGAGCAACATCGTCCGGGTCACAACCCGGTCGGCGTTGAGCATCAGATACTCCAGCAGCTTGTATTCCAGCGGCAGCAAGGCCAGGTCGACGCCGCCGCGTCGCGCGGAGCGCTCAAGCCTGAGCAGGGTCAGGTCCCCGCATTGCAGCACCGTGCGCTCGCGCAGCGGCGCGGGGGCCCGGCGAGCCAGGGCACCCACCCGCGCGCCCAACTCCGCAAACGAGAAGGGCTTGACCAGATAGTCGTCGCCGCCGCGTTCCAGGCCGCTGACGCGATCGGCAACGGTGCCCATGGCTGTGACGAACAGGACCGGCGTCTGAACCTGGGCGTCACGCAGGCACTGGACCAGGGTCAGACCGTCCAGCTTCGGCAGCATGCGATCGACGATAATCACGTCGAACGTGCCCGCCAGGGCGCGTTCAAGACCAGCGGCTCCATCCTGAACGGCCTCGACCCGAAAGCCCCGGCTCTCGAGGCCGACTGCCATGTGCTCAGCGGTCTCCGGCTCGTCCTCGATCAGGAGGACACTGATTTTGGAGCACGATGCGATGGCGTCACTGAGTTGGACTTCATTCACGACGTAATCATGAGCTCATGCGTCGGGGCCAATCGCCCTCGGATGCTATTGAGTTTATTCGCCTAATTCGCCCGAAGAAACAGAATATGGAGTGTCGTCGAATTTCGCCAAAAAGACACTAAACTGAAGCACAAACGCCACTTTTGCTTGTCGTGTTTGGAACTTGCAAATGACTCAGGAGGAAACCGCAAGGATGCCGCCACCGAAAGCTCGCCGATCGGCCTAGCCTGAGCTATCGACGAAAACACTCGGTCATGTGCGAATGCCAGTCCCATGCAGGGTCTCGGAACATTGGGAATTTTCAATGTTCCCGTCATCGATTCGTCCGTTACGCCACGCTAAGTCGACTGACCCTCAGGAGCCCTGATGATCTTCGCCGCTCGTTTTGCCGTCGCGACCCGCGCCATGATCGGCGTGAGCCTCCTGCTGACGGGCTGCGCGCACTATGTCGCCGCGCCGGTCCGGCTGGAATCCTACCCCGCCGCCCTGCAGACCCGCCGTCTGGACGAAAAGCCGAACGACGCGGTCTGGACCGGTGCCGACCTTCTGGCCGCCAGCCTGACCCGCAACGCCGCCGTCGCCGAGGCCGCGGCCAGATGTCGAACCGCCGTTGCGGCAGCCAGGGCGACGCGTGTCGCGCCGGGCATGACCCTGACCTTGACGGCCGAGTATTCCAGGGACCCCAAGCCGTGGCTTTACGGTGCCGGCGGCGACATTCCCCTGGACATCGGCGGCCGCCGTGGCGAGCGACTGAACGCGGCCGATCTGGCCGCTGTGCAGGCGCTCCATGACTATGGTGAGGCCGTCTGGGCCGTGCGAAGCGCCCTGACGCGCGCGCGGGCAGACCGGGTTTCGGCCGATGACGAACTGCGCCTCGCCCGGCGGCTGGAGGCCGTGCGTCAGGTCCGTGCCGAGCGGCTGGACCGCCGGGTTGCGGCCGGTGAGGACGACCGTCCTGCGGTCTTGGCGGCCCGGGCCGAACTGGCGCTCGCCCATCGCCGCGTGGCTGACGCTGTGGCGCGGCGCGCACAGGCCGACGCCGCCCTGGCC
>NZ_QAII01000142.1:6832-7097 GCF_003060965.1 Caulobacter sp. HMWF025 | reverse complement strand
GTGGCGGGACTGCGCCTGGCACCGCCATCCTCGCCATCCGAAGGACGCGACCTCACCGACGCGCGCCGCACCGCCGCCTTGACCCGCCGTGACGTGCTGCGGGCGGTGGTGGACTACGACCTGGCGGAAAGCGCTCTGAAGCTGGAAATCGCCCGGCAGTATCCGGAAATCCATATCGGGCCGGGCTACAGCTGGGATCACGGCGCGACAAAGCTGCCGTTCAATCTGGGCCTGGTGCTACCACCGGCCGATCTCAACCGCGCAG
>NZ_QAII01000142.1:0-6822 GCF_003060965.1 Caulobacter sp. HMWF025 | reverse complement strand
CCTCAGCGCGGCGCGCGCCACCGAAGTCCTGATCCGTGATCGCGACCTGCCCATAGCCCAGCGTCTGGCTGCTGCCATGGCGCGCAGCCTTGCGGCGGGTGCGGCGGACCGGGTGGAGGACCTTGGGACCCAGGCCGCCTTGCTGGACGCTGAACTTTCGCTGCTGGACGCCCGTCGGGCGGCCATCATCGCCGGCGTGGATCTCGAAGATGCCTTGCGCACCGCGTCAGACCCCGCTGAAACCCTGATCTTGCAGACCGCGATCCGCGCCCTTGGAGATGGACAATGATCAAGACCGGGGTCCTCTCCGTCATCGCCGGTCTCGTGCTGGCGGGCTCGGCCTCGGCGGCCGAACCGCCGAGCGTCCAGGTCGATGCGGCGACCCAGAAGCGGATCGGCGTCGCAACCGCCACCCTGGTCGCCGCCCGGCATCAGACGACGATCTCGGGCTTTGCACGCGTCATCGATCCCGTGCCCCTGGCGACGCTGGACAGCGATCTGGTCGCCGCGCTGGCGACCGAACAGGCCTCGCGGAGCGAGGCGGCGCGGACCAAGGCCCTAGCAGAGGCCGATTCCACGGTTTCCCTGAAGGTTGCCCAGTCCGCTCAGGCTCAGGCCCGTGCGGACGCCGCGCGACTGTCCCTGCTGCGCCGACGCATCGGACTGGAATGGGGACCGGCCTTTACCGGCGACCTCACTCGGGCCCGGCTGATCGCCGACCTGGTGGCAGGGCGGGCGGCGCTGGTCCGCATCGATGTCCCGATGGGCGGGCAGGGCGCGCGCAGCGCGCGGATGCAACTGGGCAGCGGCGAAACGGTCAATATCGCGATCCTGGGCCCCGCCCGGACGGCCGATCCCCGTGTTCAGACAGGTGGCCTGATGGGGGTTGTTCGGGGCGATGCTGCCGCTCGCATGGGTGTTGGGCTATCCGCGCCCGTCACGCTTTCGGGGGGTGACGGGCACTCTGGCGTTGTTGTGCCGCGCGGCGCTTTGATCCGCACCGGCGGCCAGACCTTCGCCTATGTCCGCAAGGACGCCACTCATTTCGAGCGACGGGCGCTGGTCGCGGCGGCCCCGCTTGCGGAAGGCCTGTTCTCGGCGGGAGGCTTCAAGCCGGGCGAGGCGGTCGTGGTGTCCGGCGCATCGGCGCTTCTGGCCGCCGAGAGCGCGCCCAAGGTCGAGGACTAGCCGATGCTCAGCGCTATCGTCCGCTGGTCCCTGGCCCGGCCGCGCCTGATTGCGGCCGCGGCGCTGCTGCTGTTCATCTATGGCTGCGTGGTGCTGACAAACGCCAAGTTCGACGTCTTTCCGGAGTTCGTCCCCGCGCAGGCCGAGATCCAGACAGAAGCGCCGGGTTTGACGGCCGAGCAGGTCGAGCAACTGGTCACCCGGCCGGTTGAGCAGGCGGTCAACGGCGCAGCGGGCGTGGCGACGGTGCGCTCGGACTCGATCCAGGGCATCTCGATCGTCAGTGTCACCTTTGCCGAGGGCTCCGAGCCGTACCGCGCCCGGCAGGTGGTGGCCGAGGCCTTGGGCGAGGTGACGACGAGCCTGCCGGCCGGCGTGCAGCCGCCCAAGGTCTCGCCCCTGACCTCATCGACCATGGATCTGCTGAAGATCGGCTTCACCTCGGACACGCTCTCGCCCATGCAACTGCGCGACCTGGTGCAGTGGACTGTTCGGCCCAGGCTGCTCGCGGCGGCCGGCGTGGCGCGCGCGACGGTCTTCGGCGGCGAGGTCCGCCGGTTCGAGGTGCGGGTGCGCCCCGACGATCTGGCGGCGCGCAATCTGTCGCTTTCCGACATGGTAGCCGCGGTCAGGGCTTCCACCGGGGTCAGCGGCGGTGGCTTCATCGACACGCCGCAACAGCGCATCCTGATCGAAGCACGGGGGCAGGCCCTGAGCGCCGCCGACATCGCGGCCGCACCCGTGTCCAGCGCCCCCGACGGCGCGCCCGTGCGGATCGGCGATGTCGCAGACGTCAGTTTCGCGCCGGCGCCGGCCATCGGCGACGCGGTGATTATGGGCAAGCCCGGCGTCCTGATCGGCCTGTCGAGCCAGTATGGCGCGAACACCCTGGATGCGACGCGCTCGGTCGAGGCGGCCTTGGCCGAACTGAAACCGGCCCTCGACGCCCAGGGCGTGAAGGTTGAGGCCAATCTGCATCGCCCGGCCAACTTTATCTCTGCTGCCCTGGGGGGCATCGCAGAGGATCTGGTAATCGGCGCCGTCCTGATCGCCGTCGTCCTGCTTCTGTTCATGGGCAATCTGCGCACGGTGCTGGTGTCGTTCGTGTCGATCCCGCTGTCGCTGCTGACCGCGGTGATTGTGCTCAATGCCCTGGGCTGGACGATCAACACCATGACCCTGGGCGGCCTGGCCGTGGCGCTGGGCGTTGTCGTCGACGACGCGGTGATCGACGTTGAGAACATCGTGCGCCGCCTTCGTGTAAGTGGCGATAGGCCGGTCGCCGAGGTAGTGCTCGCGGCCGCCCTGGAGGTGCGCGCCCCGGTCATCTACGCGACCCTGGTCGTGGCCCTGATCCTGGTTCCGGTGCTGATGCTCGGGGGGTTGCAGGGCGCGTTTTTCTCGCCGCTGGCCGCGTCGTTCATTCTGGCGACGGCTGCGTCGCTGGCGGTGGCCATCGTGATCACCCCGCCGCTCTGCCTGCTTCTGCTCGCCAATACCCGGCTGCCGGACGAGCCCAAGCTCATTACCCGCGCCAAGGCCTGGCACGGGACCGTGCTGGTCCGGGCCGCCGGGCGACCAGTGCTGGCGGTGACGGCGGCCGTCCTGGCCACGATCCTGACCACTGCGGGTCTGGTGCTGTTCAATTCCGAACTGCTGCCCAGTTTTCGCGAAGGACACTTCGTGCTCGCCGTCGCAGGGCCGCCCGGCACGTCGATGTCGGTGATGCGCAGATATGGGGAGGGCATTACCCACGACCTGCTGGCCATTCCCGGCGTCCAGAGCGCCGAGCAACAGATCGGGCGCGCGTCAGGGGGTGAGGACACCTGGGGTGTGGAGCGCAGCGAGTTTCACGTCGAGTTGAAACCCAAGCTGTCAGGCAAGGACCAGGATCGCATCCAGGCTGCGATCCACGAAACCCTTGACCGTTATCCGGGCCTTGAGACCGAGGTCATGACCTTCCTGGGTGACCGGATCGGCGAGTCGCTGTCGGGCGAAACCGCCGCCCTGGCCGTCGGCGTCTACGGTGCCGACCTCGACACCCTGGACAGGACCGCCGCCGAGATCGCCGCTGTGATGGAGAAGGTTCCCGGCGCGATTGACGTCAAGGTCCAGACGCCGCCGAGTACGCCCGTCGTTCGCGTCGATCTCGATCTGCCGTCCCTGGCCCGCTACGGTCTGTCGCCCGCCGAGGTGCTCGACGCCGTGCAGACCGCCTATCAGGGCGCGGTCGCGGCCCAAGTCTATCAGGAGAGCCGCGCCCTCGATATTGCGGTGACGACGCCGCCCGAAATCCGTCAGGATCCCGAGGCCGTCGGTGAGCTTCTGATCCGATCCGGAAGCGGGGTCGTCACGCCCCTGAAGTCCGTCGCCCGCGTCTATCTCACTGAGGGTCGAACCAGTGTCTCCCATGAAGGCGGACGCCAGCGGCAGGTGATCACGACCAATCCCTCACCCGGTGACGTTCAGCGGGTGACTCGCGCGGTTCAGACCGCCATCGCCCAGCAGGTTCAACTGCCGCCGGGTGTCTATGTCGACTATGCCGGGACGGCGGCCGGAACCCAGGCGGCCCAGCGCCAGTTGCTGTTCAATGTGGCTGTCGCGATCATTGCGGTGGTGGCGGTGCTGCTGGTCACGTTCGGCGACGGCCGAGCTGTGGGCCTGATCCTGGCATCGGTCCCCTTCGCGCTGGTCGGCGGCGTCGCCGCCGTGGCCCTGACCGGCGCGAGCCTCTCGCTGGGCTCGCTGGTCGGGTTCGTCACCCTGTTCGGTGTCGCGGCCCGAAATGCCATCCTGCTGATTTCGCACCTGGAACACCTGATCGGCGTTGAAGGTCGCGACTGGTCCCTGGAGACCCTGGCCCAGGCGACCCGTGAGCGGGTGACGCCGATCCTGATGACCGCCCTGGTCACGGCCCTGGGCGTTCTGCCCCTGGCCATCCAGACCGGTCAGGCCGGTCGCGAGATCCAGGGCCCGATGGCCATCGTCATCCTGGGCGGCCTGATCACCTCAACCATCGCCAGCCTGATCGTATTGCCCACCCTGGTCTGGCGTTTCGGGCGCTCGCCCCCGTCTGACCATTCCAACACCAGGACGGCCCAGCTGCCTGGTTGAGCGCGAAGGCCCCGGGTGAGGCCGTACGAAAACCTAGGTTATGGCCCAGCCGCGCGCGGGGCATGCTTTTGCGTTTTTGGCCGGAGGCGTGAAATCGGGAGACGCATCAAGGGCAGGTAATGGCGCGTCTCAGTCGCCGAAGCAGAAATACTCAGCAGCGCTTTAGGGCGAGAGCGGGCATCAACCGAAGGCACTCTGTCTCAGACGGGCAGGTGCCCGAAGCCGCCAGGCCTCCTCCAGACGCGTCTCAAGCTCAGCATTATCCATCTCATCGAGCCTTATCAGCACCGCTGGGTAGCCTCGGTAATGGTCGTCGTCAAAATACAGAGCCGGCATTGCTTCGATCAGCATCTCTTTGACAGCAATCTCGCAGGCAACGGCGACCACGCCATGGACAGGCTCCCGCCGACCTTTCGCATGGGTTCTGGCAAGATAGGCCCAACACAGCGCCTTCTTCCCAATGCTAAAAGAAATGCCCTCGCCAGTGACGCCCGGCAGGTTGGAAGCGATGCGTTCTAGGTCGCTTGGGGTGGACATAAAGCCGAGCATAGCAAGGACGACGGCCTGATGCATCGTGGCCGAGGTTGCCCTAACGGTAATGTGCTGAGGCCGCTCCTGACTGAAGGCCAGAAACCAGTCGGGCAAAGCCACTGGCCCATCCGGCTGTAAGGCTGGAATCTGGAGATGAGCCAAGGTCCATTTATGGCGCTGAGCGGGAGTGCGTATCAGCCCAAGAGTGTGCAGGGCCGGCGCTGTCCTCGGATACGTGTTTGTGGGCACGGCCGGGGCGGGCGATCTATCGGAGTGCAGTGT
This sequence comes from Caulobacter sp. HMWF025, assembly GCF_003060965.1. Classification (GTDB taxonomy): domain Bacteria; phylum Pseudomonadota; class Alphaproteobacteria; order Caulobacterales; family Caulobacteraceae; genus Caulobacter. The sequence goes on along the minus strand of NZ_QAII01000142.1, from coordinate 1,707 downwards.
CCGGTTTCCTACGTCTGTTCACCGGTGAGACTGGCTTCTTCAGTCAGTCGGAACAGCGGTGAGTGGCGCACTTTGATTTACGACCTCGAAATAACCAATTGATTTTGTTGGATATTTTTAAGGCCTCGTTTACGCGTAAGTCTCTGAAGTTTAATGGCTATACCCTGCTTCCCAAGCAGAATGTCGTGGGTTCGATTCCCATCGCCCGCTCCATTTTCCCCGATAACATCAAATCTGTTTGTCGCGGGTTTCGGCGCTCTCAGCGCCGGCTTGCAGCGATGGTCATCAGCCGTTCTGGCGGGTCAGATCCAGTCGCGCTGCGATTCCACGGGCGATAAGGTCGCGATCGATGCAGATCGGCAAATTTCCGACCGGGGTTGGCCAACGGCTTCGACCATCCCGGGGCGGGATTGGCATCCGCCCGCGCATGGTCGGCCGACCAACGAAAGAGCCGGCGAATGACCTGACCCATCTGATGACCAGCAGGCGAGGGAGCGGACCAGGAGCGTCTCCCGGCCACCCGCCAATGGCGTCTTTCTGCCAGACGGTCAGCGCCGAGCCGTCAGTTATCCGCTGTGCCCTGGAGGCAGGGTCACGGGGTCCGACTTCAAGACGACGTCGACTGGAAAACCCGGATGTAGTCGACCTCGAGCGTCTGCGGAAAAGCGCGGCGATCCACGCCCTTCGCTCCGCCCCAGTCACCGCCGACGGCAAGGTTCAAGATCGCGTAGAAGGGTTTGTTAAAGGGCCAGGTCGCGGGATCGCCGCGACCATCATTCGGGAAAGCATAATAGACGACGTCGTCGACCCCGAATTTGATGGCCTCGGGGGTCCAGTGCACCTGATAGCGGTGAAAGGCGTCGCAGGCGTCAGCGATGCGCGTCTGCCCACCCCGCTCAGTGCCGCGGGTATGGTTGTAGCTCGAGGTATGCACCGTGCCGTGAACAACGCCCGGATCATGCCCGACGTGCTCGAGAAGATCGATCTCACCCCCGGCAGGCCAGTTGATGTCCGCGACAGGGAGAAGCCAGGCCGCAGGCCATGTTCCCCGCCCGCAAGGCAACTTCGCCCTGACCTCGAAGAAGCCATAGGTCCATTGGGCAAGGCCCCGTGAGACCAGTCTCGCCGAGGTGAACTTCTGACCGCCGGAATCCCGAGTCCTTGCCGCATCCGGCCTTTCGCGGCGCGCCTCAATCAAAAGCCGGCCGCCTTCCACACGCGCGTTCTCGCGGCGGCGCGCCGAATAGTACTGGAGCTCGTTATTGTACCAGCCGTCCCGATTGCGCGCGACATCATAGGTCCAGCGGGCCGGATCGGGCAGGCCGTCGATATCGAACTCGTCGTTCCAGACCAGTCGATAGCCCTCAGGACCTGTGACCTCGGCCTGCACCGGGGCCGCAGCGAGGGTCATCAGGGCCAGGGACAGGCCCCGCCAGATGCGCCGGTTCATGCAACCTCCCAAATCGTGTCTGTTCCACCGACGTTGATCGCTGGCGCCGAGACCTTTCCGGCCGCTTTACTGGTGTTCCAGGCGCTGGGCGCGTTCATCGCGTGCTGGGCCATTTCCACGATGGGCTGGCGAATGATGGTCATGGACGGCCAGTTTCCGGCGGCGATCGGTGCATCGACTAGGCCCGCGAGCGACAGGTCATCCGGAATGCGCAGGCCGTGTTTACGGGCCGCCATGCAGGTGGCGGGAAAACAGGG
>NZ_QAII01000016.1 GCF_003060965.1 Caulobacter sp. HMWF025 | reverse complement strand
GTCGTGGGGCGGGGGCGGCCCTTAAGACACCTTCACCCGCGCCGCGCTCTCCGGCAGGTCCGTCCCGAAGGCGCGCTGGAAGAACTCGGCCACGGTGGGGCGTTCGAGTTCGTCGCACTTGTTCAGGAAGGTCAGGCGGAAGGCCAGGGCGATGTCGTTGTCGAAGATCTCGGCGTTCTGGGCCCAGGTGATCACGGAGCGCGGGCTCATGACCGTGCTGATGTCGCCGTTCATGAAGGCGTTGCGGGTCATGTCGGCGACGCGGACCATGGCCGAGATCGTGCGCTTGCCCTCGACGGTGTCGTAGGAGGTGTTCTTGGCCAGAACGATGGCGGCCTCGACGTCGTGTTCCAGATAGTTGAGCGTCGTGACGATGCTCCAGCGGTCCATCTGGCCCTGATTGATCTGCTGGGTGCCGTGATAGAGGCCGGTGGTGTCGCCCAGACCGATGGTGTTGGTCGTCGAGAACAGGCGGAAATAGGGGTTGGCGCGGATCACGCGGTTCTGGTCCAGCAGGGTCAGCTTGCCGCCGGCCTCGAGCACGCGCTGGATCACGAACATCACGTCGGGGCGCCCCGCGTCATATTCGTCGAACACCAGGGCCACCGGGCGCTGCAGCGACCAGGGCAGGATGCCTTCGCGGAACTCGGTGATCTGCTTGCCTTCTTTCAGGACGATGGCGTCCTTGCCGACCAGATCGATGCGGCTGATGTGGCTGTCGAGATTGACGCGCACCAGCGGCCAGTTCAGCCGGGCGGCGATCTGCTCGATGTGGGTCGACTTGCCGGTGCCGTGATAGCCCTGGACCATGACCCGACGGTCATTGGCAAAGCCGGCGCAGATGGCCTTGGTCGTCTGCGGGTCAAACCGGTAGGACGGGTCGATCTCCGGCACGTGGCTGTCACGGTGGCTGAAGGCGGGGACCTTCATGTCACTGTCGACGCCGAACGCGTCGCGGAGCGTCACCCAGCGGTCGGGGACCAGGGTGATCAGGGGATCGACGGCGGAGCTGGTTTCGGCGAACTCGGGCATGGCTACCGGATTAGCCGGTTGACGTGGGGGAGGGGAAGAGGGCGCCGCACCGCGACACCCCCATCCGGTCGACTTTTTAGTGATTGGCGAGGATCACCGAGATGATCAGGCCTGTCGCCACGGCCGTCAGCAGGTAGCGGTCATCGACACGCTGCCAGCGATAGCCCCGCGGCGGCGTGCGCAGGCCGTGACGGCGGTAGTCGCTGACATGGTGGCGGTTGTCGCGGTAGCGGGCGTCGAGTCGCTGGCCGCGCGCCCATCGGCGATACGCGCGGCGATCATCCCGTCGATCGTCGCGGGCCTCGCGCCGGTCATCCCGGCGGTTATCGGTATGGCCTTGTTCGTAGCGGCCGTTGCGGCGGTGGTCCTCGTGCTGCGGGGCGGCGATCGCGGCCGTTCCGGCCAGCAGGGTGAGGGCGAGGGCAGTGAGGGCAAGACGCTTCATGGCGGTCTCCTTTTCGGGGTCCGCACCCTGGGAAAAACCGATGGGGACCCGCTCTGAACGGCCCGCGTCCGTGGCGGTTCATGGCCCAGAGGCGAAATCTGCAGGATCAGGGCGGCACCAAGCTTGGCCTTCAGGCGTTCAGAGCGGCATGAAAGTCGCAAATCCCCGTCACGGCCTGTCCGGCCTGCTGGCCAGCGCGCGCCGCGAAGTGGGCGCGACAGTCGCACTGCTGGTCCTGGCGCTCGGCGGGCTGGCCTTCCTCTCGATTGCCGATGAGGTCGCCGAAGGGGAGACGCGCGCCCTGGACCTGGCCATCCTGCTGGCCCTGCGCCGTCCCGGCGCGGGCCGGGACCTGGTGGGCCCCGACTGGTTGCACCTTGCGGCCATCGATGTGACCGCGCTCGGATCCCTGGCGGTCCTGGGCCTGCTCGTGCTGCTCGCCTGCGCCGTGATGGCCTGCCTCGAGCGATGGGGCGAGGCTGCTCTGCTGCTGGTCGGGGCCGGCGGCGGCCTGGCCATCAGCCAGGGGCTGAAGGCGCTGTTTATGCGTGAGCGTCCGGACCTGGCCTTTCGCGCGGTCGAGGCGGTCAATGCCAGCTTTCCCTCCGGCCACGCCATGCTGTCGGCGGTCGTGTTTCTGATCCTGGGGGCCCTGGGCGCACGGTTTTCAGAGCGAAGGCGGCTGAAGGTCCTGGCCCTTAGCGCGGCGGTCGGGCTGTCGCTACTGGTCGGGATCAGCCGGATCTATCTGGGGGTTCACTGGGCCAGCGATGTGCTGGCCGGCTGGTGCGTGGGCGCGGCATGGGCCATGGCGTGCTGGCTGGCGGCCCTGGCCTGGACCCGCTGGCGGACCTGAGTCCTCAGGCCGTCTTGGGCTTGGGGCGCCAGGCCAGTTCGATGGCGGTCCAGATGGCGCCGGCCAGGTCCAGGGCCCCGACCAGCAGCCACGGGCGGGGCAGGTGGCCGGTCAGGACCATGGCACCGATGACCACGGGCGAGAGAACGCGAAGGGTCACGGACGCCCGCATGAAGGTCCGCGCCCCCGTCCAGCCGGCGACGTGATAGGCCACCGAATAGCAGACGATGACCAGGCCGAAGGCCCGGACCCAGGGCTCGGCACCGGCCGGCAGCTGGACGTGAAGCAGGGCTGTGGTCTGGACCGGAACAAGGGCGAAGGCCGCCCCGATGCTGGACAGCAGACCGCCCCAGAACCAGATGCTCCAGGGGATCCCGAACGGCGTCGGTACGACGGGCGTCGGCGCGTCGGCGAGGCCAGTATCCCGGCTTTGGTCGGTCATTGTCGTCGTCGTCCCTTCACGCCTGATCCCCCCGGGGCGCGGGGGGGAGCATGGCGAGAGCCGCGTCGCGCCGCAAGGGTTCAGGTCGTCAGGTTGTAAGGCCGGCCTTTTGCAGGGTCTTGTACGCCTTGATGACACGCGCCAGCTTGTGCTCGGCACTGCGGTCGCCGCCGTTGACGTCCGGGTGGCAGCGCTTCAGCAGTTCCTTGTAGCGGGCCCGGATGGCGGGGCCGTCGGCCGTACCGTCGAGGTCGAGGTCGGCCAGGGCCGTGCGTTCCAGCTTGCCCAGATGGCGTTCGCCGGCGGCCCGCTCGGCCTCGGCCTTGCGCTGCTGGGCCCGGAACAGGCCGAACGGGTCGGCGATGTGGCGGGCGTCGCGGGCGGCCATGGCGGCGGCCTCGCGCGAGCGGCTGTCGGCCTTGAAGCTCCAGGTCGGGCGACCGCCGGTGACCTTTTCGATCTCCTGCTCGGACCGGATCTGCGCCTCGTTCATGCCGGCGAAGAAGTTCCAGTTCTTGTTATATTCGGCCGCGTGCTTCTGGCAGAACCAGTAGTGCTCGTTGGGCATGTTGCGGGCCTTGGGCGCCTTGGCCGATCCGGCCAGGCGACAGTCGGGATGGTCGCAACGTTTCTCGCCGGGCTTCAGGCCCAGCACGTCAGGCGTCTCGCTCTCGCCCGCCTTGGGCGGACGGACGCGGATGTCGAAAAACTTCGGGCGGTATTCAAACTCACGGCTCATGAGCCCTAGAGTAAGCTACCGCTATTTCCGTTCAAGGATTGACATGCGAGAGTCAGGCATGGGTGCCATTTCCGATACCATTCGCAGCAAGCTGGAGACCGCTTTTCAGCCGGTCCGGCTGGATCTGACCGACGACAGCGACCGCCATCACGGCCATGCCGGTCACAGCGGCTCCGGTGAGAGCCATTTCAACCTGACGATCGAGGCCGAGGCCTTTGCCGGCAAGGGCCGGGTGATGCGCCAGCGCATGGTCTACCAGGTGCTGGCCGACGAGATGGCGGGCCCCGTCCATGCCCTTTCGATCATCGCGCGGGCTCCCGGGGAAAGCTGACCGGCAGCGTGCGAAGGGGCTTGCGTCAGGCCCCCGCGACTGATTGCCTCGCGGCCCGGCGCGATCCTGCCGGATCGATCAGAGCCCGCCTGAGCGCCGACATGTCCATGACCCCCGCCCTTGAGGCCGAAGCTGCAGCACGCCTTCCGGACCTGCTGACCCGGGCCTATGCTCGCTATTCCCGGTTCACGGTCGCCGCCGCCGTCATCGATGAGGACGGTGCGGTCCATCTCGGCGTCAATGTCGAGAACGCGGCCTATCCGTCCGGCACCTGCGCCGAACAGACGGCGATCGGGGCGATGGTCACGGCCGGCGGGCGGCGAATCAACCGGGTGCTGATCGCCGCCGGCTCCAATGCCGTGGTGCAGCCCTGCGGAGCCTGCCGTCAGCGCATCGCCGAGTTCGCCTCGGATACCTGCGAGATCGTGTCCGTCCAGGACGGTGTTCCGACCCGCCGCACGGCGTTCCGGGACCTGCTGCCGGAAAGCTTCGGACCCCGCGACCTCGATTAGGCGCTGATCCGGCGAGCCCCTGCGGGGGGGGGGGGCGTCCCGACCAGGGCAACGGCCATAGAAAAAGGGGCGGTCCGAAGACCGCCCCTTTCCTGTCTCTGACGCTTTCGCGCCGGCTTACATCTTGTAGTTGAAGCCGACGAAGAAGCGGCGACCGAACAGGTCGAAGTTGTCCGAGCTGGTGTTGCCCAGCCACGCCGCCGGTTGGGCGTCGAAGGCGTTGACCACGCCACCGCGGATCGTGAAGTCTTCCTTCGGGCTGTAGCGCACGGTGAAGTCGTGCTGAATGAACGAGCCCGAGGTGAAGTACTTGTTGTCGTAGGTGTCGAGGTTGCCGCCGATGTTGTCGGCGTCGATGATTTCCTGCGACGACTGCCAGTCGGCGGCCCACTGGATCGCCAGCTTGTCGTTGACGGTCCAGTTGACCTTGGAGCTGAAGCGCACGCGCGGCAGGCCCAGGGTGGTTTCGAAGTCGGTGTGCTCGTTCGGGTTCGAGATGTTCGTGAAGTCGTGCTGCTCGAACAGGTAGGTGCCGCTCAGACGATAGTCGATGCGACCCCAGTCCAGACCCGTCAGGGCCGCGACATCGGTCCGGTACAGGTACTGGAAGTCGATGCCGCGGTTCATCGTGCGGGCATAGTTCACCGAGCCCTGGATGAAGTCGACGATGCCGTAGGCCGGGGTGGTGCCCTGGCCGGCAGCGCCGGTGCGGGTGATGGTGGCGCAGATGCCGGGGTTCAGGACATCGCCCGAGACGCACTGGTTGGCGGCGGTCTGGGCGCTGACCGAGGCGATCACGTCCTTGATGTCGATGTCATAGTAGTCGACGACGAAGGTCGAGTTCGGCCAGAAGCGCGGCGTCACGATCATCGAGAAGGTCGAGCTGAACGACTTTTCGGGCTTCAGGAACGGGTTGCCCGCGTTCTTGCCGGCCGGGGTGCTCGTATAGTTGATCACGGTGCCGGCAGGGATACCCAGCAGGGCGCAATTCTTGATGCGGTTCTGGCGGGTCTTTTCATCGATGCCCGTTGCCGTAGCCGGGTTGCTGCAGGGGTCGCCGATCGTGGCGAAGGTCTGGGTTGCCGGGCGGAAGTTTTCCGACAGGGTCGGAACGCGGACGGCCTTACCCGCAGTGGCGCGGAACAGGATGTCCTCGATCGGACGCCACGAGGCGTTGAAGTTGTACGTGTCGGTCTTGCCGACCGTCGTGTACTCCGAGCGACGGAACGCCGCGCCGACTTCCATCGACTTGGCCAGGAACATGTCCCGCAGAAGCGGCAGGCGGATTTCGCCGAAGGCTTCCTTGGTTTCGTAGCCGACCTTCGGGAAGTCCGGTCCGGTGTTCAGGAACAGCAGGCGGTCGCCGGTCGAGCTGGAACGGCCGATCGACTCGGTGGTTTCCTTGCGCCATTCGGCACCGACGGCCAGGCCGATGCGGCCGGCACCCCAGAAGTCCCAGAGCTCGCCCGAGACATAGCCCAGGGCATCCTGCTGGGTGTTCTTGTCCTGGACGTTGATCTCGGCGTCGAAATACTTCCGGGAAGCGGTCGTGTAGCCGTTTTCACCGAAGACGCGCGAGGGCGTGCACTCGGTGATTTCCTTGTAGGCGGCGGTGCCGGCCGTGTAGTTGCCGCCGCGCAGCTGGTCGGCGATCGTGGTGCCGTTGGCAGCCAGCAGCTTCACGCGGCAGACGACTTCGCCGGGCTTGCCGTTGACCACACCGGCGGTGTCGACCACGGCGTCAACCGAGTGCTTGAAGCGGACGACGTCGACGGCGCGCTCATAGTTGACGTTCTCGAGCGAGCCGGCGGTGTAGCTCAGTTCGTAGCTCAGGTTCTTGATGAAGCTGAACTCGTCCTTGGTGCCGCGGGCACCCACGACATAGCGCTGCAGTTCCTTCTGGTTCAGCTGGCTGCGGCTCGGGCCGAAGATGCTGAGACGGGCGCGGGCATCGGTGATCGTTGCGGTGACGACGCCGGATGCGTTGATCGAGGGGCGAGTGTTGGACAGGATCGCGGCCTTCACGGTCGGATCCAGATAGGCGCTGTCGAGGCCGATATTGAAGGCCGAGGTGCCGATCAGCAGGCCGTTGGCGGTGCTGTTCAGATTGACCAGACCGATATCGAAGAAGGTCTGCTGGCTTTCGTCGTAGGTCTCTTCCTTGATGTACTTGCCTTCAGCGAAGAGTTGCAGGTCTTCGGTGAGGTTGAAGTTCAGGCCACCCTGGACGCGCTTGTTTTCCGATTCCGGCAGACGGCTGAACTGGCTGAACTCGGTGTTGATGTTCAGGCCGTCGCCGCCGACGTTAAGCGAGCGGGCCCGGCCGACGTTGTTGCGGATCGTGCCGAAATTGGCCAGACGGCCCTTGCCGGTCGAGTCGAACTGGAAGGTCTTGCCGGGTTCGGCGAAGATACAGTTGGCGCTGATCGAGCCGGTCGAGGCCGAGGTGCCGGGGCAGGTCTGCAGCGTGATGTTGCGGCTGGCATCCGGCAGGATGTCGTTGGTCAGGATCAGGGTGCCGCCGCGCGAACGCGAGATGTTGCGCACGTCGCGCAGCAGGACGCTGTCGAAGATGCCGTCATTGTTGGCGTTGGCCGGGTCGAAGTCGACGGCGACCAGCGAGAAGGCGTCACGACGCCAGTGCATTTCGCTGTCGAGAACTTCGTCGTTCTTTTCGTATTCGGCCGAGGCGTAAACGTTCAGCTTGCCGTCGAAGAAGTTGTGACCGACCAGGGCCGAGAAGCGGCGGTTCAGGTCGCCACCGACCTTGGCGCTCTTGTTGATCTGGGCGACGGTGCCGTCGACCTCGACGCCTTCAAAGTCACGACGCAGGATGAAGTTGACCACGCCCGAGACGGCGTCGGCGCCGTACTGGGCCGAGTTCGCGCCGGTGATGATTTCAACGTTCTGGATCAGCAGGCGCGGAATGGTGTCGACGTCGACCGACAGGCCGCCCGAGGACGAACCGACGTGGCGACGGCCGTCGACCAGGGTCAGGGTGCGGTTGGAGCCCAGGTCGCGCAGGTTCAGCAGCGACAGACCACCGTCGTTCAGGCCCGAGCCCGTGGTGTCTTCAGGAACGATCGAGCCCGACAGGGCGGGGATGTCGGCGAGCACGTCGATGACGCTGGCCTGACCGGTCGACACGACTTCGTCGCGCGAAACCTGGATCAGCGGGGTCGGCGAGTTGGTGGGGTCGCGGCGAATGCGCGAACCGGTCACGACCACTTCTTCGACCGTGGTGTCTTCCTTGGCAGCCGCGGGGGCCGTCTGGGCGAAAGTTACCGTCGGGGCCAGGAGCGCGACGCTCCCCAGCATCGTCGTGGCCAGGAGAAGCTTGGTCTTCAACGCCATTGTTCCGTTGTCCTCTAAACTAACAACGCCCCCGTGCGCGCACGGCGCGGGGGGCGAGAGGTCCATTCCTCAACGCCGACGTTATCGGCTTTGGCCGTCGCAAAAAGGGAACATGGCGCGATTGCGCCGCTACGGCGCCGCTCAGTTACAAAAAAGTCACGATTTGGGCGGGTTTGTGGCGGTAGGGGCCAAATTTGCCCCAATGCGAGCCTGAGCCCTACGTTAACAACCGGTAACAAAGGGTAAATTTCACCTCGCCTCAGGGCGGGGTTCGCTGAAATCTACAGCTCTAAGGCGAGTTTGGGTGAGAATTGACAAACTTCGGGTGGAAAATTTTCGTTTCTGACCGGAACGGGCATCTGGGGTTGTGCCCAAATCGGGGGCGCATATGCCCTGATTGTGAGCGCAGCAGCGCTCGGGAGGCGCCAGATCTAGGCGGTCTGGCTGGCCAGTTCTTCCAGAACGCGGCGCAGATCGGCTTCCCGGAACGGCTTTTGCAGCACGAGGGCCCCGCGGTGGCCTTCCGAGAGTCCCGCCTCGCCGTACCCGCTGGCGAAGGCGAACGGAACGCCGCGCGCCTTGAGGGCATCAGCGACGGGGAAGATCGGCCGGCCACCCAGGTTCACATCCAGAAGCGCTGCATCGATCTCCGCAGAGCCTGCAAGGCGCAGGGCCTCTTCGATTTCAGCCGCAGGCCCGACGACGGTACAGCCCAGGTCGCTGAGCATGTCCTCGACGAGCATCGAGACGAGGGCCTCGTCTTCGACAACGAGAACTTTCAGGTCGGACAGCTTGCTCATGGTCGCGGCTCCGGGGTGCGCATCGGAAGCCCCATGCGGCGGAACATACTGACGCTACCGCAAGTTATCGCAAGCCCCCGCAACAGGTCTGGCGCGAAGCATTTTTCTCAAGGCGTCTCAATACTTAAGGCCAAGCTTGCCGCGCGGCGGTCAGGCCAGGGCCCCTTCGTCCTCGACCAGGAAGGCGTGCAGGGCCTGCCGGTCGACATCGCGGGCCACGAAGGCCTCGCCGATCGCGCGGACGAGAACGAAGGTCAGCTTGCCGCCTTCGGCCTTCTTGTCCTGGCCGCAGTGGGCGATCAGGGCGTCTGCGGAGAAGGGCTCGGGCCGGACATCGCCGAGGCGCGTCGGCAGCCCCGCCGCCTTGATGGCGGCCTCGGCGCGGACGGCGTCCTGGGCCGGGCACAGGCCCATGCGGGCCGAGAACCGGAAGGCCTGGGCCATGCCGACCCCGACGGCCTCGCCGTGCTTGAGCGCGTCGCCAAAACCCATCTCGGCCTCGATGGCATGGCCGAAGGTGTGGCCGAGATTGAGCAGGGCCCGGCGGCCGGCCTCCTTCTCGTCCTCGGCGACGATCTCGGCCTTCATCTCGACGCTGCGACCGACCGCATGAACGAGAGCGGCGCTGTCGCGGGCCAGCACGGCGGCGACCCGGGCCTCGAGCCAGTCGAAGAAGGCAAAGTCGCCGAGCAGGCCGTACTTGATGATCTCGGCATAGCCGCAGGCCATTTCGCGGCCGGGCAGGGTGGCCAGGACATCGAGATCGGCCAGCACCAGGCGCGGCTGGTGGAAGGCTCCGATCAGGTTCTTGCCGCGCGGCGTGTCGATGGCCGTCTTGCCGCCGACCGAACTGTCGACCTGGGCCAGCAGGGTGGTGGGGATCTGGATGAAATCCATGCCGCGCTTGTAGATCGCGGCGGCAAAGCCGGTCAGGTCGCCGATGACCCCGCCGCCGAAGGCGATGACGAGGTCGCCGCGTTCCAGGCCCAGGGCCAGCAGCCGGTCGGACAGGTCCTCCAGTCCGGCGAAGCTCTTGGTCTCCTCGCCCGGCGGCAGGACGATCAGGTCGACGGCGATCCCGGCCTGGCGCAGGGACGCCGACAGGCGCTCGCCGTGCAGGGCGGCGACATGACTGTCGGTGACGACGGCGGTGCGCTTGCGCTTGAGCAGGGGCGCGATCCGCGCGGCGGCCGCGTCGATCAGGCCGCCACCGATGACCACGTCATAGGCGCGCTCGCCCAGTCCGACAGAGACGGTCTTGATCATGGCTGGAAAGCTTCCTGGTCGTAGCGGTCGCGCAGGGCCCGGATCACGGCATCGACGGCCACGGCGTGCGGCGTGTCGCCGGTCTGGACGTGCAGGTGGGCCTGGGCATAGGCGGGGTAGCGGGCCTCGGCGAGCTCGGCCAGCACCTCGACCGGATTGCGGTTCTTGAGTAGCGGCCGGTTGTCCTTGCGGCCCACCCGGCGGGCCAGGAGCTCGATATCGGCCTTCAGCCAGACCGAGATCGCGTGTTCATTGATCAGGGCCCGCGTCTCGTCATTGACGAAGGCCCCGCCGCCGGTGGCCAGCACGTGGGGCGGCTCTTCCAGCAGGCGGGCGATCACCCGGCGCTCGCCGTCGCGGAAGGCCGGTTCGCCCAGATCCGCGAAGATTTCCGGAATGGAGCGCCCGGCGGCGTTCTCGACTTCGGTGTCGGCGTCGCGGAACGGCATGTCGAGCGCTGTCGCCAGCCGGCGGCCCACGCTGGACTTGCCCACGCCCATCAAACCCACCAGCACGATGGTGCGGTTGCGCAGGGCCTGGAGCGGAGAAACAGTGTCGTCGGTCATGATGCGGTCGCGGGTTTACACGAGGCTTGCCCGATGCGCCAAGTTTCCCTGAACCTCCAGCTGCGGCATAAGTCGGACATGGTGTCTCGCATGCGTTTTTCCCGTCCTTCGGTCCTGGCCTGCGCGCTGGCGGCCGCGATCACGACTCCCGTCTTTGCCCAGGTTCAGGTCCAGACCCTGGCTCCGCCGGACCTGTTCTCGACCCCGGCCGGTCCGACCGATCTGGGCCTGGACCTGTGGACGGATACCGCGCCGGGGATCGCCCGCGACGCCCTGCCCAAACTGGCGGCCAAGCCCCTGTCGCCGGCCTTTTCCGCCCTGGCGCGCCGGGTTCTGGCGACCGGAGCCCATGCGCCGCCCGGTATGGGCGATGCGCCCGACCTGGGCGCGGCCCGGGCCATGGCCCTGATCGCCTTGGGTGAGGCCGCCGGGGCGGATCGTATTCTGGACCGCGTGCCGGGCCTCTCGACCCAGGCCGGCCTGTCGATGGCGGCCGCCGAAGCCGCGCTGATCCAGGGCGATGACGACAAGGCCTGCCGGCTGGGCGAGGCGCTCACGGTCGAGCGCGGCGCGGCCTACTGGCTGCGGCTGCGGGCGTTCTGCCAGTTCCGGGCCGGCCAGACCGAGGCCGCGCAACTGACCTTTTCTCTGGCCCAACAGCAGACCCGCGATGCCGACTACGGGCGCCTGATGACGGCCCTGCTGGCCGCGTCCCCCACGCCCGGTGCCGCCAACTTGCGCAATGGCATCAACTACGCCCTGTCGCGGGCCCTGAAACTCGATATCCGCGCCGCGGCCGGTACAGCCTCCCCGGCCGTGAAGCCGGTCGTGCAGATGCCGCCGGCGGCACCGGGTGCCGATCTGGCGGCGGCCGAGACCTCGGATCTGGCCTTCCTGCGCCAGGCCAAGGGTCTGGCGGCTTTCGTTGAGGCAGCCCGCGCCGCCTCGCCCTCGATCGCGGCGCTGGCCCAGTCGGGACAGGCTTTGCAGGACCACGTCCTGCTGGCCCGCGCCGCCCTGGCCGCCGGCGACGCGGCCTCGGCCCGGGCGCTGCGGGCGAAGGTCCCGGCTGATGCGGTGCCGGTCCTCGATCTGGCCCTGCTCGATGCGATGCTGGCGGCCGAGGCCGGTCAGGCTGATCCGGCGCTGCTCTCCCGGCTGGCCACCCTCGGAACGGACGGCGGAGCCAGGTCGCCGGCCCAGCCCGCGACCCTGCTGCTGGCGGCGCTGGGCGGGAAGCTGGATGCCGAGACCCGGGGTCGCGTGGCGGGCTTCGAGATTGCCCGGTCTGCCGCCGCTCCCGCCCGGATCGTGGTCCTCAATGCTGCCGCTATGGCCGGTCGCAAGGGTGAGACGGCGCTGATGGCCCTGTCGGTCGCCGCCGAGGCCGGACCTGTCGGGCCGACTGCCGCCGATCGGGCCATGCTGGCCCGGGCCCTGCTGGCGGCGGGCCTCGTCACCGACGCCCGCGCCGTGGTCATCGAGGGCCTGCTGGCCCTGCAGGTCAAATGAGCGCCGCCGGCTGGGTCGAGGCCTTTCTGGAAATGATGGCGGTCGAGCGGGGCGCGGCTCGCAACACCCTGACGGCCTATGGCAAGGATCTCGACGATGCGCGCGCCTTCCTGGCGGGGCAGGGCCTGGATCTGGATGCGGCCGCTGCCGAAGACATCGAGGCCTGGTTCCAGGATCTCGGAGCCAGGGGCCTGTCGCCGGCGACCGCCGCCCGTCGTCGCTCAGCCGTGCGCCAGTTCTACCGGTTCGTGCTGGGCGAGGGCTGGCGACAGGATGACCCGTCCCGCCGGGTCGTCGCCCCCAAGGCCGGGCGGCCCCTGCCCAGGGTGCTGTCGCGCGAGGACGTCAATGCCCTGATCGCGGCAGCGGCCGAGAAGGACAACGCCCAGGGCCTGCGACTCGCGGCGATGATCGCGCTGCTCTACGCCTCGGGCCTGCGGATCAGCGAACTGCTGGCCTTGCCGGTGACGGCCATGGCCCGTGATCCGGCCTTCCTGATGGTGAAAGGCAAGGGCGGCAAGGAGCGGCTGGCCCCGCTGAACGCCTCGGCCAAGGCCGCCGTCAGCGCCTATCTCGCCGTCCGCCCCGGCTTTCTGGCCAGGGGGCTGAAGGACAGTCCGTGGCTGTTCCCCTCGCGCTCGGCCTCGGGACGTCTGACCGCCCGGCGGGTCTCGCAACTGCTGGAGGACGCCGCCATCGCGGCCGGGATCGACCGCGCGAAGGTCAGCCCTCACGTGCTGCGCCATGCCTTCGCCACCCACCTGCTGGAAGGCGGTGCCGACCTGCGGGTGATCCAGACCCTGCTGGGCCATGCCGATATCGCCACGACCCAGATCTATACCCATGTGGCCAGCGATCACCTGGCCGAGGTGGTGAAGTCCAAGCACCCGCTGGGCCGAAAGGGCTAGGCGACGGCTTGCAACGGCGCGCCGGTCTCTCTAGGAAAGCCCCTCAAAATTGTGTGGATTTGCCCCGGCGATCCACGTTTCGAGCGAGACCCCCATGTCGGACGAAACCCGCGACAGCAACGGCACCATCCTGGCCGACGGCGACAACGTCACCCTGATCAAGGACCTTAAGGTCAAGGGCTCGGGCGGCGTCACCCTGAAGCGCGGCACTCTGGTCAAGAACATCCGTCTGACCGGCGATACCGACGAGATCGAAGCCAATGTCGAGAAGGTTCGCGGCCTGGTGCTGCGGACGGAGTTCGTCAAAAAGGCTTGATTGCCCGGCGCTTAGCCTTTGCTAACGCCCTTGCGCTAGGCTGCAGGCTCGTCTGGCAGAACGCCGTTCGGAGCCTGGGTCCATGCTGTCGATTGTGCCGTCCGGGGCCCTGCGCCCCCTGACCGTTCCGGCGTCCGCGCCGATGGCCGGACAGGCCTATGCCCTGGCCAAGGCCACGCGCACGCCGCGACCCGGCAGTGCGCTGCCGGATCTGGACAGCCTGAAGAAGCAGATGAAGGCCAGCCGCAAGGCGCTGATCGGTGACGCCAAGGGCCGGGTCCGCGAAAAGATCAACCAGCTGCGCGACCAGCTGAAGCTGATCAAAAAGCTCTATGCCGAGGATCCCCGCAACATGGCCCGGCGGCTGGCGGCCCTGGCCAAGGAGCTGAAGGTCGCGGTCAAGGACTATGCCAAGGCCGCCAAGGAAGGCGGGGAGATGGTCAACCAGGCCATCGCCGCCGCCGATGATGCCGCCCTGCCGGCCGAAACCCGCGCCAGCGAGCGCAAGACCGCCGAGGACGAGGCCAAGCAGGAAGCCACCGGCGATATGGACTTCATCAAGGAGGTCCGGGAGTTCAGCCGGACCCTGAAGGAGCAGCTGCAGACCGCCCGGATCAAGGCCACCCTGACCGTCGAGGGCAAGTTCGAGGAGTCGGAGGACTACAAGGACGCCGAGGAGGGCCTCAAGGCGGTCGATGAGTCGACCGAGAGCCTCGATCAGCAGATCCGCGCTGACATGCCGCCGGGCAGCCTGATGACCCTGGAAGCCTGACGGCTCAGGCGGTGGCCGGGGCCTTTGCCGGCAGGTGCCGCTCGGCCAGCATGAAGGTCGCGGCGGCCAGGATCAGCAGCCCGAACGCCAGCGAATAGAGCCAGGCGATCTCGTGATGGACGAGATAGGGGGCCTGGGTGGCCTTCATGGCCAGGGCATTGCCGGTGTTGATCGCCAGACCGGCCCCGGCGGTGAGGATGAGCGCCCTGAAGTGGCGATGGGCCAGCATCCAGGCGCAGAGGGCAAAGCCAAGGGTCATGGTGACCAGCGCCGCCACATGCCAGGCGGGGATCAGGCCGATGCCGGCCAGGGCCTGTTCGGCGCTCATGCCCCTGAACACCGGGAACCGGCCGACCCAGCCGGTCATGCCGTGGGTCTTCAGATCGTTGAGGATGGCGACCCAGTAGAGCAGGAAGGCGGCATGGACCCCGGCGGTCAGCAGGGTGACGGCCATGGTCCCGAAACGTCCGAAGGCGAGAGCGATCCGCATGGGCGAGATCCTTTGCTGATATGCGGCCAGAACGCAGCCGCCGGCGAAGGCCAGGGCCTCGCGGGGCTGGTCGATGATCAGGAGTTCCGCGGCCATGCCGTCGGCCCAGTCCCGGCGGCTGGCCGGCATGACGGCGGTGGCGTGGCGCAGCAGCAGCCGGGCGAGGGTCACAGGGCCGCTCCGCGGGCTTGCGGCTGAAGAGATGAGGACTCGCCGGACGCCGTGGCCACCGCGCCGAGGCGCTGCCGGGCGAGGGCGGTTCCGGCCTCGGTCAGGCGGTAGGCATGGCGGGCCGGGCGGCCGGGCTGCAGGGGCTGGCGCCACTCGGCCTCCAGCAGGCCCTGATCACTCAGCCGGATCAGCAGCGGGTACAGGGTGCCTGACTTCAGGCCGGTTTCCTTCGACAGGTCATAACCGTATCGCCAGGCCTGGGGCTGCTCCAGCAGGGCGGCCAGGACGACGGAGGTCTGACGGGAGATGTTCGGCGGGCGGGTCATGGCCCTATAAGCGACATATGTAGAGTTTGAGTCAAGCCCGGTCGCTCAAGGTTGGTGGCGGCCTTTTCAGGCGGTTTCGGCTGCTGCCGCTTCCAGCATTGCGATGTCCAGCTTGACCATCTGCATCATCGCTCCGGCGACGCGGCCGGCCTTCGCTTTGTCCGGATCGGTCATCAGTTCGATCATACGCCGAGGTACAACCTGCCAGGACAGGCCGAAGCGGTCCTTCAGCCAGCCGCATTGCAAGGCCTTGCCGCCATTTGCCAACAGGGCATCCCAGTAGTGATCGACCTCGCCCTGGTCAGAGCACTCGATCACGAACGAAACGGCCTCACTGAACGTGAAGTGGGGCCCGCCATTCAGGGCGGTGACGGACTGGCCGTCCAGTTCGAAGCCAATGGTCATGACCGAACCGGCCGGGCCGGGACCGCCCTCTCCGTAACGGTTGATGCTGGTGATCTTCGAGTTGGGAAAAATCGAGACATAGAGGCCGGCGGCCTCCTCGGCCTGGGTGTCAAACCACAGGAACGGGCTGATCTTGGGCATGGTCTTCCTCCGCGGATCGGGCGTGGCGGCTCGCTCCCGGAGCCTGGACGGCCGCCCCGTCGCCGGTCGACACCTTGCCGCGAATTTTTCGTCCGCGCATCAGGGCTGCGCCGGAGAGGAATGGTGCCTATATGGCGTTAACCCAAAATCAGGAGCAGCCCCATGAAGACGCGGAAACTCGGCGATGGTCTGGAGGTCTCGGCCCTGGGGCTGGGCTGTATGGGGATGAGCTGGGCCTATGGCCCGGCTCCGGAAAAGGCCGAGACGTTCAAGCTGTTGGCCCGGGCGGTCGAGCTGGGCGTGACCTTCTTCGATACGGCCGAGGTCTATGGGCCCTTCGTCAATGAGGAGCTTGTCGGCGAAGGGCTGAAGCCGTTCCGTGACAGGGTGGTGATCGCCACCAAGTTCGGCTTCAAGATCCTGCCGCCCGACGAAAACGGCGTGCGCCGGATGGTCGGGGTCGACAGCCGGCCCGAGCACATTCGTGAGGTGGCGGAAGCCTCGCTGAAGCGGCTGGGCGTCGAGGCGATCGATCTGCTCTATCAGCACCGGGTCGATCCGTCGGTGCCGATCGAGGATGTGGCCGGAACGGTGCGGGACCTGATCGCCGAGGGCAAGGTCAAGCATTTCGGCCTGTCCGAAGCCGGGGCCGAGACCATCCGCAAGGCTCATGCGGTCCAGCCCGTGGCGGCCCTGCAGAGCGAATACTCCCTGTGGACGCGCGATGTCGAAGCCCAGATCCTGCCGACCATCCGCGAGCTGGGCATCGGCCTGGTGCCTTACAGCCCGCTGGGCCGGGGCTTCCTGACCGGGGCCCTGACCAGCAATGAAGGCCTGGCTAAGGACGATTTCCGCCGGGGCCTGCCGCGCTTCCAGGGCGAGGCCCTGGCCAGCAACCTGTCACTGGTCGAGGCCCTGACCCTGATCGCCGGCGAGAAGGGCATCACCTCGGCCCAGCTGGCGCTCGCCTGGCTGCTGCACCAGGGCGGCGACATCGCCCCGATCCCCGGCACCACCAAGATCAGCCGGCTAGAGGAGAACCTCGGGGCGGTCGAGGTGGCCCTGTCGGCCGACGACCTGGCCCGGATCGCTGCGGCCGTGCCGGAAACGGCGATCGAGGGCGAGCGCTACAGCGAGGCCGGCCTGGCCATGGTCGGGCGCTAGGGGACTTTCCGGCTTCCGGCCCGCTGGATGTCGGCGCGAGGTTGAGCCTTGCCGCCGACTCCCGCACAGTGCCGTCCATGGCCGATAATCCGCTGCAACGACTCGACGCCTTCGAACTGGTCCGGCTGGGCAAGACCTCGGTCACCGTCGGGGGGCTTGTCGCCGGTGTGCTGATCGTCGGGGCGGCCCTGATCGCCTCGCAACTGGTGGCGGCCGGCCTGCAGCGCCTGCGGGCCCGCGCCGCCGGCAGCGCCGCCTCGCTCTATATCGTCGAGAAGGTCGTCACCTATGGTCTGGTGCTGATCGGCTTCGTCGCCGGTCTGTCGACCATGGGGCTGGACCTGACCTCGCTGGCGGTGTTCGCCGGCGCGCTCGGCGTCGGCGTCGGTCTGGGCCTGCAGGGCATGGTCAAGGACTTCGCCTCGGGCATCTCGCTGGTGTTCGAACGGCTGGTGGCGGTCGGCGACTTCGTCGAGCTGCCCGGTGGCCAGCGCGGCGTCGTGCAGGAGGTCGGCCCGCGGGCCACCCGGATCCGGACCAATGACAGCACCGACCTGATCGTGCCCAACTCGGTGCTGGTCAATGACCTCGTGATCAACTGGACCCTGCGCAACACCAACCGCCGCATCCGGGTGCCGTTCGTCACCGCCTTCGGGGTCGACAAGCAGAAGGTTCGCGAGGCGGTGCTGAAGGCCGCCAGGTCGGTGTCCTTCACCTCGCCTGACGACGCCGTGCGCCGCACCCAGGTCTGGCTGGTCGGCTATGGCGAGCACGCCCTGAAGTTCGAACTGATCGTCTGGCCGACCGTCGAGGCGGTGCGCCGCCCGGCGGCGATCTTCGCGGCCTATACCTGGGCCATCGACGATGCCCTGCGCGAGGCCGGGATCGAGATCCCCTATCCGCAGCGCGACATCCGCCTGCGTGGCCTGTTCGGCGAGGAGGGCGACGAGGCCCTGACCAGCCTGCGCCTCGAGCCCTCGACCCGCCGCCGCAAGGCCCGGGCCGGCAAGGCGGCGTCCAACAATGACGCGGCCCACGACCTTGAGCTCGAGGATCCGGAAGACGTTCCACCGCCGGCCCCGGGCGGGCGCAGCTGACGTTTCTGAACGTTGATCACCTTGGGTGGCTTGACGCCCATGCCGCGCCGCCGCAATGTTCTCGCAACTGCGAAAAGCAGCGGCGTGGTCGCCGGGACGGAGCGGGCGAAGTGCCCCCGTCGCGGGCCAGGCTGAACACAACGGGGAGACGCGCATGAAGACCGCACGAGGCTTTTTCAAACCCCTGGCCATCGGTGCGCCGACGCCCTACCGCGAGCTGCCGGCCCGGGTCGAGCGGATGATCCACTTCGTGCCGCCGCACCTTGAAAAGGTCCGCGCCAAGCTGCCCGAGATCGCCCCGACCGTTGATGTGATTCTGGCCAATCTCGAAGACGCCATCCCGGCCGACGCCAAGGGCGCGGCCCTGGCCGGCACGATCGCGATGTCGCGCGAGGTAGATTTCAAGGCCCTCGATGTCGGCCTCTGGGTGCGGATCAACTGCCTCAACTCGCCCTGGCACCTCGACGAGGTGGCGACCCTGGTCGAGAAGGCCGGCGACAAGATCGACGTGATCATGGTGCCCAAGGTCGAGGGGCCGTGGGACATCTTCTATATGGACCAACTGCTGGCCTCGCTGGAGGCCAAGCACGGGGTCACCCGGCCGATCCTGCTGCACGCCATCCTGGAAACGGCCGAGGGCGTGATGAACGTCGAGGCCATCGCCGCCGCCAGCCCGCGCATGCAGGGCATCAGCCTGGGCCCGGCCGACCTCGCCGCCAGCCGCGCCATGAAGACCACCCGGGTCGGCGGCGGCCATCCCGGCTACCGCGTCATCGAGGATCCGCATGCCGACGGCGCGGCCCGCGCCTCGGTGCAGCAGGATCTCTGGCACTATACCTTCGCCAAGATGGTCGACGCCTGCGCCGCCCATGGCATCAAGCCGTTCTACGGCCCGTTCGGCGCGATCGACGATCCGGTCGCCTGCGAACAGCAGTTCCGCAATGCCTTCCTGATGGGCTGCGCCGGGGCCTGGAGCCTGCACCCCAGCCAGATCGCCATCGCCAAACAGGTCTTCAGCCCGGCCCCGGACGAGGTGCTGTTCGCCAAGCGCATCCTCGAAGCCATGCCCGACGGCACCGGCGTGGCCATGCTGGACGGCAAGATGCAGGACGATGCGACCTGGAAACAGGCCAAGGTCATGGTCGACTGCGCGCGTCAGATCGCCGCCAAGGATGCGGAGTATGCGGCGCTGTACGGGTTCTAGTGACATTACCCCTCCCCCTCGATGGGGGAGGGGCAGGGG
>NZ_QAII01000141.1:382-3263 GCF_003060965.1 Caulobacter sp. HMWF025 | reverse complement strand
ATCCTGACCGCCTTCGCCCCGCGCTGGACCTATGCCGAGACGGTGGTCGAGGCGGTCGAGCGCCAGCTGATCGCGCGTCCCGCCCTGTTCGCCGCCGCCGTCCGCCCGGCCGCCCTGTTTGCGCCGGAGGGCTTTGCCCTGCCGGTCGAGAGTCCGCCGCCGGTGTTTGATCCGCGCCAGGTCGAGCCCGGCCCGGCCGCCGGCCGCCTGATCGCCCGCTTCGACCCCGCCGTCCGCGACGCGGCCGACCGCTTCCTCGTCGAGACGGGCCTGGCCGCCGTCCTGGCCCTGGAGCAGCACCGCCTGCGCCATCACGGCCGCCCCGACCTCGCCGCCCGGGTACGGCCCACCGGAGCGGGCGACGCCGCCGGCTGCGACCTGCTCAGCCCGGCGACCGACGGCAGCGTCCAGCGGATTGCCGTCAAGACCACCACCGGCGGTCCGGCCACGCCCTTTGCCCTGACCGACGCCGAACAGGCCCTGTGGACCGACCGCCCCGACGTCTTCCGCCTGTATCGCCTGTACGACCTGGGCCGCGACCTGCGGTTCTACCGGCTGCGCCCGCCGCAACCCCTCTAGCGGGCGTCTTCCAGGATCATCCGCGCCGCCTTTTCGGCGATCATCAGCGTCGGAGAATTGGTGTTGCCCGAGACGATGGCCGGCATCACCGAGGCGTCGGCGACCCGCAGGCCCGCCACTCCCAGCACCCGCAGGCGCGCATCGACCACGGCCGCCGGGTCGTCGGCCAGACCCATCTTCGCCGTCCCGACAGGGTGGAAGATCGTCGTGCCCAGCTCCCGTGCCGCCGCCAGCAGGCCGGCATCGTCATCGACCGCCCGGCCCGGACTCATCTCGTCGGGGCTGTAGCCGGCCAGCGGCGGCCGGGCGACGATGCGGCGGATCAGGCGCAGGGAGTCGATGGCCACCCGCTCGTCCTCCGCCGTCGACAGATAGTTGGGCTGGATCCGCGGCGCGGCGGCCGGGTCCGGACTGCCCGCATGGATGCTGCCCCGGCTGGTGGGGCGCAGGTTGCAGACACTGATGGTGATGGCCGGGAAGGCGTGCAGCGGCTCGCCGAACCGGTCCAGCGACAGCGGCTGGACGTGGAACTGCACATTGGGCGTCGCATAGTCCGGCGAGGTGCGGGCAAAGGCTCCCATGTGCGACGGGGCCATCGACATCGGCCCGCGCCGCAACAGGGCATATTCCAGCGCCATCAGCGGCCGCCGCCACAGCGAGGCATAGTGGGCATTGAGGGTCGCCACCCCCTTCACCCGATAGATCGGCCGGATCTGCAGGTGGTCCTGCAGGTTCTCGCCCACGCCCGGCAGGTGGCGATGTACGGGCAGGCCCAGGGCCGCCAGCCGTTCGCCGTCGCCGATCCCCGACAGCTCCAGCAGGTGAGGGGTGTTCACCGCCCCGGCGGTCAGCACCACCTCGCCGCGACAGCGCGCTTCGCGCGCCTGCCCGCCCTCGGTCCAGGCCACGCCCACGGCCCGGCCGTCTTCGAGGATCACCCGACTGGCCCGCGCCCCGGTGCGCAGCTCCAGATTGGGCCTGGCCAGCACCGGCTTCAGAAACCCCCGCGCCGCGCTCCACCGCAGGCCCGCCCGCTGGTTGACGTTGAAATAGCCCGAGCCCGTATTGTCGCCGCCGTTGAAGTCCGGACTGGCCGGGATGCCCTCCAGCGCCGCCGACCGGGCAAAGGCGTCCAGAACCGTCCAGCGCATGCGCGGATGCTCCACCCGCCACTCGCCGCCCGACTGGTGATGCTCCGATGGCGGCGCAATATGGTCCTCCTGGGCCTTGAACAGCGGCAGGACGTCGTCCCAGCCCCAGCCGGCCAGACCCCGCTGCCGCCAGCCGTCATAGTCGGCCGCCTGGCCGCGCATATAGATCATGGCATTGATCGCCGACGATCCGCCGATCACCTTGCCGCGCGGATAGTTCAGGCTGCGCCCGTCCAGCCCCGGCACCGGCTCGGTGCGAAACATCCAGTCCGAGCGCGGATTGCCGATCGCGAACAGATAGCCGACCGGGATGTGGAACCAGATCCAGTTGTCGCGACCCCCGGCCTCCAGCACCAGCACCCGCCGCGCCGGATTGGCCGACAGCCGGTTGGCCAGCACGCACCCGGCCGATCCCGCGCCGACGATGATGTAGTCGTAGGTCTCGACCGCCACCGATCTGGTCCTCCCGTTACCCGCAGTCGTGCCGCGATTTGGCCTCCGGCGCCAGCGGCGGACGGGCCGCCGAGCGCGCCAGGGTCGGCACGCGGGTCTGAAGGCGCTTGCGCTTCCAGCCGGGCTGGGGAAAGGGCGGATCGGCCGGGGGCCAGGTTCGCAGCCGCTGGCGCATCCCGGTGTCCGGATTGACCACGTCGACGCGCTCGAAGGCGAACTCCTCCAACTTCAGCAGGGTCTGCTCGGTAATGTACTCGGCCGACTGACGGATATTGTCCTCGTTGGTCTCGCCCAGCACGTCGCGGCGGAAGCGATAGACCATCCGCATGAACACCGGATGCACCGCGGCCGGCTTGTGCAGCATCGCCAGAGCCGTAAAGGCGATCATCCGAAACATGGACGCGGTTTCGCGCTCCACCGCCTCGCGCGTCGGGCGCCAGTCGATGAAATGCCCGCCGTCGTCCGGATAGCCCTCCGGAGGCGGCTTCGGCCACGGCCGATTGCCGGGCTCTCCGAGCCCTTGCGGGACGCTCCTGGCGGCGGGGTCGGCGGCACCAGGGGTGTCCGGCCTGTCGGCTGCCGTGACGATCAGCCGGTCCAGCCGCTGGATCAGGGCCGACAGCCGCAGGGCCTCATGGTCGCGCCCGTCATGGATCGCGCTGGCCAGCCGCGTCAGGGCTGCGGCCTTCATCTCGGCC
>NZ_QAII01000141.1:0-372 GCF_003060965.1 Caulobacter sp. HMWF025 | reverse complement strand
CACCCCGTCCGCGCGCCGCGCCCGCGCCGGCGACGCCCCCGCTGCTTGCCGCCCCTCGTCCGCCTCAGCCCGCCGCGCCGCCACATGGGCCCGTGCCACGTCGTCGGCATGGCGCTTCTTGGTCCAGCCCTCGACCTGGGCATGGCGATAGATGCTGCCGGGCGAGACCTTCCATAGCGCCGACAGCTCCTTGGCCGTCGCGCCGTTGCGATAAGCCTCGCCGATCTCGGCCCACGAGGCCTCGGACAGACGGAACCATGTGGGCGGGGCTTCTGAGCTGTGTTCGGTCATGCCCGGCATTATGCGGCCGTGCGGAACGCGGGGGATCGGGGCGGTTGGGTTTCGGGTAAGGGGTTGAGGAGGTTGGGGAGC
>NZ_QAII01000140.1 GCF_003060965.1 Caulobacter sp. HMWF025 | reverse complement strand
GTCAAGATGAGTGCAAGTACACGAATATGTGAGCGCGCCCGTTCCGGCGGGAACCGGCCAAGAAAAAGGCCCCGGTGTTTCCACCGGGGCCTCGTTCGATCAGCGCAGGGCCTGCCTTATTCGGCAGCGCCCTTTTCCTTGCGGACGCCGACGCGCTCGGCGATCCGGGCCGACTTCCCGCGACGGTCGCGCAGGTAGTACAGCTTGGCGCGACGGACGACGCCGCGACGCTTGACTTCGATGCTTTCGATGCTCGGCGAGAGCAGCGGGAACAGACGTTCCACGCCTTCGCCGAACGAGATCTTGCGGACCGTGAAGTTCTCGTGGATGCCGCTGCCGGCGCGGGCGATGCAGACGCCCTCATAGGCCTGAACGCGCTCGCGCTCGCCTTCCTTGATCTTCACGTTGACGCGCAGGGTGTCGCCCGGCTGGAAGTCCGGGATCGCCCGTACGGCCAGCAGACGCGAAGCTTCTTCCTGCTCGAGTTGCTTGATGATGTTGATCGCCATGGTCTCAGTCTCCTTTGGGCTTACCCGTTTTCGGGCCGCCTTTTGCCTGTTGATTGGCGAGATGCGCTTCCCAAAGATCGGGTCGCCGCTCGCGGGTGGTTTCTTCACGCATACTGGACCGCCATTGCGCGACCTTCTTGTGGTCGCCCGACAGCAGCACCTCGGGGATGTCCAGCCCTTCAAACGTCCGCGGCCTAGTGTACTGCGGATGCTCGAGGAGGCCGTCCTCGAAGCTTTCTTCCAGCGTGCTCTCGATGTTCCCCAGAACCCCCGGGGCAAGTCGAACGCACGCCTCGATCACGACCATCGCCGCCGCCTCGCCACCGGCGAGGACCGCGTCTCCGACCGAGACCTCCTCGAACCCCCGGGCGTCGAGCACCCGCTGGTCCACCCCCTCGAAACGGCCGCACAGGACGATGATCCCGGGCGTCGCGCTCCATTGCCGAACCCGCGCCTGGGTCAGGGGCCGACCCCGGGCGCTCATATACAAAAGCGGCCGCCCACCGACGTCCACGCTGTCCAGCGCGGCGGCGATGACGTCCGCTTTGAGTACGGCTCCTGCGCCGCCACCCGCAGGGGTGTCGTCGAGGAAGCCGCGCTTATCCTTGGAAAAGCCCCGAATGTCCAGCGTTTCCAGACGCCAGAGGTCCTGTTCCTTCCAGGCCGTCCCGATCATCGAAACGCCGAGCGGGCCGGGAAAGGCCTCGGGGAACATGGTCAGGACGGTGGCGGTGAACGGCATGGGGGCTCTTTAGCGCCCCGCGGGCCGCTTGTCGAAGCCGTCACCCGGCAGAACAGGGTTCGGCGTTGGCAGCTTGTTCACCAACCCTGGGCCATAGGAAGGGCAGAAACCCTGGGGAAAGAGACCATGATCGGGCTGACCCGCCTTCTCCGATCGCCGCAAGAGGCCCTGGCCCGCCTGAGCCGACGCCTGGGCGCCAATGAGAACGGCGCGGTCGCCGTGCAGTTCGCCTTCCTCGCCATTCCCCTGGCCCTGCTGGTCTTCGGCCTGCTGGACATGAACCGCGTCAGCCTGCAGCGCCGCCACCTGCAGGACGCGCTGGATGCGTCCGCCCTGATCGCGGCCCGGGCCGGCACCAAGACCGACGCCGAACTGGACGTGCTCGGCGATGCCGCCCTGGCGGCCGAACTCGCCGGCCTGGGCATCCCCCTCAGCGCCGCATCCTCGACCTTCGCCAACGGCGCGGAAAACTCGGTGGTCGCCTCGGTCAAGGCAGACCTGAAACCGATCATCGCCAATCTGTGGACCAATGCCGACGTCACGGTCACCGCCACGACGACGGTCAAGCGCGGCCAGGACGCGCCGGTCGAACTGGTGATGGTGCTCGACACGACGGGCTCGATGTCCGGCACCAAGCTGACGACCCTGAAGACGGCCGCCACCTCGCTGGTGGACAAGCTGACGGTCGGCGGCACCGCCAATGTGAAGATCGGCGTCGTTCCATTCGCCCAGTACGTCAATGTCGGGATCGCCAACCGCAGCCAGCCCTGGATCAGCGTTCCGGACGACTATTCAACCTCGACGACCACCCCCGGCAAATGCACGACGGTCTCGACCAAGACCACCTGCCAGACCGAAACCTATGCCTGCACCAAGTATACGGACGGGGTGGCCTATGCCTCGACCTGCAGCCGGAGCATCAACTGCGTCACCACGCCGATCACGCCGGTGACGACCTGTACGCAAGACAAGATCAACACCAACACCTACAAGTTCTCCGGCTGCGTCGGTTCGCCCGCCTATCCCAAGAACGTGTCCGACAGCGACTCCACCCGCGTCTATCCCGGGTTCATGAATCTGACCTGCGCCACGCCCATCACGCCCCTGACCAAGACGGTGTCCACGGTCAAGGCGGCGATCACGGCCCTGACCGCCACGGGTGACACCTACATCCCGTCGGGCCTGGCCTGGGGCTTCAACATGCTGTCCTCGGCCCAGCCCCTGACGGATGCCGCCGTCTATGATCCCTCGGGGCAGAACCGCAAGCCACGCAAGGCCATGGTGCTGATGACCGACGGGGCCAATTCCAAGCTGATGAATGCCGGCAACGGCCGGCATGACGTCAATCCGACGCCGAACCTGGACAGCCCGGCGACCCAGGCCAACACCTATACGGCCGAGCTGTGCGCCAATATCAAGGCCCAGAAAATCGAGGTCTTCACGGTCGCCTTCAGCGTGACCGACACCAACATCAAGAGCATTCTCAAGACTTGTGCGACAGATGATGCGCATTACTTCGACGCAACAGACACAGCGAAGCTTCTGGATGCATTTCAGAACATTGCTGACGCACTTCGGAATCTCTATATCGCGCGATAGTCTGTAACCGGACCGAGGATCCTTTACGGCGCGTTTTCCATCTTGCTTTCCGAATTGGTTATTTCTGGCCCCGTAGGTTCGACACTCCCTCCCGGAGGCGCGGAACCATGATCGACGGACGCCCGTGCCTGATGCGCCTCAAGACCCGGCTGCACGCCGCCGGCCGCGACGAGCGGGGCGCGGTGGCCGTGCAGTTCGCCTTCCTGGCCCTGCCGCTCGCCATCCTCAGCTTCGGCCTGCTCGACATGAACCGGGCCAGCCTGCAGCGTCGCCAGTTGCAGGACGCCCTGGATGCCGCGACCCTGATCGCCGCGCGGTCCACGGCCGTGACCGACCCGGCCCTTGATACTGTCGGTGACGCGGCCTTCCTGGCCGAGACCACCGGCCTCGGCATCAGCCTGACCGGCGCGAACTCGACCTTCGCCGCAGGATCGGACAACAAGGTGATCGGCACGGTGACGGTGTCGATCAAGCCGATCATCACCAACCTCTGGACCCAGTCCGACATGACGGTCAGGGCCACCTCGGAAGTGGTCCGTTCGGTCAACAAGCTCGAAGTCGCCCTGGTGCTGGACAATACCGGCTCCATGGCCAGCAACCTGGGCAGCGGCGGCACCAAGATCAACGCCCTGATCGACGCCTCCAAGGACCTGGTCGACACCCTCTATGCGGCGGCGGCCCGCGCGTCGGAAACCGATGCCGTAAAGATCGCCGTGGTGCCGTTCTCGATGACGGTCAATATCGGCACGTCCAATGCCTCGGCCAACTGGCTGAGTCCGACCCTGCCGTCGGCCTATGGTGTCGACGTGTTCGCCACCCCGCAGAACCGCTTCACCCTGCACACCCAGACCGGCACCAGCTGGGCGGGCTGCGTCGAGAGCCGGCCCGACCCCTACGACATCGCCGACACCGCCCCCAGCACCGCCATCCCGGCCTCGCTGTTCGTGCCCTATTTCGCGCCGGACGAGCCGGACAGCAAATCGGTGACCTACACCTCCGGGGGCTGGACCTATTTCTACTCGGCCAACAACAACTGGATCACCAACGACCAGAGCAGCTCCGGCGACTGGTTCATCCGCCAGGGCGAGGTCGCCAAATATGCGACCAGCAACAAGTCCAAGGTCACCAGCGGGGCCAAGACCACCACCACCAGCGGACCCAATGACGGCTGCGGCATCACCAGCGTGCTGCGCATGACCAATGTCCGCACCAGTTCAGGGGCCTCGACGGTCAAGGACAAGCTCGACCAGATGGTCGCCACCGGCAACACCAATGTCGCCATGGGCACGGTCTGGGGCTGGCACATGGTCTCGCCCAACGCCCCGTTCGCGGACGGCTCGGCCTATGGCACGCGCAATGTGAGCAAGGTCCTTGTGCTGCTCACCGACGGCGACAACGTCATGAGCGAGACCAGTGACCCCAACGACTCGACCTACAGCGGCTATGGATATGTCTGGCAAAAGCGCCTGAAGAACGCCAGCAACGTGGCCCTCGACGTCGGGGCCTCGGGCACGGAGCGACGGGACGCTATGGACAGCCGCCAGACCAAGACCTGCGCCGCAGCCAAGGCCAAGGGCGTGATCATCTATGCGATCGGGGTCGGGGTCTCGACCCATTCCAAGACGGTCCTGCAAGGCTGCGCCACCTCGGCCGACAAGTATTATGACGTCACCGACTCGGCCCAGCTGTCGGCCGTCTTCAACACGATCGCCGGCTCGATCCAGAACCTGCGGATCGCCAAATAGCCCGGTGACGGGCCGCCGCATTGACTCCCCCGGCTTCCCCCGTATTTTCCGCCCGTTCGGGTGACTGGCGCTGGAGGTGGGCAACCACCGGGGAGCCCGAACCGCAGATCGCGCCTTCAGGCGGAGCGGACCCCGGTCCGCCGACCGGAAGCCGTGTTTGCCGCTGCCGCGCGCCTGGGCTCCTTCACCGTCTTGTTGCCAGACCCGGAGTCCCGCTGTGCCCGCCGCCCCCGACTATCC
>NZ_QAII01000139.1 GCF_003060965.1 Caulobacter sp. HMWF025 | reverse complement strand
CTGGCCGGCTACGACGTCAAGGTGACGACCGAAGTGCTGGCCGACGCGGACTGGCTGGCCATGGCGCTGTCGGGCCTGCCGCCCGTCCGGGCCGGGCGCTTCTTCGTCTACGGCATGCACGATCGCGGCCGCCTGCCGGCCAGCACCGTCAACCTGCGCATCGAAGCCGGCGCGGCGTTCGGCACCGGCCACCACGGCACGACTGTCGGCTGCCTGCAGGCCTATGACCGCCTGATCAAGGCCCGCAGCTTCAAGAAGGTTCTCGACGTCGGGGCCGGCACCGGCCTGCTGGCCATTGCGGCTGCCCGCACCGGCAGCAAGCTGGCCGTCGGCACCGATATTGATCGCCCCAGTGTGCGGATCGCCCGCGAGAACGCCAAGGTCAATCAGGCCAATGCCAGGTTCGTCCATGCTTCGGGCCTCGGCCACAAACTGGTCGCCCAGAACGCCCCGTATGACCTGGTGTTTGCCAACATCCTGGCCCGACCGCTGATCAGCCTGGTCCAGGACATCAAGCGGGCGCTCGTGCCCGGCGGCACCGTGATCCTGTCGGGCCTGCTGCGCACCCAGGAACGCATGGTCAAGGCGGCCTATTTGTCGCGCGGCTTCCGCGTAAAGACCCGCATTCACCGCGATGCCTGGGCGACCCTGGTGCTCGAGCGCCCCTGATCGGCGCAAACAGCCTTCCAAAGGGGCGCATGGGGGCCTAAATCGGTCGTCATGCGCCAGACCTTCGACGAATCCACCGACCCGACCTTCGGCTCCAGGCACGTTCCGCTGATCCGCGCCGCCATGGCGGCCCAGGGTCTGGACGGCTTCCTCGTGCCGCACGAGGACGAGCACCAGAACGAATATCTGCCGGCCGCCAATGATCGTCTGGCCTGGGCCAGCGGCTTCACGGGCTCGGCCGGGGCCGGGGTGATCATGAGCGATCGCGCCGCCGTCTTCGTCGACGGGCGCTATACCCTGCAGGTCCGCGAGCAGGTCGACCAGGACATCTTCGAGATCCGCGACCTCGTGGAGGGCGGCGTCCCGGCCTACCTCGAAACCGCCAGGGCCGGCGCCGTGATCGGCTATGACGCCCGCCTGCACAGCCCCCAGGCGCTGGAGGCCCTGAAGGCCGCCGCCGGCAAGGCCGGGGCCCTGCTGAAGGCCGTCGCCGCCAATCCGCTGGACCAGGCCTGGGGTGCCGCACGCCCGGCCCAGCCCACAGCACCCGTCGTGCCGCAGCCCCTTGAACACACCGGCGAAGACTCGGCCTCCAAGCGCGGCCGGATCGGCGAAAGCCTGTCGGCCCTCGGCGCCGACGCCGCCGTGATCACGGCCCCGGCCTCCATCGCCTGGCTGTTCAATGTCCGCGGCGGTGACGTCATCCGCACGCCGCTGCCGCTGTCCCAGGCCATCGTCAAGGGCGACGGCACGGCCCGGCTGTTCCTCGACCCGGCCAAGGTCACCGACGACCTGCCCGCCTGGCTCGGCAACCAGGTCTCGCTCGAGACGCCCGAGGCGCTGGAGGGGGCCCTGGCCGAGCTGAAGGGCAAGAGCGTGCTGGTCGATCCGGGCCAGTCCTCGGCCTGGTACTTCGACACCCTGACGGCAGCCGGCGCGACCGTGGTGCGCGGCATGGATCCCTGCACCCTGCCCCGCGCCTGCAAGAACAGCGTCGAGATCGACGGCACCCGCGAGGCCCACCGCCGTGACGGTGCGGCCCTGACCCGCTTCCTGCACTGGCTGGCCACTGACGGCCAGATCAACCCGCCCGACGAGAAGGAAGCCGTCGCCAAGCTGGAAGGCTTCCGTGAAGCCACCGGCGTCCTGAAGGATCTGAGCTTCGACACCATCGGAGCCGCCAACGGACACGGTGCCCTGCCCCACTATCGCCCGACCGAGCGCAGCAATGAGCGCGCGGCCCTCGGCTCTCTGCTGCTGGTCGACAGCGGCGGCCAGTATCTGGACGGCACCACCGACGTCACCCGCACGGTGGCGATCGGCACGCCGACGGCGGAAATGGTTCAGCGCAATACGCTGGTGCTGAAGGGCCATCTGGCCATCGCCCGCCTGCGCTTCCCGGCCGGGACCACCGGCTCGGCCATCGACGCCTTTGCCCGCGCGGCCCTGTGGGCCCATGGCCTAGACTATGACCACGGCACCGGCCACGGCGTCGGCGTCTATCTGGGCGTCCACGAGGGCCCGCAGCGGATCAGCAAGGCCCCCAACATCATCGCCCTGCAGCCGGGCATGATCGTCTCGAACGAGCCCGGCTTCTACAAGAGCGGCGAATACGGCATCCGGATCGAGAACCTCGAGGTCGTCATGCCCGCCGAGGACATCGTCGGCGGTGAGCGGCCGATGCATCGCTTCGAGGCCCTGACCCTGGCCCCGATCGACCGTCGCCTGATCGACAAGGCCCTGCTGACCGCCGAGGAAATCGCCCAGTTCGACGCCTACCACGCCCGCGTGCTGCGCGAGATCGGCCCCCGGGTCGAGCCGGAGATCCGGGCCTGGCTGGAAGAGGCCTGCGCGCCGCTGTGAGATCAATCCTCTCCCTGAAAGGAGAGGTGTCGCCGCAGGCGACGGAGAGGGATGTTTGCGCGGCTTAAGCGACGTCCCCCTCCAGTCGCTTCGCGACCACCTCCCCCGCCAGGGGGAGGATCCTTGTTACTTCAGCCGGTTCCAGACCTGGGTCTTGCACAGCGGGGCGACAACGCAGCCCTTCAACTTCAGCTGGCTCTCGCTGACCATTTCGATCGTGCCCGCATAGGTGCCGCCGTCCTCGGGGTTATAGACCTTGCCGCCGGCCCAGGTCTTGGGACCGCCGGTGAAGTCGTAGAGCATCTGCAGGCCCTTCAGGGGACGGCCGCGCTGGGCGGTATCCTTGTTGCGGATGTCCTTCAGAGCCGGGTCGGTCTTGATGTGGTTCGACGTGACCAGCTTGCCGCAGAGGCTGTTGCCGCAGCGGGTGATCTCCACCTGGCCCCCATTGCCCGGCGTCGCCCAGAGCCCGATCGGATCGGCGGCCAGAGCCGGCGTGGCCAGGGCGGCAAGAGCGGCGGCCGCGATCAATGTGGTTCGAAACATGCGTCTACTCCCCGTATGGCGCGCTCTGACGTCGCGCGCTTCGTGTCTGAATGCGAGTTGGCGCCAACAAGGACAAGCCTGAGGGCAGATTAAAGGCAAGACGTTCGGAAAACGGCGATCATCCGGCGACCAGGGCCAGCCATTCGTCCTCGGTCATGACCTCGATCCCCAGTTCGGTGGCGGTCTTGAGTTTCGAGCCCGCACCGGGACCGGCCACGACCAGATGGGTCTTCTTGGAGACCGACGATGCCACCTTGGCCCCCAGGGCCTCGGCCTGGGCCTTGGCCTCGTCACGGGTCATCTTCTCCAGCGCCCCGGTGAAGACCACGGTCTTGCCGGCCACGGCGGTGTCGGTCTTGGGCTTGGCGACCGCTTCGACCGTCAGCTCGGCGACCAGGTTGGCGACCTTTTCGCGATTGTGGTCCTCGCTGAAGAAGCGGGCCAGGGACTGGGCCGCCACCGGCCCGACACCGTCAATGGCGGCCAGATGCAGATAGTCCTCGCCGGGCGCGCCGTTGGCGGCTTCGGACAGCGCCTGGGCAAAGGCGTCCCAGGTGCCGCAGCGCTCGGCCAGGGCGGCGCGGGCCGGCTTGCTGAGCTTGGGAACCGCGTGGCCGATCTTGATCTCCAGCTGGTCCGTGCCGGGCCAGGGATCGCTGATCAGGCCGCCCTTGCCGACCTCGACCAGCATGTCGAGCGCCTTGGGCCCGACGCCGGCGGCGGTGGAGAGCTCCAGATAGGTCGCGGTCGGCAGGGCCCGGGCGGCAGCCTCTGCGGAGGCCTGCAGGTCCTCGAAGCGCTCGAAGTGGCGGGCCAGCACGGTCGAGGTGGTTTCGCCGATATCCCGCATGCCCAGCCCATAGATCAGCCGGTCCATGCCGATGGTCCGGCGGGCCTCGATGCCCTTGACCAGATTGGCGACCGAGGTCTCGCCATAACCGTCCCGCGTGCGCAGGATCTCGAGCTTCTCGGCGTCCCGCGCCAGTCGGAAGATGTCGGCGGGCTCGCGGATCCAGCCCTCTTCGAAGAAGGCGGCGAGTTGCTTCTCGCCGAGGCCCTCGATGTCGAAGGCCCGGCGCGACACGAAGTGGCGCAGGTGCTCCACCCGCTGGAACGGACAGGCGAACTCGCCCGTGCAGCGCCGCACGACCGATTCCGCGCCCGAGGCATTGGTCTCGCGCGCCAGCGGCGTCTTCAGCGGACAGGGGCATTCGTGCGGGAAGACGAAGGCCTCAGGGGCCGGGTCGGGCCGAGCGTCGAGCGCCACCTCGACAATCTGCGGGATCACATCCCCGGCCCGCTGGATCACCACGGTGTCGCCGATGCGGACGTCGAGGCGGGCGATCTCATCGCCGTTGTGCAGGGTGGCATTGGTCACCGAGACCCCGCCGACGGTCACCGGCTTCAGCCGCGCCACCGGCGTGATCGCGCCGGTGCGGCCGACCTGGAGGTCAATGGCTTCAAGGACCGTGCGGGCCCGCTGGGCCGGGAACTTGCGGGCGATGGCCCAGCGCGGCGAGCGCGAGACAAAGCCCAGGCGACGCTGCAGCTCCAGGTCATCGACCTTGTAGACGACGCCGTCGATGTCGAAGTCGAGGGTCGGCCGCAGCGCCTCGAAGGCGGCATAGGCCTCCAGCAGGCCCGAGGCGTTGAGCGCCCGGCGGGCCGGCGGCGCGGTCGTGACAAAGCCCCATTCGGCCAGCTTCGCCAGCGCATCCCACTGCCCGACGGCGAAGGGCTCCGACACCAGGCCCCAGGCATAGCCGAAGAAGCGCAGCGGCCGCTGGGCGCTGATCTTCGGATCGATCTGGCGCAGCGATCCGGCCGCGAAGTTCCGGGGGTTGGCATAGGTTCGCTGGCCGGCAGCCTCGGCGGCGGCATTGAAGTCGGCGAAGGCGGCCAATTCGACATAGACCTCGCCGCGCACCTCGATGACCTCGGGCCAGCCCGAGCCCTTCAGGCGCTGCGGGATGTCGGCGATGGTGCGCAGATTGGCGGTGACGTCCTCGCCGACCCGCCCGTCGCCGCGCGTCGCGCCCTGAACCAGAACGCCCTTTTCATAGCGGAGTGAGGCCGACAGGCCGTCGATCTTGGGCTCGGCCGTATAGGCCAGGGGCTCGTCGGGCCCGAGCCGCAGGAATCGCCGGACTCGCGCGTCAAACTCCTCGGCCTCGTCATTGGAGAAGGCATTGTCGAGGCTGAGCATCGGCACGCCGTGCTCGACCGGAGCGAACTGGTCGGCCCGCGCCGCCCCGACCGCCAGCGACGGCGAGTTCTCGCGGACGAGATGCGGAAACCGGGCCTCGATGTCGAGATTGCGGCGCTTCAGGGCGTCGTACTCGCCGTCGCTGATCGTCGGCGCATCCTGCTGGTGGTAGCGCAGGTCGTGAGCGGCCAGTTCATCGGCAAGCCGGGCCAGTTCCTCGGCGGCCTGGGCTTCGGAAAGGTCGGCGACGGGGGTCGTGATCACGGGCGAATCCGGCGGCTGAAGGTCGGCGGAAGACTAGCATCAAGCGCCGGGGCGCGCTGCCGGCTCCTGCTCCCGCCGAGTGGCCCGTGGCTTGCTGCGTCGAGGCTTCAGGAGCCCCGCCGATGTCACGAGCCGCACCTTCATCCCGAAACGGGGCAACCGCCCTGTCGCGCGACGGAACCCTCGACCTGCTGCGGTTCATGGCGGCCATGTTCATCGTGCTCTATCACGTGGCCGAACGCGCGCCCCTGCCCCTGTTTGCGGTCCATCCGGCCTTCAGCCGTGGCTATCTGGCGACCGACTTCTTCCTCATGCTGTCGGGCTATGTCCTGGCCCGGACCTATGGTCCGCGCGTCCTGGCGGGCGGCGTCGGAACCCTGGACTTCCTCAAGCGCCGGGTGCTGCGCATCTGGCCGGCCCATCTGGCCGTCCTGGTGGCCTTCATCGCCTTCTATCTGGCGACCCGCGTCATCGGCCTGGAGCCCCAGAACCCGCAATGGTTCCAGTGGAGCCAGCTGTTGCCGCAGGTCTTCCTGGTCCAGGCCTGGTTCATCCCGGGCCCGTCCGGCTGGAACATCCCGACCTGGACCCTGTCGGCCCTGATCGTCTGCTACGCCCTTTTCCCGCTCGCCTGGCGCTGGGTGTCCAGCGTCCGCTCGCCGTGGATGGCCCTGGCGGTCGGCCTCGTCGCCTATCTGGCCATCGACTTCGCCGCCCGGGCCCTGATCGGCCTGCCGGGCTACCAGCTGCCGCTGCGCTTTGGCCTGATCCGGGGCGTGCCGCTGTTCATGATCGGCCTGCTGATCGCCCGGATCGGCGAGACGGTCGTCATGAACGGGCGCTGGGCTGATGCCCTGTCGATCGGTGCCGCCGTGGGCGTGGTGGCCCTGCAGGCCCTCGGCCGCTTCGATCATCTCAGCCTGGCGCTGCTGGGCCTGCTGATCTTTACCGCCGGAGCGTCACCCGCCAAGGGCTGGCGCTGGGCCGGAGCCGCCGGGAGACTGTCCTTCCCGCTGTTCCTGACCAATCAACTCGTCGCCGTGGTCTGGTTCGGGGTCGCGCGGCTGGTGGCCAACAAGCTGAACCTCGACACGCCTGCCCTGTGGCTGATCTGGGCCATGGCCCTGCCCGCCTGCCTGCTGGTCGCCTGGCTGTTCGAGCGGCTTGTGGATGCGCCGCTGCAGGGGTGGGTGAAGTCGCTGCCCGATAGCCGAGCACGCGCCCGCCAGAGTGGCGGCATCCGCGAGGTCGATGCCGTTCAGGCGGGCTAGGCCGATCGTCCCAGGACGGCCGTCGCAAAGAAAATCACCGTGGCGGCGGTCATGATCGCCGTCGCGGTCCATCCCAAGGCGGTCTCGCCATTGGACAGGGTCAGCCGACCCATGGCCCTGGGATTTCGGACAATCAGCATCATCACCGCCATCAGGGGCGCAGCCAGGACGCCATTGACCACAGCGGCCCAGTAGAGCGCGCGGGCGGGGTCAATCCCTACGTAGTTGAGCGACGCCCCCAGCAGGGTGGTCATGGCGATCGTCGCGTAGAACAGGCGGGCGCGCATGGGCTTGGCATCGAGACTGCCGGCCACGCCCGCCATCTCGGTCACGGCATAGGCCGCCGATCCCGCCAGCACCGGCACGGCCAGCAGGCCTGTGCCGATGATACCCACCGCAAACAGCGCGAAGGCGAACGGTCCGGCAATGGGCTTCAGCGCCTCGGCCGCCTGGGCCGAGGTCGTGATCGTGGTGATTCCGTGCGCGTGAAGGGTTGCGGCCGTGGCGAAGACGATCGCCAGCGAGACCAGTGTGCTGAAGGACATGCCGACCAGGGTGTCGGTGCGGATTCGCTTCAGCTCGGGACCGGCCTCCCTGGGCGTGATGCACAGGGGCTTGGCGTGATGGCGGTGCTGCTCCTCGATCTCCTGGCCGGCCTGCCAGAAGAACAGATAGGGGCTGATGGTGGTGCCGAGGATCGCCACGAAGGCGGTGGCATAGGCCGCGTTCCACTGGATCTCCGGAACGACCAGGGCCGTCAGGGCCTGGGCCCAGGGCACGCCGGCGACCATCACGACGGCGAAATAGCTCAGCAGGGACAGGGTGGTCCACTTCAGGACGGCAGAGTAGCGGGCATAGTCCAGGAAAACCTCCACCACGACGCAGAACACGCCGAACAGCAGCGTGTAGAGCGCGCTGGGTCCTCCGGTGAGCAAGGCCAGGGCCGCGCCCATGGCACTCAGATCGGCGCCGAGGTTGATGATGTTGGCGACCAGCAACAGCAGGACGACGCCAATGAGCAAAGGGCGCGGATAGTGGCGGCGAAGGTTGCGGGCTATGCCGCCCCCGGAGACCCGGCCGATTTCGGCGGCGACCTGTTGAATGACGGCGAGCAAGGGAAAGCTCAGGACGAAGGTCCAGGCCAACCCGTAGCCGAACTCGGCCCCGACCTGGCTGTGGGTGCCGATGCCACTGGGGTCATCATCCGCCGCGCCGGTTATCAGACCGGGCCCCAGCTGGGCGAAAAACCGTTTCAATCGGGAGGGCTTGGACGTGTTCACAGCCCAGCCCTAGTGCGTTGCCAGCCTTTCGCCTTGATCTTGATCAAGGCGAGGCTCGCGCGTGAAGCTGCCTCAGAACGATCTGGATCGGCCTAGCCGATCAGCGCCTTCGCCGCCGCCCGCGCCGCCTCGGTGACCTCGGCCCCGGACAGCATCCGGGCGATCTCTTCCTGGCGCTGGGCCGGGGACAGGGGTTCGACGCGGGTGCGGATTGCCTGATCATCGCCGGACTTGGCGATCCGCCAGTGGGCATCCCCACGGGCCGCCACCTGGGCCGAGTGGGTGACCACGAGCACCTGGGCATTCTCGGCAAGGCGCTTCAGGCGCAGGCCCACGGCGTCGGCTACCGCGCCGCCGACGCCCTGATCGACTTCGTCGAAGATCATCAGGGGCTGCGGGCCACCGCCCTTGCCGGCCAGGGCCGCCTTCAGCGCCAGCGCGAAACGGGCCAGTTCACCGCCGGAGGCTATGGCCTCCATTGGGCCGAACGGCGCGCCGGGATTGGTCGAGATCTCGAAGGCGACCCGGTCCACGCCGGTTGGTCCGGCCCGGTCTTCGGGCAGGGCCTCAACCGCGACGCGAAAGCGGGCCTTCTCGAGTTTCAGCGGGGCCAGTTCCGCCTCAACTGCCTTGGCCAGCCGGTCGCCGGCCGCGCGGCGCTCGGCGGTCAGGGCCTGGGCGGCAAAGATGTAGCCGTCCCGCGCCGAAGCCGCCTCTTCCTCGGCAGCTTTCAGGGCTTCGCCCGAGGTCTCGATCGCCTGGAGCCGGGCAGCGAACTCGGCGCGCAGGGACGGCAGGGTCTCGACGGCCACGTTCAGCTTGCGGGCCATGGCGCGCAGGGCAAACAGCCGCTCTTCGGTCTTCTCCAGCCGGTCGGGCTCGAACTCGAAACTGTCGGCCACCGCGTCGATGGCGGCACTGGCCTCCTGGGCCTCGACCAGGGCCCGGTCGACCGAGTCGCAGGCCGCCGTCAGCCGGGTCATGGCCACACCGTCGGCGGGAGCCCCGGCATGCAGGGCCCGCTCGCGCGCCCGCTCCAGCGCCCGGTAGGCCTGGGCCAGCTTGCCGGACAGGGCATCGCCGCCCAGGGCGTCCTGGGCCGAAGCGATATCGGCCAGGGCCTTTTCCGCCGAGCCCAGCAGGGCCCGCTCCTCGGCCAGGGCGGTTTCCTCGCCCTCGCGCGGATCGAGGCGGTCCAGCTCCGACAGGCGAAGGGTCAGTTCCTCGGTCTCGGCCGCCGCATGATCGGCCAGCTGCCGCAGGGCTTCGGCCTTCTCACGGGCCGCGCGCCAGCCGCTCCAGGCGGAGGCCACGGCCGAGACGGCGACACTGCCGAAAGCGTCCAGCAGGGTGCGGTGGGTTCGCGGATCCAGCAGGCCAACCGTCTCGTGCTGGCCATGGACCTCGAGCAGCATGGCTCCCAGGTCCTTGAGCACGCCGACACTGGTCGCCTGGTCATTGACGAAGGCCCTGGAGCGGCCATCGGCCGACAGCTGACGGCGCAGGACAAGGTCCTCGTCGCGGCCATAGTCCAGGCCCTTGTCGTCGAGATAGGCAAAGACTGGGTGATCGGCGGTCAGGGCGAAGATCGCGGTGGCCGAGGCCTGTCCGGTCGCGCCGCGCCGGACCAGGCCGGCATCCGCCCGGGCACCGGTCGCCAGGCCGAGCGCGTCGAGAATGATCGACTTGCCCGCCCCGGTTTCACCGGTCAGGGCCGTCAGACCCGGCCCGATGGCCAGGTCGAGGCTCTCAATGAGCACCACGTCGCGGATGGAGAGACCGATCAGCATGGCGCGGAGAATCGCTCAGAATCATCGTTTCGCAAAGCGTGTTGAACACGCGATGTTCGACAAGTGTTCTGGTGGGTCGATCTAGAGGCCCAGAAGCCCGCGAACGCCGCCCTTCTTGGCCGGCTTTTCACCGGGAGGGGCCAGGGTGGCGTTCTTGTCGTGCACCAGACGGTCCAGCAGGTTCTTCTTGGCCCCGGGGGTCAGCGGCTCGACGGCCGGGCGCAGGCCCTGGTCATTGAGCAGCTTGTAGGCGTCCGAGTACCAGCGATCGCCCGGGAAGTTGTAGCCGAGCACCGCGCCGTTGCGCTTGGCCTCTTCGGTCAGGCCCAGGGTCAGATAGGATTCGACCAGGCGGAACAGGGCTTCAGGGGTGTGAGAGGTCGTCTGGTGACGGTCCACCACGGTGCGGAAGCGGCCGATGGCCGCCAGCGTCTGACCCTGGCGCAGATAGTAGCGGCCGATGGCCATTTCCTTGCCGGCCAGCTGGTCATTGACCATGTCGATCTTCAGGCGGGCGTCCTGGGCATATTCCGAATTGGGATAGCGCTGCACAACGTCACGCAGCGCCGCGAGCGCCTGCTCGGTCGCCGCCTGGTCGCGGTTCACGTCGACGATCTGCTCGAAATAGCAGACGGCCTTCAGATAGTAGGCATAGGAGGCCGACGGATTGCCCGGATAGAGCGAGACGAAGCGGTCAGCATCGGAAATGGCTTCCGAATACTGGTTGCCCTGATAGTGGGCGAAACCGGTCATCAGGATCGAGCGACGCGACCATTCCGAATAGGGGTGCTGACGCTCGACTTCGCGGAAATAGTCGACGGCCTCGTTCCAGGCCCCGCGATCCAGGCGGTTGGCCCCCGTCGAGTACAGGAGCTCTACGGGACGCTCTTCATAGACCAGGGTCGGCTTTTTGGCCTTGCCTGCGCAGCCGGCCACCGAAACGGCGACGACGAGGGCGGCGACAGCAATGGCCGAACGTCCCGGGAATTTAAGCAGCACGGACTATCACCCTCGAAGCAAACGCGCGCCCAGAGCGCCGTGCAAGGCTTCTACACCACGCCGCTATGGGCGCAAATGCGAAGGCGGGCCGGCGGCGGTCGCGCTTATTCAGACAGCCTCGGCCAGGACCTGTGCATGATTGCGCAGGCGCCAGGCGCGCGGCTTGGCCAGCAACGCCCGAACCACGGCGTTATTGAGGCCATGACCGGCCAGAACGCCTTCAAAACGCCCGATGATCGGCGCGCCCAGAACGTAGAGATCGCCCACGGCGTCCAGCGCCTTGTGACGCACGAACTCGTCGGGACGACGCAGACCTTCGGGATTGAGCACCCGGTCCCCGTCGATGACCACGGCGTTCTCCATCGAGCCGCCGCGCGCCAGACCGATGGCCCGCAGCGCTTCGACATCGCGAACGAACCCGAAGGTCCGGCAATTGGAGAGCTCGGAACGGAACGAGTCTTCATCGACGGTCAGGTCGACGCGCTGCCGACCGATGGCCTTGCTGCCGAAGGCAATCTCGAAGGCTACTTCAAACCGGTCCGAAGGCTCGAGGCTGGCGCGCTTGTCGCCCTCCTCCACCAGGATCGGCTCCAGAATCTCGATGTATTTGCGGGCAGCTTCCTGCTTGCGACGGCCGGCACGGTCGAGGATCTGGACGAAGGGCTCGGAGGAGCCGTCCATGATCGGCACTTCCGGACCGTCCAGCTCGACGACGCAGTTGTCGATCGACAGGGCGGCCAGCGCCGCCATCAGATGCTCGATGGTCGAGACCCGGACATCGGCCTCGTTGTTGATCACGGTCCCCAGCTGGGTCTGGCACACGGCTTCAGCCCGAACGGCCACGCGATTGTCACGGTCCAGAACATCGGTCCGCACGAAGGTAATGCCCGCATCGACACCGGCGGGCCGCACGGAAACCCGCACGTGCTGGCCCGTATGCAGGCCGATCCCTGCGAAAATCACCGGTCCTGCGACCGTGTGCTGAAAATAAGCCGAAGCCGACACCTGGAACCCTTGTGGTTTGACATCAGCGCCCGATCCGGTCGCTGAACGCCCCACTGCACTCCTAAAACCTATGCCGCACTGCGGCAAAGCAAGTCCTGTTTCGGATTGTTACCATACAAGCCTTTGATATCGTGCCCTTTTCCCGACAAGATTCCGTCACAAAGCTTTGGCTGGAACGTTCATGGACCTGAGCACCGTCCGTAGGCGTCGCCTCTGGCATGCGACGCGCGGCAGGACTAGGCTCTGGCCACCTTCAGGACCTCCGTCACCGGGATTTCGCGTTTCATGCTCAAGACCCTGCGTCTGGCCGCTTCGGCCCTCGCCCTCACCGCTGCGCTGGCCGGCGGCGCCGCCGCCCAGACGCGGACTTTCACCGCCAAGGAAATGGCCAGCCTCGACAGGCTGAGCGATCCGCGGGTCTCTCCGGACGGCCGCTATGTAGTCTATTCGGTCCGAACCATGGACCTGGCGGCCAACCGGGCGTCGATGTCTCTGTGGATCGCCGATCTGAAGGCCAGGACACCGCCGCAGCGCCTGGCGATTTCGGACGGCGGGGCCAGCAGCGGCCGCTGGAGCGCCGACGGCAAGTCGATCTATTTCCTGTCGGGCCGCGCCGGCGGGACC
Source organism: Caulobacter sp. HMWF025 (assembly GCF_003060965.1). Lineage (GTDB taxonomy): Bacteria > Pseudomonadota > Alphaproteobacteria > Caulobacterales > Caulobacteraceae > Caulobacter. Next base: position 9,431 of record NZ_QAII01000139.1, on the reverse strand, counting down.
GACCAGGTGTTCCGCACCGACGTGACCGGGGTCGCGGCCGTGCAGGTGACCAAGGCGCCATTTGACGTTCAGGCCTTCAAGGTGGCTCCCAACGGCAAGACCGTCGTCGTCGGCCTGGCCGTGTTCCCGGACTGCCCGGACCTCGGCTGCACCGAGGCGCGGCTCGCCGCCAAGGCGGCTTCCAAGGCCACGGGCGTTGTCTATGACCGCCTGATGATCCGCCACTGGGATACCTGGAACAACGGCACCCAGAACCACCTGTTTGCCTACACCCTTGATGACCAGGGCCTGGCGACCGGGACGCCCGTCGACCTGATGAAGGGCTTCGACGGCGACTCGCCGACCAAGCCGTTCGGCGGCGATGAGGACTTTGTCATTACCCCGGAGCAGGACGGCGTCGCCTTCTCCGCCAAGCTGGCCGGCACGGACGAGGCCTGGAGCACCAATTACGACTTCTGGGTCGCCAAGTTTGACGGCTCGGAGCCGATCAGCAATCGCACCGCCGCCAACAAGGCCTGGGACACGGCGCCCGTTCCCTCGCCGGACGGCAAGTTTGCCGTCTATCGCGCCATGAGCCGTCCCGGCTTCGAAGCTGACCGCTTCCGGATCATGATCCGTGACCGGACGACCAAGCAGGACCGCGAGCTGGCCCCTGACTGGGACCGCTCGGCCGACGCTGTCGCCTGGAGCCCCGACGGCAAGACGATCTATGCCACCGCCCAGGATGTGGGCCAGGCCCGAATCTTCGCCATCGACGTCAAGACCGGCAAGGTCACCCCCGTCACCGGCGACGGCCATGTCAGCGCCTTCGACGTCGGGCCGCAGGGCCTGGTCTATGCCCAGGACTCCCTGAAAAGCCCGTCCGAGCTGTTCTTCCTGCCGGCCAAGGGGCCGGCGGTGAAGGTCGCCAGCGTGTCGGCCGAGCGTCTGAAGGATGTCGCCTGGGGCGAGCCCGAGCAGTTCAGCTTCAAGGGCTGGAACGAGGAGACGGTGCACGGCTTTGTGGTCAAGCCGGCCAACTTCGACCCGGCCAAGCGCTATCCGGTCGCCTTCCTGATTCACGGGGGCCCGCAGGGGTCGTTCGGCAACGGCTGGTCGTACCGCTGGAACCCGCAGACCTATGCGGCCGCGGGCTATGCCGTGGTGATGATCGATTTCCACGGCTCCACGGGCTACGGTCAGGCCTTCACGGATTCGATCAGCCAGCACTGGGGCGACCGGCCCCTCGAGGACCTGCAGAAGGGCTGGAGCCACGCCCTCAAGACCTACAGCTTCCTGGACGGTGACCGTGCCTGCGCGCTGGGGGCTTCCTATGGCGGCTTCATGATCAACTGGATCGCCGGCAACTGGAACGAGCCGTGGAAGTGTCTGGTCAATCACGACGGCATCTTCGACAGCCGCTTCATGGGCTACTCGACCGAGGAACTGTGGTTCAGCGAGTGGGAGAACGGCGGCACCCCGTGGGAGCCCAACACCACCTATGCCAGGTTCAACCCGGCCGACCACGTGGCCAAATGGACCAAGCCGACCCTGGTCGTGCAGGGCCAGCTCGACTACCGCGTGCCGCTGGAACAGGGGATCTCGACCTTCACGGCCCTGCAGCGCAAGGGCATTCCCAGCAAGCTGCTGTACTTCCCGAACGAGAACCACTGGGTCCTGAAGGCCCAGAACTCGGTGCAGTGGCACAAGGAAGTGATGGACTGGCTGAACCAGTGGACCGCCGAAAAGAAGTAGTCCGCAGAAGCTGTTAGAGCAGGCCCGTCGCCACCGACCAGGTGAGGCGGGCCTTTTTTTCGAGCTCGCCGGGGATCCGGTCGCGAACATAGACCCCGGCCAGCGCCGCCGGTGCCACGGCGGCAAAGGCGGCGACGGGCAGACGTCGCACCTCGGTCCGGGCGATCCGGAGCTGGGCGGCAACCCGGGCGGCGGCCTCGTCCCGGGACCAGTCGGCCGGCAGACGCGACCGACCGACCAGCTTCAGACGCCAGAGACCGGCCAGGCCATAGGCCCGGGCCGCGCCCTTGACGGCATGCGGATCGGCGGAAGCATCAAGGTGCCTTGCGGCCAGCACGGCCAGGGCTCCGGCCGTCCCGTCGACATAGGCCAGGACCTCGCCCTCACCGGCCAGAGGGCCTTCGTCGAGATCGGCGAACCGGGCCTCGGCCATGGCGGCCAGGGCCAGGGGATCAAGGCCCGAGGCGGCCAGGGCCTCGACGGTGGGATGCTTGCGGGGGGCCTTGCCGGCCGCGAGCTCTTCCATGGCCTCACGCCACCAGGTCAGACGGATCTCGCCCATCAGGGCGTTGGAGACCCCACCGGCCACCCGGGCCAGCTCGTAGTTGTAGGCATAGAGCGCGATGACATCGGCCCGCGCCGCAGCGTCGGCGATGAAGCGGCTGGCCAGCCAGCGGTCAGGATCGACGCGGCGGACGAGGTCGTCGAGGGTTTCGGTGTCGGCCATGGGTCTTCAAACGAAAAAGGCCCGCTCGGCTTGAGCGGGCCCTTCCCATACACGAATTTGCCGAAGGATCAGCCGAACAGCGTCTGGTACATCGCCATCGTCGCCAGCATCGGGATGCTGAGCAGGGTGTTGATGCGGCTGAACAGCATGGCCATCTTGGCGGCCTTGGCCTTGGTATCGGCGTCGGCCTCGACAATGCCGAGGGCCCGCTTCTGGTTCGGCCAGATCACGCCCCAGACGTTGATGAACATGATCGTCGCCAGCCACATGCCGAGGCCGATGAAGGTGAATCCCATGTCGACACCCTTTTCGTAGCCGCCCCAGAGACCCAGGGTCGCGGCTTCGGCCAGGTAGCCACGGCTGAAGGCCAGGATCACGCCCATGACCCAGGTGGCCAGCGCCGCCCAGCGGAACCAGAACAGGGCTTCCGGCGCGATGTATTTGCTGATCGCCGGCTTCAGTTCAGCCGGGATCTGCGGCATCACGCGGATCTGGACGAAGTTGAAATAGTACAGCAGCCCGATCCACAGGATGCCGAAGAACAGGTGCAGCCAGCGGAACACCGCCTGGAAGTAGGACCCGTCAAAACCATGCGGGCTGTGCCCGAAGCCAAACACGATCACCAGCGCGAGAATGCAGCTGACGATAAAGGTATTGCGGAAGTTCGAGAGTAGCCCGACCATTTCAGCCCCCATAAGCTTAAGTCTTTGAGCCAGCTATAGGCCGGTTCGGCCAAATCGGCAAAGGGCTGGATACCCGCGCTCGACGGGGCCGGGCCTAGACCGCGATCAGGGCCGCTGCCAGGCGCCGGCCTTCACTGGCCAGGACGTTATAGGTCCGGGCCGCCGCCTCGGTGCTCATGAACTCCAGCCCGATACCGGCCGCCTTCAGGGCGTCACGGACGGCTTTGGGCGGCAGCGCATTGACCAGTCCCCCGCCGAGCAGGACGAACTCGACCGCCCCGCCGGCGGACAGCACTTCGGCGAAGTCATCCGGCGTCAGCGCGGCCAGGGCCGAGGCCGACCAGTCGCGCGGCTGGTCGTCAATGACCAGGAGCGAGCCGGGGCGCCAGGCCCCGGACACGCGGAACCCGCCCCCGCCCCAGGCGTCGATCGACGGCGGTTGGCGAAGGCCGGCCATGATCAGGGCCGCGAGGCCGCGCCCAGCTTCTGGGGCGTGGCTTCATCGTCATTGCGATTGACACCCCAGACCAGGATCAGCGGCAGGGCGATATAGATCGACGAATAGGTGCCGATGATGATGCCGAAGGTCATGGTGAAGACCAGCGGGAACAGCACCGGGCCGCCGAAGAACATCGTCCCGCCCAGGGCCAGCAACGCCGTCGTGCCGGTGATGATCGTCCGCGACAGACGCTCGTTTTCCGACAGGTCGATGATGTCGCGCAGCGGGGTCTTCTTGTACTTGCGCAGGTTCTCCTTGAGACGGTCGAAGGTGATGACCTTCTCGTTCATGGAGTAGCCGATCACGGTCAGCAGGGCGGCGATCTCGGTCATCGAGAATTCGATGCGCATCACCGACAGCAGACCCAGGGTCAGAACGATGTCGTGGAACACCGCGACCACGGCCCCGAGGCCGAACTGCAGCTGGAAGCGGAACCAGATGTAGGCCAGCATCAGCAGCAGCGCCATGCCGAGCGCCTTGAAGCCCGAGGTCAGCAGCTCGCCCGAGACCTTGGCCCCGACTTCCGACCGGCTCTTGATGGTCAGATCCGGGAACTTCTTGATCAGCGCCTGCTCGACCTTCTTGGAGGCCTCACCAACGTTCTCGCCCTTGACCGGCAGGAACTTGACCATGGCCGAGTTCGGCGAACCGAAGCCCTGCACCTGACCGTCATGGGCCCCCATGACGTCGAGCTCGTGGCGCAGTTCGGCTAGCGGCACCGGCCGGGGCATGACGATCTCGAGCGACACGCCGCCCTTGAAGTCGATGCCCAGGTTCAGGCCCTGGGTGAACAGCGACACGCAGGACCCGAGGATGAGGATCAGCGAAAACACGGCGGCGACCGGAGCCCACCGCACGAAGCGGTAGTGGGTGGCGCGCGGGATGTAGCGAATGAGGGGCCAACGCATGGTCCGGTCTCCTATGCGATCGGCAGCTTCTTCGGCTTGGCGACCTTGAACCACCAACCGATGAGCACTTGAGTGATGATGACGGCGGTGAACACCGAGGTGAACACGCCGATGGACAGGGTCCAGGCGAAGCCCTTCACCGGACCCGAGCCGAAGCCGAACATGATCAGCGCCGAAATCAGGCTGGTGATGTTGGCGTCGAGAATCGAGACCAGGGCCAGACGGAAGCCCGTATCGGCCGCCGCCATGGGCGTTCGCCCGGCATTGGCCTCGTCGCGCATCCGTTCATAGATCAGCACGTTGGCGTCGACCGCGACGGCGAGCGTCAGGATCAGGCCCGCGATACCGGGGAAGGTCAGGGTCGCCTGGGTCATCGACATGATGCCGATGATCATCAGCACGTTGATGAACAGGGCGATGGCGGCAAAGCCGCCGAACAGACCGTAGGCGAGGATGATGAACACGAACATCGCGGCCGCACCGATGGCCAGCGAGATCGAGCCGGCCCGCACGGCGTCGGCACCGAGTTCGGCGGTGACGGTCCGCTGGTCTTCAACGATCAGCGGCGCGGGCAGAGCACCCGACCGCAGCAGCAGCGACAGTTCGGCCGCGCTCTCCGGCGTGAAGTTGCCGGTGATGATGCCCGAACCGCCCGGCAGGGCCTGGTTGATGCGCGGCGCAGAAATGACCTTGCCGTCGAGAATGATCGCGAAACGCTTGCCGACATTGCGACCCGTGGCGTCACCGAACTTGCGGGCGCCCTGGCCGTTGAAAGCGAAGGACACGGCGGGCGCGCCGTTCTGGTCGAAGGTCTGCTGCGAGCCGGTCAGCTCGTCACCCGAGACGATGGCGCGCTTGCGCACCGCATAGGACGCCACATAGCGGTCCTCGCTGGGCAGCACCTCGGTGCCCGGGGGGATCCGGCCGGCGGCCAGGTCTTCCGGGGTCACGGCCTCGTCGACCATCTGGAAGGTCAGCTTGGCGGTCTTGCCGATGACGTTCTTGAGTTTCTCGGGATCGCTCTCGCCGGCCGCCTGGATCATGATCCGGTTGGTGCCCTGGCGGGTGATCGTCGGCTCCTTGGTGCCCATGCTGTCGATGCGGCGGCGGATCGTCTCGATGGACTGCTCGACCGCCTTGGCCGCATCGGCCTTGGCGGCCTCGGCGACGAAGGTGATCTCAAGGCGCTGGTTGTCGCGGCTGGCCACCGAGACGTCACGGCCGCCGATGGCCCCGGCCAGCGGCGCACCGATGCTGCGACGCAGGAGGCTGGCAGCCTCCGTCACCTTGCCGGACTCGGCGATGCGGACGCTGATCACGCCATTGGCCTCGCCCAGCTCGCCAAAGGCGATCTGCTCGTTGCGCAGGGCCGTGCGGACGTCCTCGACGAGATTGGTCAGGCGCTCGCGGCGCAGGGCGTCGGTGTCGACCTCATAGAGCAGATACGACCCGCCCTGCAGGTCGAGACCCAGGTTGAGCTTTTGCTTCGGAACCCAGCCCGGAAGCGCATCAAGCGTCTTCTGCGGCAGAAGATTCGGCAGGGTGAAGACGATGCCGAAGATCACCGACAGGGTGACGGCGAAGATCTTCCAGCGGGACAGTGTCAGCATGGATCAGGGCTCTGGGCGACGCCTTGCGGCGCCGAGTGGTCGTCGAAGCTCTAGAGCATTTTCAGGCAAAGCGGAGACCGGTTTGCAGATCGAAAATGCGCCAGGTCAGAAAGGTCTGAAGCCGGCGCGGTCCTTGCGAACGCGCGCCGGCTTCAGGTGACTAGTTCTTGGGGTCGTTGGCCGGGGCGGGTTCGCCCTTGGTCCGGACCTCGGCGATCATCCCCTTGACCACCTTGACGGTGACGCCCTGGGCGATCTCGACGCCGACTTCCTTGTCTTCGACGCGGACGATCTTGCCGAGCATGCCGCTCGACAGAACCACATTGTCACCGCGCTTGAGATTGGAGAGCATCGTCTGATGCTCCTTGGCCCGCTTCTGCTGCGGACGGATCAGCATGAAATAGAACAGCACCACCATCAGAAGGATGGGGGCGATTTGCATCAACTGTGCGCTCAGGCCACCGGGCATGACGTCTCCAAAAAAATCCAGGTTCGCGCCGCCTATATGGGGTCGCGCCAAGTCGGCGGAAGCTATGCGCTCGCCTCGTCTTTTGCAATGAGGCCCGGGTGTGGTTAGGAGCACACATCATGACTGACGCCTACACCCCGCTTCTCGCCCGTATTGCAGACGCTCTGGAGCGCCTGGCACCGCCGGAACCGGCCCAGCCGGACTTCACCGGCGCAAGCCTGTTCCGGCACGAGTCGGCCGGTGACCGCTTCATCGCCGCGCCCGACTATCCGATGCCGCTGGACCTTCTGGTCGGCGTCGAGCGGCAGAAGGAGCGCTTCGTCCAGAACCTGCAGCGCTTCGCCGTTGGCCTGCCCTGCAATCACGTCCTGCTGTGGGGCGTGCGCGGCACCGGCAAGAGCTCGATGACCAAGGCCGCCTTCATGGCCGTCTGCGCGGAGCATCCCGGCCTGAAGCTGGTCGAGGTCGATCGCGACGAGATCGCCGCCCTGCCCCCGCTGTTCGACCGCCTGCGCCCGCGCGCCGAGCGCTTTGTGGTGCTGTGCGATGACCTGTCATTCGAGGACGGGGCCGCTGCGGCCAAGGCCCTCAAGTCGGCCCTCGAGGGCGGCGTCGCCGGTCCCCCCGAGAACGTGTTGTTCGTCGCTACCTCAAACCGCCGCCACCTGATGCCGCGCGACCATGTCGAGACCCAGGGGGCGATCGCCGCCGCCGAGGATGCCGAAGAAGAGATGAGCGTTTCCGACCGGTTCGGCCTGTGGATCGGCTTTCCCCCGATGGAGCAGCCCACCTATCTGGCGGCGATCCGCACCTATGCCGAGCGCTTTGATCTTGAGGTGGAAAACCTCGACCGCCGGGCCCTGCAGTGGTCACAGCTGCGCGGCGCGCGCTCCGGCCGGGTGGCCTGGCAGTTCATCCGCGACCTGGCGGGGGAGCTGGGCAAGGGCTTGCCGGGCTAGGGTGGCCGGTTCGACCTGAGCCTTTTCCCCGCGCTCGGAATGAAGCGTCGGGATCAGCGGACTTGCCCCCTCCGGGCCGCTTCGCACCCCTCCTCCCCCGGAGGGGGAAGATGGAGCGCGCTTCATCCGCCCCCTCCAGGGGCGGACGACCGGCGAATGCCGGTCAGGTGGGGGCCTGCGGCGTTGGCCGGTTGCCCCACCTACTTTGGCAGGACCAGGTTCGGATCGACCGGACGGGCCTTGTCCTTGGCGGTCGGGGCAAAGCGCATCTCGAAGTGCAGCTGCGGCTCCGTGACGCCGCCGGTGGCGCCGACGGTGCCCAGTTGCTGGCCCTTGACCACCTGCTGGCGCATCTTGACGTCCGAGCTGCCCAGATGGGCATAGGCCGTCACCCAGCCGTCGGCGTGCTTCACCAGCACGAGATTGCCGAACGACGGCACCTGGTTGCCGGCATAGGCCACTTCGCCGTCAGCCGCCGACAGGACGGACGTGCCCGCCGCCGCGCGGATGTTGAGGCCGTCATTGCGCTGACCGGTGCCCTTGATCCCGAAGTCCGAGATAATCTCGCCCTGCAGCGGCCAGGCGAACTTGCCCCGGCCCGAGGCGATGATCTCGGCCTCGGTCGGCGCGGCACTGCTCTCGATGATCGGCCGGGTCGGCGCCGACGGCGTGACCGGCTGGGCGGCCACCGGAGCCGACGGGCGCGGATAGCTGTTGACCGGCGGGGTCACGGGACGGGGCGCAGGCGTATAGGGCACGGGCGCGGGCGGCGTCAGGGCCGGTCTCTCGGCCGTCCCCGTAGCGGGGGCGTCAGACCCTGAAGACGGCGCGGGCCGGGTCGTGGTGGTCGTGGTCTTGATCGGACCCTTGTCGCGGAAGCCGTCCGGCAGACGGATCTTCTGCCCCTTCTTCAGGGTGGCCGCGACCTTCAGGTCGTTCTCGGCAGCCAGGGCCTTGGGCGTGACATTGAAGCGCTTGGCAATGGCCGTCAGGGTATCGCCACCCTGGGCGACATAGGCCTTGGCCGAGGTGGCCGGGCCCTTGATCTTCTGGCCCAGCCGCAGGGTCTTGTCGGCGTCGAGCTTGTTGTCGTCGGCCAGGTCGCTGACGCTCATGTCGAAGCGGCGGGCGATCGAGCTGAGCGTGTCGCCCGACTTCACCGAATAGACCTGGCGCGGCCCGGTAACGGTGACGACCGACCCGGTCACGCTGAGCGAGGTCGTGGTGGTCGTAATCGCGGCGGGCGCGCGTTCGACCTCATCCGCCTCGGCGGCCGGCACAGGGGCTGAACGGACCGGCTCGGCGGGCCGCGTCGAAGTCGTGGGACGCGGCGCGGCTGCGGGCGCAGCGGTCTGGACCGGCGCGGCGGTGCCGGGGACCGTCGTCTTGATCGGCCCCTTGTCCTTGAAGCCTTCCGGCAGCACCAGCTTCTGGCCCTTGCGGATGGCCGAACTGGCTTTCAGGTCATTCTCGCCAGCCAGGGCGGCAGCCGTCACATTGAAGCGCTTGGCGATGGCCGTGAGCGTGTCGCCGGTCTGAACCACATAGGCCTTGCCCTTGGTGGCCGGCCCCTTCAGCTCCTGGCCCAGCTTCAGCCGGTACGGGGCTTCGAGGTCATTGTCCTTGGCCAGATCGGCGCGGGTGGTGTCGAGCTTGCGGGCAATGGCGTCAAGCGCGTCGCCGGACTTGACCACATAGACCTTCGGCTTGCCGGACACCGCCACGACCGGACCGGTCACCGTGGTGACCACGACGGGTGGCACCGGCCTCGCCTGCACAGGCGGCGGCGGTGGCGGCGGGGGTTCGGCCTGGGCCAGGGGCGGCAGGGCCTGGCTCTGCACC
>NZ_QAII01000138.1 GCF_003060965.1 Caulobacter sp. HMWF025 | reverse complement strand
CCGCCGGTCAGCACGTCGTCGCCCGTGCCACCGGTCAGGGTCTCGGCCGAGGCCGTACCCGTCAGCCAGAGCGCGGTGGCCGCCGAGGCGGCCGTGACCGTCTGGTCGGAGTAGGCCAGGCGTTCAACGCCCTGCAGGCGGTCGAAGCCGTCTGTGCCGCTGACGATGAAGCCGCCGGTCCCGTCGCTGTAGATCGTCGAGCCAGCGAGCGTGCCGCTGAAGCGGGCCGTATCCGTGCCCGAGCCGCCGACCAGGCTGTCGTCGCCCAGACCGCCGGTCAGGACGTCGTCGCCCGTGCCACCGGTCAGGGTCTCGGCCGAGGCCGTGCCTTCAAGCCACAGGGCCGAAGCGGCGGTCGCCGCATCGACCGTCTGGTCGGAGAAAGCCAGGCGTTCAACGCCCTGCAGGCGATCGAAGCCGTCGTTGCCGCTGACGATGTAGCCGCCGGTGCCGTCGCTGTAGACGGTCGAGGCTGCCAGGGTGCTGCTGAAGCGCGCGGTGTCGGTGCCGGCGCCGCCGACCAGGCTGTCGTCGCCGAGGCCGCCCGTGAGGACGTCGTCGCCGGCGTCGCCGGTCAGGGTCTCGGCCGAGGCCGTGCCTTCGAGCCAAAGCGCCGTGGCGGCGGTCGCCGCATCCACGGTCTGGTCGGAGAAGGCCAGGCGCTCGACGCCCTGCAGGCGGTCGAAGCCGTCTGCGCCGCTGACGATGAAGCCGCCGGTCCCGTCGCTGTAGACCGTCGAGGCTGCCAGGGTGCCGCTGAAGCGGGCCGTATCCGTGCCTGCGCCGCCGACCAGGCTGTCGTCGCCCAGACCGCCGGTCAGGACGTCGTCGCCCATGCCACCGGTCAGGGTCTCGGCCGAGGCGGTGCCTTCAAGCCACAGGGCCGAAGCGGCGGTCGCCGCATCCAAGGTCTGGTCCGAGAAGGCCAGGCGCTCGACGCCCTGCAGGCGATCGAAGCCGTCCGTGCCGCTGACGATGTAGCCGCCGGTGCCGTCGCTGTAGACGGTCGAGGCTGCCAGGGTGCCGCTGAAGCGGGCCGTATCCGTGCCGGCGCCGCCGACCAGGCTGTCGTCGCCCAGACCGCCCGTGAGGACGTCATCGCCGACGTCGCCGGTCAGGGTCTCGGCCGAGGCGGTGCCTTCAAGCCACAGGGCCGTGGCCGCTGAAGCCGTCGTGACGGTCTGGTCATCGAAGGCCAGGCGCTCGACGCCCTGCAGGCGGTCAAAGCCGTCCGTGCCGCTGACGATATAGCCGCCGGCGCCGTCGCTGTAGACGGTCGAGGCCGCGAGCGTGCCGCTGAAGCGGGCCGTGTCCGTGCCCGCGCCCCCGATCAGGCTGTCCTCGCCGAGGCCGCCCATGAGGACGTCAACGCCGGTGCCGCCGGTCAGGGTCTCGGCCGAGGCCGTACCTTCCAGCCAGAGGCCTGAGATCATATCGTCAATAGCGATCAGACCCTCGTTGAAGAGCAGAAACTCTATGGACGTCAGTTGATCGATGGCCTGGTCACCCAAGATGTCGTGCACCAGATAGTGGTCCGCACCAACAGCGTAGACTTCGAAGTCTGCGCGCGGTCCGTAGTAGACAGCGACATCGTCACCGGCTCCGCCATCCAGGGTGTCGGCCCCGCCGGCCCCGATCAGGGTGTCGTCGGCATCTCCGCCGGTCAGGGTCTCGGCGTCTGGCGTTCCGGTGAGGGTCTGGCT
>NZ_QAII01000015.1 GCF_003060965.1 Caulobacter sp. HMWF025 | reverse complement strand
ACATCGACGCGCTTTTGCTCCCCGCCGGCTACTTTCGACTGAACATCTGGTTTGGGCCGCTTTCGTCTCACGAGCGGTTTGAACTGATCGATGAGACCGAGGTGGGTGAAGGCTGCCGGCTCATTGCCAAGAAGCTGTCTGCCCGCTCTCCGGGGTGCCTGGTCATCGCTGGGATCGATACCAATCGTCCAAGCCACGGCTTTCGCGGCGACCAACTTGTAGTCGCGTTTGATCAGCACCAATGCCGGGCATTCGCGCGAAAGATCTTTCCGGTCGACGGCGATACGAATGAATGGGGGAGGGTGCCCTACCTCCTGTTTGAAGACGATTTTGGCGATAGGGGGCGCTACCTCCGCCTTCCCAATGGCGACCAGGCGATGCTCAGCGTTTGCTACGATGCTTTTGCTCTCGCTGAGTTGGCAATTGGCCCTACCCAGAAGCGCGGCACCCTTCGCTTCTTTGGTCACCCACAAACGTTCTGGCGCTGGCCGCATCGGGATGAGGCGAGCGTTCTGCTGGGCCGCTACGCTGCGCGGCTTAAGTTAGAGCGTCCGACCATTCACCTGGTGGCGATCCACGGATTTGAGCGTCCAGGCGGAGAGGTCTACTGGCAGCGCCATGGTCTTGCCACGGCTAGCGCCGCCCTAGGCGGCTCTGCAACAATTGGCGCAGGCCATTTCGCGAAGAAGCTCCCCAAGGCATTCGACGCGAGTCCGCTGGCTTCGGCAGATGTGCCATCTGCTCATCTGCGCCAGCACCAACATCGTCGCTCCCATTTGCTCCGCCCCATAGATGGCTTTGCGTACCGAAGGCCTGGCTCACGCATGAGCGTACTGGTGCGACTCTTCCAGACACACTGAGCCGGATTTTCCACATCCATTGAGCCCCCTAGCGACGGCTAGCGGGGGGCTTTGCCATGCCAAGAAAGGAACAAAACCATGACTGGACGACAGGCAAAGGCGTTGACGCCTGCCACACTCAAGCGGGCGCTCAAACACGTTGCTCATTCAAAGGTGCCGCTTAGAGATCGCGTCATACTGCTCCTCACCGCCCTGGCAGGTTTGCGAGCGTGCGAAGTGGCTGGTCTTGATTGGTCGATGGTGCTTGGCGCGAACGGCCGCGTTTCTAACGCGATCGAGATACGCGATGCGATCGCGAAGAAG
>NZ_QAII01000137.1 GCF_003060965.1 Caulobacter sp. HMWF025 | reverse complement strand
GCCCAAATGACCCCCGCGGCGCCATATGCCAGTCCATGAGCATGACCCCATTCCCGACCGCCCCCGACACCCACGCCCTGGAGCGGGGCGAGCTTCTGGCTCCGCGTTTCAATGCTGACGGCCTGGTGGTCGCCATCGCCCAGCATGCTGATACGGGCGAGATCCTGATGCTGGCCTGGATGAACGACACGGCGCTGGCCCTGACGCTCGAGACCGGTGTCGCCCACTATTTCAGCCGCTCGCGCAACGCCCTCTGGAAGAAGGGCGAGACCAGCGGCCAGCTGCAGATCGTGTCTGAGCTGCGGGTCGATTGCGACCAGGACGCCGTCCTGCTGAAGGTCCGCCCCCAGGGCGACGGCGGGGCCTGCCATGTCGGCTTCCGCTCGTGCTTCTACCGCGTCTGGGAAGACGGCCGGCTGGTCGAGCGCGACTGACCCGGCCGGCAGGCCGCCAAGGGCCTGAGCTGCTTTGCGGCCCAGGGTTCGAAATGGCGGTGAACCAGATGAGCCAGAAGCAGGGCCAGGCCCATGGCCGCCGCGCCGACCGCCGGGCCGGACAGGCCCTCTGGCCAAACGCGGCTGACCAGAAAGCGGGCTCCCCACAGCAGCGGCATGTGCAGCGCATAGAGGGCGTAGGACAGCCCCGCCAGCCGGTCGAGGACCGCGCGCCAGCCCGCTGCGGCAGGGCGGGCCCTGGCCGCCAGGGCCACGAGCGGGGGAAAGACCAGCAGCACGATAGCCAGATCATAGGTTGCACGGGCGGACTCCGGCACCGGCAGGGTAAGTGTCAGCAAGACGCCACCGATGAGCCAGCCGATCGGAACACCGGCCGGTAGCCGGTTCAGGCGACCGCCGGCCGTCAGCCGCCACAGCAGAACGCCGGCGAAGAAGCCGAACACCACGCGCGGCCCGCCGCCGAACCAGTCCTGGCCGAAGGATCCGATGGAGCCGGTGCCGAACCTCAGGGTCAGCAGGCCATGGCCCACGGCTCCCGCCAGGGTCAACAGGGCCAGGCGCGGCAGGGTCAGCCAGGGCGCGATCAGGGCATAGATCCCGTTGGCGACCAGTTCCCACAGCAGCGACCACTGCGGACCGTTCAGCGGAAAGACGTCCAGCGTCACCGGGAAGGGAATGAACAGGGCTCCCAGGGCCAGCAGAAGGCCCACGGTCGGCAGGTCCACGCCGGCGGCGAGATGGATTACGCCACCGAGGACAAGGCCCAGCAGGACGACCGGATAGAGCCGGATCAGGCGGCGCTTCAGAAACTGCATCCCGCCACCGGCCTGGAGGACCGCGTCATGGGCCCGGGCCAGGACGAGGCCGCTCAGGATGAAGAACAGGTCCACCGCCAGATAGCCGTGGGTCAGCAGGCCGCGCGGTAGCACCAGTCCCCGGGCATGAAACAGCAGGACGCTCAAGGCAGCAGCACCGCGAAGGGCGTCCAGTCCGGACAGTCGGTCGCGGCTTGTGGTCATGAGGCGACAGGACCATGCATTGATTGACAAACCGCCTATCCAGGAGCCGCCCCTTGACCGCGACCCAAGCCTTGCTGGCCTTCGGCCTGGCCGCCGGCCTGCTGACCCTCACGCCGGGCCTCGATACGGCCCTCGTCCTGCGGACGGCGGCGACGGGCGGGCCGCGCCGGGCTTTCGCGGCAGCGGTGGGGATCGGGGCCGGCTGCATGATCTGGGGGCTGGCCGCTGCCTGCGGGGCCGGAGCCCTGCTGACCGCCTCGACCCTGGCCTATGGGGTGCTGCAAGGGGCCGGCGCGGCCTATCTGCTCTGGCTGGGGATCGGCC